>JBBKXR010000183.1:0-15807 GCA_037969585.1 Verrucomicrobiales bacterium
AAGTCGTTTGGGAATTCTGGGCAGGGGTTGTGACGTTTCGGTGACTGTCAAGAAAGGGTGACTCCCCCCCAGATCAAGACGGTGTCTCAAGCAAACACCGCATCGATTGTTCTCTCCAATGCCTTTGTCTACTTCACTCCCTCGTCTTCACCTATCTTGGACTCCTCATACTCTATACCGACGTAGCCGTCGTAACCGGAGTCGACGACAATTTGCATCATGGTCACAAAATGAGTGTGCACTTCGTTCCCGTCCTCATCGAAATCATGCGATTTTGCACTGACGCCTTTTGCAAAAGGCATCAACAATTCAGTGCCCTTATAGCGATCGAATTCCAGTCCTTCGTCCGAAGTGAACAGTGCCTCGTCACCTGCATAAATCGCTTTGTCTTTCTCGAACTGTTCAGTATTTCCGCGATTTTTCACGACGAAGAAATTTCCAAAATCAGGCAATGCCCCGCAATTGTCTTTGCCCACCGTTCCCAGCACATTGGCAAGCCAAGCACCATGCGACGAATAGCCGCCGTGATTTTCCACGATCACATTCAGCCCGAATTCGGTCGCCTTTTCGGAAAGACGGCTCAGTCCCTCAACGCATAAATCGCCCTGTTGCTCAGGGCTTAATTTCGCGTCTGATGCCGCATTCACCCGAAGACTGTGGCACCCCAGAAGTTTCGCCGCCTCCAGCCAGGCGTAATGACCTTCAATCGCTTTGGTTCGTCTATTGGCGTCAGGATCACCCAAATTCCCCACCCGATCACACATGATGAGAAGACTTTTTGCGCCGTTGTCATCGCAGCGCTTTTTCATTTCTGCCAGATAATGCTGCCCTTTTGGCTGATAGCCGAGCGTGTCATTTTCCTCGAAGAAGAAATGATTCGACCACTCCAGAGCATCGATCTCAAAATTCGATTTTGCATAAGCCGGCCAATCCAAATTATCGAGCGTCCCGTTCTTCAGCGCTTTGTGGTGCGACCATTGAGCCAGCGAGATTTTGAAACGTGAGCTGTCTCCACTGCCCGCAGAACCGTCACCATTTCCGCCGTCACCACAGGATGTCAGAAACGAAGAACCGAAAGCTGCTGCGGAAAAAGCGCAACCCGTGCGGGCAAGAAATTGGCGACGATCTGAAATCATTACCGGACCTTACCAAGTCGAAGCCTATTTCTCCAGCCGCACTCGATACGAGAACGTGGAAGGAGGTAAAGTCCCTAGCCCGCTTTTCGAGCACATCCCGCTGCTCAAAAATTATCCCGGTCCCGCGTTCGGAATTTGGCTCGGGATTTCCCATCGCTTGGATTCCCGGGGTCTTTCGCTAGGCACTTACTTAAGGACTGTGGTCGCAGTAAAGAAGCCAAAAGGGCTGGATTCAATCCAGCCCGGGGCAGCGCCCCGGGAATCCAATGCTAAAATGATAGGAGCCCTGAAGGGGCGGAGTCAAACTTCCGAATTACACGGTTTGAGGCCGCGCCTTCAGCGCTCTCTATCCTTGAGGTTGACCAAACCCTGTAGGATCATGGAAATCGGGCAGAGCAGCAGCCCCGGACGTCACGCGGCGGGAATTTCTTTGTTTTTCCCCTTCCTCCTCAGCTAAAAAGCTTCGCAATCGGCTTACCTCCATCGGTAATCGGCACGGGTCGTTTGCCTTCGGTGAGTTCATAGGACGGATCGATACCGAGGGTCGCGTGGATGGTCGCGTGAAAGTCGGCAAGTGGCACGGCGTCTTCGACAATCTTTTGGCTGAGTTCGTCGGTGACTCCATAGGCACCCTGGTGATTCAGTCCACCGCCGGCGAGGACGAGGCTGAAGCAGCTGCCCTGGTGGCCGCGACCGCCACGGCCATCATAGCCGGCAGGGCGTCCAAATTCGGTTCCGATCGCGATCAGCGTCTTGTCGAGAATGCCTTTCTTTTTTAAGTCACGCATCAGAGCTGACATCGCGGTATCGAGCTCCTGGATGAGCAAATGCTGGTTTTGCTGGCCTTCGTTGTGGGTATCCCATCCGCTGCCGTTCATGAAGTTGAGGTTGTGTGAGACCTCGATGAAACGCACTCCTGATTCAACGAGTCGTCGAGCAAGGAGGCAGCGTTGGCCGAACTCACCACCGTAGTCGTTGCGAAGGTCGGCGGATTCTCCGGACAAGTCGAAGTGCTTCATGAAATCGGGTCCGGCGAGGCGCAGAGCTTCTTCCTGCGCATCCCGATAGCGTGAAACGACGGAACCTTCAGCGGAGCGAGCCATGAGCGGATCGAGCAAAGCACGTCGTTTGGCAGCTCGATCACTGGTGACGTCGTCAGGACGCGTGAATCCTGCAGGACCACTTTCTGTGTCGGTCAGGTAAACAAAGTTCCCTTTCGTGCCGATAAATCCGGGGCCTCTGCTGACGTTGGGATAACCGATGAGCATGTACGCGGGAACCTCGGGGTTCACGGCTCCCTTTTGTGAGGCGATGATGGATCCAATCGACGGGTAAGTGATACTTCCCGAGGTGGGACGGCCGGTGTGCACCAGATTCGTCGCGATGGCGTGTTCATCGATCGCGTTGTGGTTCACCGTTCTCACCGCGGTGAGTTCTTCAGCGAGGGCACCCAACTTGGGGAGGTGCTGGCAAAATTCGACACCGGGAACCGCGGTTTCGATTTTATCGTATTCGGATCCTGATTTTTTCGGACTCGCTTTGGAATCGCCTTTGCGTTTGGGATCAAAGGTATCGATCTGAGCCATACCACCACCGAGCCAAATGAAGATGCAATGCTCGGCTTTGCCCTTCGGCATGTGCACCGTGTTCGACGCATTGAGAAGTCCGGGAGACATCGCGGCTCCGGCTCCGAGAAGGGAGGCTTGCTTGAGAAAATTACGACGGGATTTCATGATTCTGCTGAGTTGAATTTATCGGGAAAAAATTAACGGGTGTAGATCCATTCCGGCGCATTTAGCATGGCCCACAGTACGTCTTCCATCCGGCTTCGCCAATCTTCGCGAAGCGCGTTGGTGCGGGGATCGCCGGCGCGAACTTCTGTTTGCCTGACGACAGCGAGTTCGTTGGCGCCGGGGTCGAGGTGATTCGACCAGCTCAGGTAGCGCTTCGGTGCACGCTTCACCGCTGCGGGCTGCTTGCGGTCAGCTTCGGGAATCACTCTTTCTTCGTAACCTGAGGACAGGTAGCTAACATATTTTTCTTTCTCTGCCTGAGTTGGCTTGCGTGTGAGCAGGCGCAAGTAGAGACGATCGACGAGCGTTTCCACCGATTGGTCTTCCATGACGAGTGCGGTGGTGCCGTGATCATCACTCAATCGAGTCAGCCACACGCCCATGGTTCCGTTGGCGATGATCGCGGGTTGGAGCACGTTTTCGTCGGTGCTTCGGATACTGATTGGATCCTGACGGGCCCCTCTCCAACCGAAGGTTTCCATGATGTCGGAAACAGCGGTCACTTTAGGAAGTGAAAGGCTGGGGCGATCTCGCTCGTTGGAGGTGGATGCCAGCATCCAGGCACGATCAGGTTTGCCAAGACTGATTGAAGAACTGAGCGCTCTGCCGCTGTCGATATCGAGGGTCACTTCGCCAACATCAAATGGCTTTCCAGTAGCGCTGAACAGTGAATCAACAATCTGCTCGGCCTGCAAACGGCGAGGTGCGGGAGCAATGTAGAGTGGGCTCGCGTCCTTCAGTGACGAGTCAGTCGTGCGCTGATAGGCATGAGAATTTAATACGATTTTTGCGATCGCTTTAGTATCGTAGCCGGAAGCCACCAACTCACGTCCAAGCCACTTCAAAAGAGCGGGATGGGAGGCGCTGCCGTTTTCCCAGTCGTGAACCGTCGCAATGATGCCGCGTCCCATGAGACGCTGCCAGATGCGATTCGCCATGACTTCCGCAAAGCGTTCATTCTCTGGCGCGGTGATCAGGGCTGCGAGAACGTCTCTTTTGCTATCGGGGTTTTGGGTTATTGCGAGCGCGTTCTCCGAGCTGGAAAATTGCTCGAAGGGCCATGCCGGCTCCACCGTCGTTCCCGGCATAAGCGTTACTTTGATGAGCGGCTTACGTTCGCGTTCCTCCAATTTTTCCATGGGGACACTGCTCGTCATTGGGAGCTTGATCGAGCCCTGGTTCAGCATCGCAGCGATCTCGAAGAGGTCCTGCTGCATCCACTCGTGCCCGGGCGCATCATGACAACGAGCACATTTCATTTCGACTCCGAGAAACGCCTCGCTGATGATGATTCCTTTTGCGGCCATTGGCACATCGTTTCCGGAGGCGGTTCCGAATCCGCGTGGTCCGCCAAGTCGGTCACTACCTTCCATGCGAATCAGTTCGGTGACGAAAAGGTCGAGCGGCTTGTTGTCGATCAGTGATTCCTCAATCCACCAGCGGAAGGGGCCGGTGTTGTTGAGGGTCGGGTTGATGATGTTAGGATTTTCCGCGAGGACATCCTGCCAATAGCCCATCCAGTTGTCGGCCCAGCGATTGTCTTCGAGAAAGCGATCAATCGCGAGGGTCCGCCGCTGCGGTTCCGGATCGCTCATGAACTGGTCGATTTCGGCTTCCGTCGGGGGAACCCCAACTGTATCGAGGGCGAGTCTTCTTAGAAAAGTGAGTTCGCCTGCGAGCGGCGTTGGCTCAAAGTTATCGACATCAAACTGAGGCCAGTTCGCGCCTTCTTTGACCCACTTTTCGAGCAAGGCGATTTCTTCGTTGGTAAGAGGATCTCCTTTGGGCGGCATGATGTCATCTTCGGCGTCGTGGTGGATTCGCCAAATCAACGAACTCTTTGCGACGTCACCGGGAGTGATTGCCGGGCCGTCGCTCTTGCCGCCTGCGAGCGCTGCTTCAAGCGTGTCGAGGCGTAAGTCGCCTTTGATTTTGCTGCCTTTGTGGCAGCTGTAACACTTCGCTTCGAGGAGTGGTTGGACTTCGTCAAAGTAGCTGACGCCTCCCGCCACGGTAGGTGTTGATGCCGCAGAGACCGTTGCGATCCGGGCGCCGATAAAGTGATCCACTTCATTGTTCGAGGGCAGGCCTTCGGGGAGTTCCGGCACTTGGATCGGCTCTTTTGAATCGAGCCATTTTTTAGCGGCATCACGCCGCATCGACCAATAGTCCTTGTGCTCATTCCGCTTCTCTGCCCGACGTCGGGCATTTTCCTGATCGAGCCAAACCTGTTGTTCGGATTCGTAGGCGCTCCAGCCTTCATCGTTGTAGGCGATTCTTTCTTTCCCCGGTGTGAGGATTTCCCAGTATTGACTGCCCTCGGGCGAAATTGCGACGACGGTTTCGCCGAATTCAGGGCGGCGCCCTCCCCCTCCAATGAGAGATTCGAGGATGATAAAATACTCGCCGCCTTTGCTTTCAAACTCGACCGATTTCTCATTGTTGCCCGGAGGGGCAAAGCGGAAGTCCGGCCCGAGCTCCAAGTATTCATCCTGATTCGAAAGCGGGTTGTTGTCGCCACCGATTCGAGAGCCAGGTGAGCTGATGACCTCTTTTCCGTCGATAAAGAGTCGGGACATTCCGCGACCACGAAGCAGAAGGCGATGCTTTCCTTTGGGCAATGTCACCAGTGCCGCCGCCCGGAAATGAGATGGGTTGGAGCGTTCGCCCCGGACTCCGGTTCCGACGTATTTTTGAGGCCAGTCAAAAAATCCGAAAGCGCTTGCCGTGTAGGTTTCCGTCACTTCTGGATAGTGCGGCCAGGATTTTTCGTCGGCCACTCCCTGTTCACTGATCTGCACAAGTAATTTGCCAGGCTTCAGCATTTCACGCGTCAAAGGCGGAGGCGGAGGGATGAAGTTGAATCGACCGAGAAGCTCTGCTTCGCTCAGGGCCGACCGGTAGATGCGGAGGTTATCGAGAGCGCCGTTAAATGTCTCAGAGCTACCGCGTCCGGAGCCAGTTCCAATGACAAGGTCAGAGTCATCCGCAACCGGCCCAAGGGATGTTTTGCCGCCCATGTCCCAGGTTCCTTTGGTGCTCCGGCCATCGATGTAGGCCCGCAGACTATCTTCTTTTCCGAAGGTGTAAGCGACAGCGACGTGATGCCATTCTCCGCTGGGAAGCGTCATACTGCTCCACCAGCGATGCCATTCGCGCGGGGGAGCTTCAGCTGAATCGTTACCCGTTCCTTCACTGGCGAACAGAAATCCGACGCGGGTTCCTGATTCGTCGGCTTTGAGCCGCAGCGCGTAGTTCTGGCTGGTGCCTCCGTCGTGGCGTCCTTTGCCAATCAGATAGGGCATGTGGCCGCTGCCGATCTTGCCGACTTTGACCCAAGCCTCCATGGTGATGGAATCGCCTACCGCGAAATTCAGTTCATCGGAGCTTTTTACAATAATCGCCTCCTTGGCACTGGCAAACTTACGAGCGGTGTTGTCCTTCGAATGCTCAGGATATTCTGGTTCACGCGGGCCTTTGTCCTCAGTGTCATCGAACAAATATTCGATCACAGGGGTGGCGGCATTGGCACGGAGGCTGGTTCCAATGAGGAACAGCACGAGGCCTATTACCTTTACGGAAGAGAGTCGAAAAATTCGAGTATTCGCGAACATGCCAATACTTTATGGATAGGCGCCACTTTGTGCACCCTTTTCGCCGTACCACTTTCGGGGGGCCTTATCTGCGTATGGCCCACGTGCTCAGGACAGTTTCGGTGTTTCGAGAACGAGGTGGCAGTGGCTTTGCATCAGCATCCATGCTCGGACGCGGCAGCCGGTTTGAGCGGCGAGCTCTGCCCAAAAATCGAGATATTTTGAGTACTGGGTGGACCTTTCCTCCGAATGATCCTCAGATGCTTGCCACAAACCGCTAATCTGTTGAAAATTGGGTTATAAGACGACTTTTCACCCTTTCTCCGCCCTGCACCCCGTCAATCCCGGCAGCTAAAAACCCGTGGAAAAGCAAATTCCTATCAGTTTATTTCTGCCGCAGTACTCTTACGCGATGGGCTTCACTGTCGCCGATAAAAATGGAACCGTCCGCATCAACGAAAATGCCGTGGAGTCGTGCCATCTGACACTTCAAGGGATCGCCATCCGGGCCATCGCCTTTTTCTCCAGTCCCTGCGATCAGTTCCAGATTGCCTGTTTTCGCATCGATCATCCGAACGCTGTGGCTCTCGGTATCCGCGAGCCAGGCGTTGCCATCTGCATCGATGGCGATGCCCTTGGGACCGCTGAGCCTGGCGGCTATGGCCGGGCCTCCATGACCTTCGAAACCCTTTTTCCCGGTGCCTGCGACGTGGTGAATTTTTCCCGCTTTGAGGTCGAGGCGAAACACCTGGTTGCCTTCGCGAGTGCAGAGCCAGAGGTCACCGTTGTTGTCGAAGTCGATGGACCGGGGGCCATTGATCGGGGTTCCCGAAATCGGCGATCCGTCAGGTGTCGGTCCCGCTTTCCCTGTGCCGGCGAAGGTGCTGATAATTCCGGTTTTTCCATCGATCTTACGGATGACGTGATTGCCGATATCGCAGATGTAGAGATGTCCATCCGGACCGAATAGAAGACTGTGCGGTTGGCGGAGGAGAGCCTCTGAGGCGGGGCCACCATCGCCGCTGTAGCCCGCTTCGCCGGTACCCGCGAAGGTGGTGATGATGCCGGATTTTCCATCGACTCGCCGGATGGCATGGTTTTTCATATCGGTGAGGTAGTAGTTGCCTTCGGAATCGAATCGAATCTCATGAGGCAAGTTCAGGGTCGCATCTGTCGCCGGACCTCCGTCGCCGCTGTATCCGGTCGCGCCGGTTCCGGCCATCGTCTCGATGGTTCCGTCGGCAGCGACCCGTCGAACGACCTGACCGGTGTATTCTGTGAACCAGATGGCGCCGTCCGGACCGCGCACCACGCCGAAGGGATTGTCGAGTTGCGCCGCTGTCGCTTGGCCCCCGTCGCCTTGATGACCTTTCGTGCCGGTTCCGGCGAAAGTTTCGATCGTCCACTCAGCCGACGCGCCGTAAGGCAGGGACAACAAGCAAGAAACAGCAAGGGCAGAAATAATCGATCTCATGGGCTGAAGACTTACGTAGAATTTCTTGCGGCGCAAGACCGTGAAGACCCCAAAGGAAAATCTGGCTTTTTCTGAGGTGCCGTCAGTGTCGTGTATTGCTTCATCTCACAGCCCCAAGCATGAAATTCAAACTGCATCACTTGGCCGCCCTCGCCATTCTAATCAACATTCCCGCTCGAGCTGGCGACGACCTCCCCGGGACCTTTATGACGACGCGCGGCAAGTTGCTCGCCAGTGAGGATTTCGCCAAACCTCTCGCGCCACCGATCGGAAAGCCGGTAGGGTTTACGAGTTCCTCGCCAAGTTCGTCGCAGCCCGCTCACAGAGCGGTCATCCTTCCCTGAGGTCGTCCAGAGACCTCTGTGCTGTCGGTCTGCGCTACGACGATTGGCGATAGACCTTGCTTTCGGGATCACCCCCGGACATCAGGTAGGCCATCAGATCGCGCAGCTCCTCCGGGTTGAGCATGTTGATCAGGCCCGGCGGCATTTGTGAAACCTCTACCTGCTTCACCGCTTTCACATCTGCGACGGCAACGCTGATCGGATCGGCGGTATGATCCGGCGGATAAATCGAAGCGTCGCCACCATTTTCCACATAGAGCCCGGTGTGCTGCGTACCGTCTTTGAGCGTCACCTGAAACATGCTGTACTGATCCGAGATGTCCTTGCCGGGATCGATGATCGCTTCCAACACATAGCCAGCGTCGAACTTGTTGGGAATGCTGGTGATGTCCGGACCAATGTCACCACCCAGGCCATTGAGCCGGTGGCAAGCCCCGCAACTGGTGCTGAAGAAGAGGCTCCGCCCGCGCTCGAAGTCCGCCTGTTTGAAATTCAAATGCTTCGACGCCGACTCGAAGGTGTAGACCTGCCCGGGTCCTTCCACCGGTTGGATCACAAAGTCCGGCACCGGGTTGAAGTTCTCGCCGGATATGTCGGCCAGCTCTTTGCGCTGCTGATTGCTCATCGCTCCGAGATGCAGTTCGCGAATATTGGACAGGAACCCTGGAAAACTCGCTCCACCGGTGCCTTTACCCGCCTCATTGAGCACTTCGATGCAGGTCCGCCGCGCCTCAAGCGTCCAGCCTGAGCGGGCATGTGAAATCAACATGGCGTAGTAGACCTCCCGACTGGGCGGGGCGTTGTCGAGGAAGGCCTGCACAGTTTTTCCATAGCCTGGATTGCGCGCCGCAATCGCTGCCCAATCAGGCACTTCCGGAGCACTATGTTCGGCAATCAGCTTCGTTGTTTTCGCAACCACCGTCGGCGACTGCAGGTAGGTGAGCACACGAATCAATTCGGTATTCACATCGGCATTGTCGCTCGGCAACAGGTGATCGAGTTCGATGAGAATCTCAGCCCGCTTCTCTTCACCCGGTTGCCCAAGACGAATGAAAGTGAGTGCGTAGGCCCGAAGTAAACCAAGCTTTTGCGGCGTCGGAAGATGGTCAGCATCCAATCGCAATAGCGCGGTCAAAAGACCGTCGCGATGGCTCTCGTCGCCACGGCGAGCCAGAGCAACCGCCGCCGCGATCAGTGCCTGCGGATCTTTTTCTGCAAGTACTCGCGGTGCCCACTGCTCAACCGGCTGCGACTCTACTGCGACGCGAGCCGCATGACGCAGAAAGCGATCCTTCGACCCCAGGTGCGGCCAGGCCTTGTCGATCGCCTGCGAATTTTCCACACCGTGAAATGCCTCCAAATCCCGCGCCAGAATACGTTCCGCAGTCGGCGAAATCGGCATGGCCGCTGCGGTCGAATCCGATCCGGTATAGCGCACCCGATACAAGGCCGACTGCGTGCCGCGACCTCCGACGAGGAAATACAAATGCCCATCTGCGCCGATCGCACCATCGGTCACCGGCAGCGGAATTCCCGCCACGAACAATTCTTTCTCGCCTACATAGCCCGCGCCTTTCGCGTCGACGTGAACAGCCCAGATCGTTCCAAAAGTCCAGTCGAAGGCAAACAGCGCCCGCTGGAATTTTTCGGGAAATTTTGCCCCGGCCCCAGCGACCACGCCAGTCGGTGATCCGGGACCGATCTCCACTACTGGCGGCAGGCTGTCCTCAAAATAGGTCGGCCACTTTCCCGTGCCACTGCGCCAACCGTGATCCGAACCGCTGGCGACATAGTTGATCCGTGTCGGCCGATACCAATAGCTGCCCATGTCCCACTCCATGTCGGCATCGTAGGCAAACAGATCACCCACGGAGTTGAGTGCGGCATCAAATTCATTTCGGAATCCGATGCTGATCAGGTCATGTGTTTTTGACTTCGGATCGAAGCGCGAAATCCACCCGCCCGGCGCCAGCTTGCCGCGTGCATGACCGCGCGCATCCCACATCCGCGACAGCAGAAAGTCTTCGTCCCACGACTGCACCCGCCGGCGGGAAATGGCGTCCTCCGGCGGCAGCGGCGCATGATTGCCGCCGACCACATAGATCTGCTCACCCTTAGCATCGAGAATCAGCGAGTGGTTGCCGTGCTCGCCGCCACCAGTATTCGAAGGCTGAGCCTCGACCTGGTCGAGCTGACCATCACCGTTCGAATCCGTGAGCCGATACAAATTTCCGCCATTGCGGTGGAACCACAAACTGTCGAAAGCCCACAGCAATCCCTGGGCACCGGAAAGCTGCTTGTCCGAATCCGGCATCTTCAGGTCGATCCGCTTCACTTCGACCCCTCCCTCACTCACCGTGATGTGATACAACCCGAGGTCGCCCTGATCACAGGTATAATAACCACCGGACGGCTCGCGACAGATCGACACCCACGATCCCTGCTCGGCCTTCGGCACCGTGTAGAGGAGTTCCGCAGAAAATCCCTCGGCCACCGTGAGATCGGAGCCCTCCAGCGGGCCGCTATTCTTACTGCTACCACCACTACCGCCCGGCCCACGAAGCCCGGCGACTCCCCAGGGCCCGACACCGAACTGGCCCATCTCTTTGAGCTTCGCCGTCCAGCTTTTGTCATCATAGTCGGCTTGCTGCCACCCTTCCGGGCCCGTCAGCGCCAACTTCCAAGCGGGTCCGGAAAGCACGTGCTGTTTTTTGCCGTCTGCCGTTTCGATCTCCAACTTCAGCACAAATGCCGCTACTCCACCCCGATTGTGCGCCTTCACTGCGATCTGATTGCTGCCGCTCTGCAAAAATTTCTTCGCATCCGCCAACAGGATCGGTTCGGCCCAATCCGGTGCCGTTCCCACCTCTTTGCCATTCAGCCACAAGGTCGCCCCGTTGTCACAAGTGCAGTAGAGGCGCGCTGCTTTTACTGCGCCACTCACTGAGAATTGATGACGCAGAAAAATCGGTTCATCGTCAGTCTTGTCCGCCCGCCAGATCCACTCCGACTTCGGCGCAGCACTTACCCAGGCGGAACTGCCAGTCGCGTTTGAGACGGAGGCATTTGCCGAAACCGCCGCGGTCTTTTTCGGGAAAGCCGCCACCGCTTCTACGAGCGTTTTCTTCGCCGCATCCCCTGCCAAGGTGCGATACTTCAAATCCTTAAACTCCACTTTCATCGCTGGGCCCGCATGCAATTGCAGCCCCAGTTTTCCCGATGCCAAAGACAACGGATGCTTGTCTGTGATGTCCACCGTCACCACCCCGTTGACCAAGTGAACCAATCGATTGCCCACCGCAACGATTCGCAGCGTATTCCAGTTATTAGCAGTCAACTCCGTCGAAGGCGGCACCTCCGCTTCGACCTTTTTCGATTCATCGACGGCATACTCCACCCGTTGATGCCGTGTCGCGATGATGCCACGCTTACCTAGCTTTTCGCCGTACATCATGCCGAAATACTCCGGCTTCGGATGCAGATCCGCCTGGTAACCTTTTAGCACGAAGCCAGCATCGTCCACCGCTTCACTGCGGTACTGCACACCCGAGTTGTTGCCCTCAAATTTCACCTGACAGGTAAACTCGAAATCCGCCACATCGCCGCCTTGCCAGACCAGAAAAGTATTCCCCGTGGTGGGATTCTCTACCGTCGTCTGGCCAACGATAGTGCCATCGCTCACCGACCAAAACCCCGCGGCACCTTTCCACCCATCCAGGGACTTGCCGTCGAACAGATTTTGGAACTCCTGAGCGTGAGCCGCGGGAGCCAACGGACCGAGTGAGAAGAGGAGCAGACAGGAGAGGAGCTTTGCAGAAAAATTCATAGGATCGTCGTGGGCAGTGAAAATGAACAAGGTGATTACTGCTAGGAATTTGCTTTTTCAACCCCTCCGACCCTTGCGTGCTCATGCTGCCTTGGGCCGGGGTTCAGGGGGAGGAAGGGGTTCATCACGGCTGCTTTCGTAGAAAGAATCGAAAACCGGGCTGAGGGTCAACGATTTTGCTCCTTAATTTTTAAAATCCGCGCTAGGAGACGGTTCTTCGCGAAGCCACGGCACAACGGTCCGGTCCCTCCTGATTTCCCCGTTGAGAATCGCGCGATTACTGGCTAACTGAATCTCGCGAGTGGTTCGAGTCAGTCGCCCGAGTATACCGGGCAATCGTCTACCGGGAAGGGATCGGTCGCAGCGAGGACGAGTAATCTGCCATCCTCTAAATCGAGTTCAGATGCCTTCCATTCGGCGTCGTTCTCGCCGTTCCACCAGTCCGCAGGCGGTGCTTTGAAATCGTCGCTCCAGCCCCACTGCCGCGGCAGGTCGAGTGGCTCCAAGATCTCGATGTCGAAAGGAGGCTGCGGCGGTGGCGGCCGGGCAATATTAATACAGCCGAGAACGCGGCTAATATTCAAACAGGTTTAAAATGGCGCATCAAAAGTCGGCGGCGGCGAGATCGTAGGATGGCTTTGCAAGCCGTCCCGAACGTCGTGCGACTTCGCCATCACCCCGAACCGACCCAACCAGTATCGGCTAACTCCACGCCAAATACCACCAACGCAACGGCAACGGGATGCAATCCCATTCTACTTTATGGTTACGCCAATTTAGCCTTAGCCGAACACTAGGACGACGCGCCGGTATTTGGCGGGAAAAACTCCGCGTATTCACTTCGCTTTTCCCAGTGAATACAATCGCGATTGGGTACGCAGATACATGACTCCATTAGCGATGGCTGGAGTCGCGAACGTCTTTTCATCTAGATCCACTCTGCCCAACTCTTCAAACTCCCGGCTGGCGGCGAGCACGATAACTTCGCCTCGCTTGCTGATGCCATAGAGGCGTCCTTCGATCCAGAGGGGAGAGCTGTAAAAATCGCCGCCAAGTCGCTCCCGCCAATGCACTTTGCCAGTCGGGGCCTCAAGGCAAGTAACAACACCTCCATCCGTCCACAGGTAGACGAGGTCATCTTTGACCACAAAGCAGGGAACTAACGGCACGCTCTTCGTTATATCGTAAACAAGCTCGCCCGTGCTGCTGCCGATTTCTTCGGGGCGAACAGCGACGAAGCGCTGCCCCGACAATCCTTTGCCGAAGCTGGCGAATACCAAGTCGTTGTACAACTGCGGTGAGGTGACGGTCCGATTGTCCCAGAGTTGGTCGATCTCCCAGCTGATTTTTCCGCTTTGCAGATCGACTGCGGTGATGCCGTGAGGCGTGCTGGTAAAGACCGCTTCCGCCCGATCACCAACCCGGCGGATACAAGGCGTAGCATAACCGGCAAGTTCAGATTTACGATCGAGCTTCCAACGCGTGGCACCGGTCATTCGGTCGAGCGCAATCAGAAAGCTCTTGCCGGGATCCATGTTCGTGTCCTCGGGGAGGTAAAATGAGAAACGCTTGGGATCCATCTGGTCATTTGCAAGAAGGACCAATCCGTCGGCGATGATCGGAGAACTGGCCGAGCCATGCAGTCCCTTGTAGGGTCCAAGATCACGGCGCCACCTCTCCATACCGTCGAGGGTCAGAGCGATCATGAGAACCTGTTCCGGCGTTGACCAAACGAAGACGATACCGTCCTGATCGACACAAGGCGTGCCAGAGGCGAAGTCGTTGTCCCGATGCAAATAGTGAGAATCGAAATCGTAGTCGCGGCGCCATTGAATGTGACCACTGTCCGCATCGAGGCAGACAATGCTGCGCTTGCCTGCTTCGGCGTCATCCCCGGTGAGAAATAGTTGTTTGCCCCACAAGACCGGCGAGCTGCTGCCTTGAACCGGAAGGTCGATCTGCCAGTTGTAGTCATCCTCAGTCCAGGTGACGGGGATTCCGGTGGCCGTGCTGACGCCTGACCCGTTTGGTCCGCGAAACCGGGTCCACTCCTGAGCTGTGGAGTGGGTGCAGGGAGAAAGCAGGCCCAGAATCAGGATAGAAAAAATCGAACGCATCTCCAGGCCGGAATATATTTTTGAAGCAACAAACAACGCGAGGTGTTCTTTTCGTTTCGCAATTTTCGATTCGAGCTTTTGAGCGGTCATGGGGTCATGGAAGAGCTCCTGGTAAGGGTCACTCTAAAGGCGACTGTGCTAAGTTTAATCACCTTCCAAAAGTAGAACATGTTGTCTGTATGGAATCAAGTAAGGGGCAGGCTAAAGGTGAATAACACCGTATCTTTCATCGCGAGAATTGGGACATACGGCAGTACGCAACCGCCATAAGAATGCGCGACGAGGTAGGCATAAACCTGATGTTTTTCTCCGGCAATCCGATCCTTTGGGTGAGTCCCTTTTCGGCAGTGACAGGCTGGGTCACTAAGATGCGGTAGCGGTGGACGATGGGAGTGGAGTTTCCCGCCTCGGGGAGGTCGACCCGCCAGCGGACATTCTTTTCCTTGCCCCATTCGAGGGGAAGTTCAACGGCGCTGGTCACGCCCGATCCTGCGACTTCACCGGCCATGCCGGCCATGTGTTGTTTGCCTGCGGGGCGTGAACTGGAGCGAGAGCAGCGAGCAGCAGAAGAAGCGGGAGCGTTTTCATCGCGGCGAGCATGACCGGTCCGACTGCTGAAGCCAAATTTATAGGCTTGAGGGACGTCAACGCGGACTCTTGGTCAGGGAGGAATGGCACTGACTTAACGACTGTCGTCGTAAAGAAACCCAAAGGGCTGGATTCAAACTAGCCCGGCGCAACGTCCCGGGAATCCAATGCCAAAATGATAGGAGCCCTGTAGGGGCGGAGTCAAACTTCTGTATTACACGGGTTGAGGCCACGCCTTCAAAAATTCCCCGGGCCCTTTTCCTTGAATTCCACCAACATTCCAAATCATGCGACTGATGAGCACGCGGAATTGTTCGAGGAATTCTATCGGTTTCGAGTCGTAACGCTTGATCGTTCTGCACCCTGATTCGGAGATGATCCAAGTTGAATGGCATTTCCCAAAAAGATCGAATTATACCAAAAACAGGAAGGGCGGTCCTAGACGCCTTTAGTGATTTCGTCGTAAGATGAAGTGAAGCCGCTCCCCGCCTCAAACACCTACGATGAAATTTAAATTATCAATTATCATCCCCCTCTGCCTGACGTTTGTGGCGGCAGCCTTCGCAGCGGATCCGCCGGCTGGCCCAGGCAAGGAGTCCGCTGCGCATTTTGACCTCGTGCAGGGAGCGGAGGTGGCCACCATCGTGTTGGCGGAGAGCGAACACAAAGGGGTATTCCAAGCCGCCAAAGATCTTCAGCGCGACATCACCAAGATCACGGGGCTGACCCCGAACATCGTGCATTCCATCGACGAGGTGGCGGGCAAGTGTATCGTCATCGGCACAGCCACTTGTCCCGAGGGTAAGGCCCTGCTGAAGTCGGTGGGAATGGCAAGCGATGACCTCGACGGGCGTTGGGAATCCTTCAAGTACCGGGTCCTCAACAACACGGGCGGGAAGGAGCAGGTCCTCGCGATTGCCGGGAGCGACTTCCGCG
>JBBKXR010000184.1:0-9837 GCA_037969585.1 Verrucomicrobiales bacterium
GCTGATCAGCACCCTCAACCGATTTAAACTCGGTCGCCTGCAAATGACGCTCCCCGACGGTGGAGTGCATCAGTTCGGTTTCGGCGATCAAGGCCCATTAGCCGAGCTCGTGGTTCACGATCAGCGCTTTTTCCAAGCCTGCTCCCTGCACGGCAACGTTGGTCTCGGCGAGGCTTACATGGACGAGCTTTGGACGACGCCCGACATACGCGCCGTGATCGAATGGTTCGCGATCAACGTGGCCGCAGACGAGAAGTTGCGGGGCTCCTCGCAGCGCATCAAACTGATCGGCGTGCTACGTTGGCTCGACCGGCTCGGCCATCGCCTGCGCAGGAACAGCAAGTCTGGCAGTCGCCGCAACATCGAGGAACACTACGACCTCGGAAATGGCTTTTATCAGCTGTGGCTCGATCCTTCGATGACTTACTCCTCGGCCAAATTCATCCGTGCCGACGACAGCCTCGAACAGGCCCAGCAGAATAAATACCAGGCACTTTGCGAAAAGCTGAAGCTCAGCAAAAACGACCACGTTCTCGAGATCGGCTGTGGCTGGGGAGGCTTCAGTATTTATGCTGCCTCGAATTTCGGCTGTCGCATCACTGGCGTGACGATCTCGCCCTCACAACACGATGAAGCGACCCGCCGAGTAAAGGAGCGGGGGCTCGAACATCTCATCGAACTCCGGCTGCAGGACTACCGCGACATCGAAGGTCAATTCGATAAGGTCGCCTGTATCGAAATGCTCGAGGCAGTCGGCGACAAGTATCTGGAAACGTGGTGTCGAAAAGTCGACCAAGTGCTCAAGCCCAGCGGCATGGTCGCCGTCCAGATCATCACCGTCCCCGATGTCGACCACCAAGATCTGAAGCGCGGCACCGATTTTATTCAGAAGCACATTTTCCCTGGCTCACTGTTACTCAGCGTTGGTCGTATGAATCAGGCCTTCAACCGAACCAGCGACATATTTTTGCACGGACTTGAAGATCTCGGCACCTGTTATCACCGCACTTTGCATCACTGGTTCGACAGTTTTAATAACAAGCTCGACGAAGTCAGAGATCTCGGTTTCGACGATCGCTTCATCCGCAAATGGAACTACTACCTTAAATATTGTGAAGCAGGTTTTGCGTCGCGCATGATCAGTGTCGTCCAAGGCGTCTACACCCGCCCACACAATGCCGAACAACTGAACAGCAACAACGGCGTCGCCCCATCTGCTCTTGCGTTGACACCAGGAGGATCGTCATAGTGATAGCGATGGCTGCCATACCCCCAACCGCTGAGTCGCCGACCGCGACTAAAGGTCGCGCTAACTTGTGGCAGCGGCGATTGATCCAGCCGATCAAAAATCAACTGATCCAGGGAGCAAGCGCGCGCGCGCTCAGCTGCGCCGTGGCAGTTTCCACCGCGACCGCCATTTTTCCTATCCTCGGAACGACGGCCCTGATCGGTCTAGCTGTCGGATACGTTTTTCGACTCAATCAACCCATCATTCATTCGGTAAATTTCCTCTGCACGCCACTCCACATCCTGCTGATCCTTCCGTTTGTCCGCTTCGGCGAGAAACTGGTCGGAGCGCCCGCCGTAACTTTTTCGATCGCCGACATGATGGCGATTTTTAAAAACTCGCCCGCCGATTTTTTCCATCAATACGGAGCCACCTGTCTGCACTGTATTGCAGGCTGGGCAGTGGTAGCCCCATTTTTGGTCGCTTTGCTTTACCCGATCACTTTGCCACTGGTCCGGCGTCTTAAAAAAGTCACATTTGCCGCTTCAACATGACACAGCCACTGACAGCCGCCGCGCTTCTCGCCGTCGTGTTCTCGCTCGGCTGGTGGTGGGCGAAACGCCTCGACAACTACAGCATCGTCGATGCCCTGTGGGCTCTTTCATTTGCTCCCATAGCCGCGATCTACGCGACCCTCTGCGACGGATGGCTACCGCGCCGGATCGTCATCGGCGCGCTCATCGCAGTCTGGGGCTTGCGCCTCGGCATTCACTTGGCGACGCGAATCGCTCAGCACCATCCTCAGGAAGATCCCCGCTACCAGATCCTGCGCGAAAAATGGACCAACCCTTGGGCGTTTCTCGTGTTTTTCCTCGCCCAAGGTCTACTGGCTTGGCTGCTGACGCTGCCCGTTTACCTGATTTGCAACGATGCTACCGACTCGTTGCAGTGGCTTGAAGTCGTTGGCTTCGCTGTCTGGTCGATCGGACTTATCGGCGAGTCGATCGCCGATCATCAGTTGAAAAAATTTGCCCGCAATCACAAGTCAGACAACGCCGTCTGTCGTCAGGGACTCTGGCGGTATTCGCGCCACCCCAACTATTTCTTTCAATCACTTTTATGGTGGGGCCTTTTCCTCGCCGCGCTGGCAGCGCCCTACGGTTGGCTCGCCATTCTCGCTCCGCTCGCGATGCTCTACACGCTTCTGCGAGTGACCGGAATTCCGCTGACCGAAAAGCTGTCCCTGAAAAAGCGAGGCGACGCCTACCGCCACTATCAGGAAACCACATCCGCCTTCGTCCCCCTTCCCCCGAAATCATCATGAGCGTCACCAATACTCTCCTTGGCACTGGCATCGTGCCCGACTCGATCATCCGCGCTGGCATTCGCCGCCGACTCGCCGGCGTCCTCGAACAAAACGTGCGCAAAAGTGAAGAAAAACAGCAACAGAGCGTACGAGAGCATGCTGCAGGGCTGCGCGAGATGCCGGTTGCAGTGAACACTGACGACGCCAACGAGCAGCACTACGAATTGCCCGCCAAGTTCTTCCAGCGCTGTCTCGGGCCGCGCCTTAAATACAGCAGCTGCCTGTTCCACACCGGCCGCGAATCGCTTGCCGACGCCGAAGAACTGATGCTCGCTAAGACCTGCGAACGCGCCGAACTCCAGGACGGCCAGCGCATTCTCGAACTCGGTTGTGGCTGGGGATCGCTGTCACTGTGGATGGCAGAACATTACCCGAACTCCGAAATCACCGTCGTTTCCAACTCCGCCTCGCAGAAGGCGCACATCGACTCGCAGGCAAGCGCCAGCGGCTTCGCAAATCTGAGCGTCCGCACCGCTAACATGATCGACTACGGCGGCGAGGGTGCAGACGTGTTCGACAGGGTGGTCTCTGTAGAAATGTTCGAACACATGAAAAATTACGCCACCCTTATGCAGCGTATCGCCTCATGGCTAAAGCCTGCCGGCAAGCTATTCGTTCACATCTTCACCCACCGGGTTGCCGCTTATCACTTCGAGGTCGAAAGCGACGATGACTGGATGGCTAAGTACTTTTTCACCGGCGGACAAATGCCCTCCCACGATCTACTGCTCCATTTTCAGAAAGATCTTAAGATCGACCAGCATTGGCAAATCCCCGGTACCCACTATCAGCAAACCGCGGAACACTGGCTGAAAAATATGGATGCCCATCGCGACGAACTTCTCAAACTGTTCGCCGATACCTACGGCGCTGATGACGCCAAAAAGTGGTTCCACTACTGGCGTATTTTCTATCTGTCCTGCGCCGAACTGTGGGGTTACCGCGAGGGCAAAGAATGGCTGGTCTCACACTACCGCTTCCAGAAACCCCTGCCCGAAAAGGCTTAAACATCATTCGTCCAAACCGCCCCCGAAACGTGAACTTCAAAAAACCCGCCCCCATCATGTTATTGACCGGCCTTTTCATTCTCGGCTTTATCGCAGCCCTCGTCCTCATAGCCTTCGCGACCGGCCCGTCGAACGCAGATCATTACGGCGACTACAACGCTGCCCTCGAAAAAGCGCACAACGTGCCAACAGTCGCCGCCGACAACAAAGACGCCGACGCAGCGGTTCAAGCCTGGAAGGACGCGCTCGCCGATCTGACCTTCCCCACTGACGGGCATAAAGCCGCGCTCGATGCTGTTTACGCAGACGATTTGTTTTTCAACGACACGCTCAAAACCCTGCGCAGCGGAGCTGACGTAAAGCAACACCTGCTCGCCACCGCCGACCTACTGGCCAGTGGCAGCGTTGAGTGCTTCTCCACCACCCGCGACGAGAAGGGTGACTACTACATCCGCTGGCAGATGAGCTACGCCGGACCGAAGCTGAACAGTGGCGAGCCCATCATCACGATCGGCATGACCCAACTCCGCTTCAACCAGCAGGGTCAGGCGATTTTTCACCAAGATTACTGGGACGCTTCCACAGGCGTCTTTGAACACATCCCCCTGGTCGGGGGCCTGGTAAAGTTTGTACGAGGCCGGATGTGATATCCTGACGCAAAACCGTCGTTGAATCACGCCTTCAACTGCGCAAAACTTCCGTCAGTTTACGGTGTTTCTATAATGGGTCACCCGATGCCCATACTCCACCGCCGTCCCCCCGCCAGCACGTCGCCAATTTGCGAACGTCGCGCCCCTTTTCCTTCATGAAAAACGTCCATTTTAACTTCGGCAAAAAGATCTCCCGACGCGCCGTCTTGCGCAACGCTGGTGTCTGCCTCGGCCTGCCCGTGCTCGATGCGATGACGCCCGCCTTTGCCGCAGCAGCCACATCAGGCCCAAAAGCCAAACGCTTCGTCGGCGTCAGCCTGGCGCTCGGGCTGCACGGCCCCAATCTCACTCCCGACATCGGCGGCACTGAATACAATGCCTCGCCTTACCTGACGCCACTGCAAGACATTCGCGACAAATTCACAGTGATCTCCGGTGCATCACATCCGGGCGTCACCGGCGGCCACACCGCCGAAGGTAGTATTTTTTCCGCATGCCCCAACCAGCGCGGCAGCACCTCGCGTAACACCATTTCGCTCGACCAGCACATGGCCAAGCACCTCGGTCATGAAACCCGCTTTCCATCTTTGGTGCTGAACACTGGCGCCGACAGCAGCCCATCGTACACGGAGAACGGAGCGATGATTCCCGCCGACAGCGATTCGATAAAGGTGTTCACAAAGCTATTCGTGGACGACACGCCGAAGGAACAGGAACGTCAAGCGAACCTCCTGCGCCAGGGGCAGAGTGTCATGGATGTCATCGGTGACGAGACCAAGTCCCTCACCAAAGAGCTCGGAAAAGGCGATCGCGAAAAACTCGACGCCTGGATGACCAGCATTCGCGATCTGGAGCACCGCCTCGAAGCCAACGAGGCCTGGGTCCACCGCCCCAAGCCAAAGGTCGATGCCCAGGCCCCAAAACCCGATCGTAACAACACCATCTCGGTCGAGCGCGCCATGCTCGATGTCGTTCTGCTTGCCCTGCAAACCGACTCGACTCGCTTTATCACACTGCACGTGCCGGGCAACGCCAAGGTCAACAGCCTGGAAGGCGTCGACGAAGGTTATCACACGCTCAGTCACCACGGTCTCGACGAAGAGAAACTTGAGCAACTCGCCATCGTCGAACAGGCGGTGATCAACGAGTGGGCGGACTTCCTGCGTCGCCTCAGTGCCGTCGAGCAAAACAACGGCAGCCTGCTCGACGAGACCATGGTTATCCTGACCTCTAATCTCGGCAACGCCTCCAGCCACAACAACAAGAACATGCCCATGCTGTTCGGTGGAGGCGGGTTTCAACACGGACGCCATTTGGCTTTCGATCAGGAAGACAACTACGCACTGCCCAATCTCTACCTCAGCGCCCTGCACCAGCTCGGCCTGCAGGACGAGACTTTCGCCACCAGCACCGGCGAAATGGACGGTCTGGTGTGAACGTTCCAGTTGAGCGAGGAACGAGCCTGCCACTTCCAGGGCCCGGCTACTTGGCTGTGCGATTCTCGATCAACTCATCGAGCCGCTGCAGTGCCAAAGCCCGTTGACGGGTCAGGTTCATCCTCGCGTAAGCGCGGACCGGTTGCCACATCGTGCCCTCCATTCTTTCGTAGTATGCATCGAGGCTTTTCAGTTCAAGATCACGCCAGACAATCCACTGTCGCTGAGACTCGCGCAGTGCATTCGCCGCCGCCGGATCGAGAAACTCCAGCAGGCTTTCATAATGCTCATTCAAACTGGCATCCCACTGTTTCAAAGCAGCTTGAATCGCCCCCACCTCACCGGCCGTGGACGCGTCTCTTTCTGAAGCCGCCTGCATCTGCGCATCGATCGGGTGAACCTCCTCATCTGCAGCGCCAGCGTCGACGACTTGAATCAGCACAGCAAAAAGGAACAGCCACGGGCAAACCACCGATTCGATTCGTTTCATCACTTTGCACATGTTCGGCAACATTAAGGCCAACAGCCTGAAAGGTCTCGAAGCAGAAAAACTTGGGCGGCCCGCCAGTGTCGAACGGACCGACTGACCGACGTCGCAATGTCAGCCTGACGTCATCGGCAAGTTGATAGCGTCGAGCTGGTCGCCGAACAGGGCGGTCTTGAAATTGTCGAATTTGAAATACCAGGTGCGCGGCGGACTGTCCGGACTCATGCTGCCGACCGCTTCGATGATACCGTCCGGACGTTTTTTCCAGGTCATCTCTGTCTTCACGCCCGCGTGAATTCGCTCGCCCTCACCATCCCGCATGAAGCTGTAGGCCGCGCGGGCCGAACTGACCCAGGTTTTATTGATGAAGTATCGTTCGTTCTTATTGCTGTCTCCAGCATCGTCGTCCTCGGCTTCGGATGACTTCATTCCGAGCGGAACTTTCCCGTCGTCGCCGTTTTGCCCTGACGTAGACGCGATCTGTTTTTCGATTTCCTCACGTTTAACTTTTGCCACGAGCGCGTCGTCCAATCGACCGTCCTGGGTCAGCTTGAGTTGCAGCTGGTCGAGGGCTTTGACCAACTCACGATTGGCATCCGTGAGTTTTTGGTCACGCTCTGCCTGTATGGGAATTATCGCTTTGGTGTAGGTTTCACGCAAGGCGACCAACGATCCGTGATTCGTTTTCACTTCACCTTTGGGAGTCTCGCTGCCCCCAGTGACCGCCTCCTTCTCAGCGGTGATCGCAAGCGCCTCTTCAAGCCTGCCATCCTGCTGAGCCGACGCCAGCGCCCGATCGAGTGCCGTCGCGTAGCTGGCATTGAGATCGGCGACGCTTTTTTCGTAGGGAGAAAAAATGTTGGTCTGCGTGCTCGCCCCAAAATTTTCCAACAGCGTACCCAAATCTGAGCCAGGACGTCCCTCCTGCGCATGCGTGACAGCGAGCGCCAGAAATGGCAGGCAAAATCTGAGCAGGCTAAAATAGTCAGTGATCGTTTTCATCGCGGAGCAAAGTGAAGAGCTTCTACCACCAAATCTGGTGCGCTTTGACGGTAGCCATGCCCATCAAGGTAGGAAAATTGCTATATCAGGTCAATCGCCAAGCGGCGATTGAATTGGCTCCATCCCGGGGTGGCACGCCACATCGTCGCCGTCCGCGAAATCACGGACTTGCCGCAATCAATGCGAATCACTAGCCTACAGCTGCCAATCAACACTCACCTATGAATTTCATCCGCCGCGCCTCTGCCCAATTTCTCGCGCTCGCCGTCTTTGCCGTCCTGAGCGGCGATCCGGCCAGCGCCGCCAATGATCTCAAAATCCTCCTTGTCGCCGGCGAGGTCAAACCCGTCGACCGCGCCGGCCACCACGATTACAAAGGCGGCGTTTTGTTGATGCGCCAACTTCTCGAGCAGAACGGCGGAGTAAAAACTACCGTCATCGAGAATGGCTGGCCGCAGGACGAATCGGTGTTCGAAGGCGCGCACTCGATCGTTTTCTACACCGACGGCGCCGGCAAGCAGGCCTACCTCCAATCACCGCAACGCATCGCTGTCATTCAAAAACGGGTCGACGCCAAAGTCGGCATCGTCAGCATTCACCAGGCCGTCGAATTTCCTCCCGATCTCGCCAAACAATCGATGCAGTGGATCGGCGCCGTCTACCATCCCACCTTTTCCGGTCGCGGTCACTGGGACAGCAGCCACGACACCTTTCCTGAGCATATCGTTACCCGCGGAGTGAGCGCATGGAAGATCAACGACGGCTGGCTCAACGGCTTTAAATTTCCCGCCGACATGAAGGGCATTACGCCACTGGTCTGGTCGAGCAAACAACACACCGGCTCCCCGGACGGAGCAGGTTCCGACATCGTCGCCTGGAGCTTCGATCGCGCCGACGGCGGCCGCTCGTTTTCCTTCAGCGGACTCGACGCCCACTCCGCCTGGGAACGCCAGGGCATGCGCCAACTGATGATCAACGGCATCCTCTGGTCAGCCGGATTCGAAGTCCCCGAAGCCGGAGCCAAAGCTGTCGCCGACCAGGCACTGATCGACTCCTTCCTCACCCCGCGCACCGCACCGCCCGCAAAAGCCACGGCAAACCCGAAGGCGCTAACAACAAAAAAGTAGCGGCTCCATGCTCAAAGCCAACCACGAGTTCGTGACTCCGAAAGCCCCCTCTGGACTGCGCTACCCCACCAACCCATCGATCACACCCGTGCTGTCGCCGTGGTTCTCGATTTCAATCCCCGAGCCACGCAACAGACTCAGCCAGAGATTGCAGAGCGGCGTTTTCGGTTCCTCCATGACCAGATGGCGACCGTGCAGCACCCCTGCACCGCCACCCGTTACCAATGTTGGACAGTTGGTGAGGTAGTGAATCGAATTGATATTGCTGCCAAAGGTCAACGACACATGATCAAACAGGCTGCTACCATCCGGTTCCTTCGATGCCTTCAATCGATCGATAAAGTGCGCCAGCAACTCCGAGTGCTTTTTATCCCTCGCCTCCGATACCTCCTGCCTCGCCCCAGGGCTGTAGTGGCTCATGTTATGTGCGGAAATCGTCGCCCCGAGACTGTCGATAAAACTCTGCACCGGCTGGCGGTAAGTCATCACCCGGGTGGCGTCGACCTGCATCGCCGCGAGCATCAGGTCATACATGATCTTGACCTCCTCGACGCCAGTCATGCCATCGGTTGGTTCGGCGATCGGATCTTTCGGCTGCACCTTGGGCACGTCGAGCCATTGCTCTTCCTTCGACAATCGCGTTTCGATGTCGCGGATCGATTGCAGGTATTCGTCGAGCTTGTCGGTATCGGTCCTGGTCAAACCGCGGCCCACGGATTTGGCATTTTCGGACACTGTATCGAGCACGCTGCGTTTCTGCTTGAGCATCGCCTGGCGCTCAGCCAACGGCGTGTTGTCATCGGCGAACATTTTGTGAAAGGCGACCAGCGGATTATCGAGGCCTGCCATCGGCTTGCCCTGACGGTTCCACGACAGCGACAAGCCCGGACCGTGACCGGAATTCGCCGAATCCTCCGCACCGAGCTGGATCGAACTGAATCGTGTACCTTTGCCAAACTCCTCTGCCGCCACTTGATCCGCCGAAATGCTGTTGTGAAAACTCTGCCCTGGCTCGCCGTAACGATTTGCCCCGGTCAGCCAGAAGGTGCTGCCCCAGTGGGCGTCATTGGTGAACTGATTCGACAAGTTCTGAATGATGGTGATGTCGTCCTTGTGCTTCTGCAGCGGCTTCAGGCCCGACGGCAGCTCGTAGTCAGCACCGGTTGTTTTCACGTCCGGAAACCACGTCTCACGCGTCACCCCGAAACCCATGCCGAGAAAAATCATCCGCTTCGGAGGAATCGTTGTCGCCGATGAAGCCGCCGAGGCAAAACGCCGAAAGCCGAACGATTCAAGAAACGGCAGAGCGATCAGGGCGCTGCCACTGCGCAGAAACGCACGGCGAACCGGGGAAAATTTCGAAGAGGTCATCGGTGTTTCGTTTGAATTTCTTGTGGTCGCCAGCCGTGCTTCGTCAGATACGACAAGGTAGCATCGGGATTCGCGGTATGAAACATGCGTACGCCCGCGTCTATGAGATCCGTCCACTGCGCCGCTTCACCGTAACTGTGCGTCTGCACCAGCATACCGAGTT
>JBBKXR010000185.1:0-16812 GCA_037969585.1 Verrucomicrobiales bacterium
GTCGCCTTCGAGGTGACCGATAACGAATCGCCGATGTTCGCGGACATCGACGGCGACGGTAATCCCGACCTGCTGTGCATGAGTGCGGGACGTATCGGCTATGCCAGCTTCGATCCGGAGAATCCGACCGAAAAGTGGGCCTGGCACATGATCTCTCCCAAACTCGCCTTCCAGCGTTTCACTCACGGGATCGGATTCGGCGACGTCAACGGCGACGGCAAGACCGACATTCTCGAGGCATCCGGCTGGTGGCAGCAACCCGCCGTGCTCGACGGCAAGGGACCGTGGCAGAAACACGAGGCACCCTTCGGCAAGGGTGGCGCACAGATGTATGTCTACGACGTCAACGCGGATGGTAAGCAGGACGTGATCACCAGTCTCCAAGGGCACGGCTACGGTGTGGCATGGATGGAGCAGACCGATGACGGTTGGCAACAGCACCTGATCACCGGCACGCCGGAGGAAAAGGGGCAGACGGGGATCACTTTTTCCCAACCGCATGCGGTGGAAGTGGCGGACATGAATGGCGATGGCGTGCAGGACATCATCACTGGGAAACGCTTCTGGGCGCATGGAAACTCGAAAGATCCCGAGCCGAACGCACCGGCGGTGCTGTGGTGGTTTGAGCTGAAGCGCGGCGGCAAGGGTAGCGCCAGCTACGTGCCTCACCTCATCGATGACGATTCGGGTGTCGGCACGCAGTTCAGCGTGGTCGACCTGAACGCCGACGGAAAGCCGGACGTCGTGGTCGGCAACAAGCGCGGTGCCTTTGTGCACATCCAGGAGTAGCTGGGGATGAGATGATGCCAGCCTTCGCCGTGATCGGTAAGAGGAGGATCGCTATGTCCGAACCGATTCGCCGTTTGTACTGGCCCGACAAGGGGCAGCCGGAAAGGGCCGAACCTTTTACGCGGATTGTCGAAGGCGTGATTGCTGAACGCGGATCCCGGTTCAATCGCTCGCTTACAACATTCTTTGAATCCTTGTCCATCGGACGAATCAGTCTATAACTTTGGTTACCATGGGGATCAATGATCGTGACTACATGAAGCACTCGAAGGGGAAATCCAATGCCCCAGGGCAGGACGACGTCGTCGATCTGAATGTGCTTCTGATTGCGCTGGGGAAATTGGTGGTCGTTTTCGTGGCAATGATCTTTTGTCTTCGGATTCTGCCGTTGATCTGGATCAAGCTGGCTGCGGTGGTCGTGGTTGGCTATTTTGGTTGGCGCTGGATTTCCGGGATGAAGATAGTGAAGCCCGCTGCATCGACCGATGCTATTTCCTCGAAGAGAAAAACAAGCAGCGCGGGCCGCCGAAGACAGCTGTCGACAATCAAACGCTACGAGGCCGCTGTCGATCGCTCAGCGAAGCCGGATCAAAATGTGGTTCGGCTCCTGGTCGCCTACGATGCCGCGGGAGAATTCGGAAAAGCAAAGGCTCTGATTCAACGTCTGGACGGAGAAGAGTTTACCGAATCGGTGGCGAAAGAACTCGCGGCTTTGGCAAAAAACTATTTCCCGATAAAATTGGAAACCACGGAAACGGGTGTCTGTTTCCAGTTGGACTAGTGTTTTGAATTCTATTTTTTGCGCCAGTTCCTGTCCCGGAATGTCACTCCTCTGACGGGGATTCATCGCTCTTCGGCTCGATGGGCATCAGATCGATTCTTTCTTCCCAAACCGCCAGGCCGGCGTCAATCGCATCGACGTGTTCCGCCCACTGTTCGGCGGTAAATTGACCGGCGATTATTTCAAAATTTTGGTGCAATTCCGCTTTGCTCTCGTTCCAGCCACCGGCCTCGGAGGTCCATATGACGAAGGGCAGGCTGGTCTCACGTTTTTGCGGGGCGGCTGTTTTGACAAGCCAGGCGGAAGCATCAGCTTTCAGTGCGAGACGACTTTCGAATCGAAGTGGGAAAACATTTTCGAAAGGATTGCGTCTTTCGCCGGTATCGTGCTCGCGAAGAAAGTAGCTCTCCCATACCGCGGGCCAACGCATTTGAAGGGTGCCGTTGGCTCCGTTGCGCAAGTGACGTCGCAGTTCATACTTCATTTGCACGGTGAGCGGAGCATACAGGTTATCGAGATTGCCAACGGTGAGGTCGAGCACTTCCGGCGCTCCGTCATGTTCGAGCACACGACCCATCTCGGCTTTGCGCGTTGCAGGCTGACGGTTCTTCAGCCAGCTGCGCATGTTCGCGGCCATGACTCCGCGGAACTCCAGCAGTTCGGAGACGTGAATACGATCTGGCTTACCTGTGACAGGCATCACTTCGCGAGTTGAAGAGATAACGTTGTCCTGCGGGCGAACACTCTCGCCTTCGACCAGACGAATATTATCTGGATCAAGTACCAGAACCGGCTCGTCTGCCGTGGCGGTCGCGGGAAACTCACCACCGGCAAAGTATTTCGACGTACAGTCAATGAAGCGGCCACTACTGTTTCCGAGTTTCGGAACGAACACTACCATGTGATCGAACTGATCGAGCGAGGGCAAATCGGCCTTAACATTGGTTCCGGTGGATACCAGGGCGAGGTGGGCCTCAACTCCGGTCGCACTGAGCAAACGCTGAAGCAAAAGCGAGTGATCTTTGCAATCCCCGTAGCGATTATCCAAGGTTGTCTTCGGAGAATTGGGGATGCGAGCCCGCTTACCAAACTCAAGGCCCTGATAGGTAAGCGTATCCTGCACGTGGCGGGTAACGGCGTAAATTTTTTCCTCTCTGCCACTGAGGTTGGCAGTGAGCTCAGTGGCAAGTTTCCCGACCGTCTCCTGGTCAGACTTAAAAGACTCGTCGAGCTCCCGGAGATAGTCAGCCCCCTCACCTTGCCAGGTGGTTTCAGCTCCGCAGAGCCACAGATACGGAGAGAAATCTTCGTAACGAGGTTGCTGATTTTCGTAGAGAAGGTGTCTCGGGTTTTCCGTATGCCAAATGGTCAGCGCGTCGCCTGCCTCCAGCTGCTTCACCTGTGGAGACTTTTCCCAGCGAACATGGCTGCGGTTGCCATTCAGGTAAACGATGACTCCACAGCTCGGACCGCTGCGGGCCATAGGGAAGGACTCAAAATCGAAGCTGTCGATACGACCGGTATCTTCGATGGTGACCGTATAGCTGAGCCGGTGGCCGGGCTTGAGGCCGGGCACGGGGATGTTGACGATTTTCTCGGTAGTTGCCATCCCATCGTCCAGATCGTCGACGATGTAGTAGTCGTCCACCGAGCCGCGAGCAACCTCTTTGCCAGTTGCGTCATGAACGACGACTTCGTTCACGAAGATACTCTGATAGTGAGGATCAAAGCGGAATTCGAGGGTCGAAAAGCGATTGATTCCGGCTTCGTCGAGAAGGCGTACGGTGGATCGAGTGGTACGCTTACTTTGCTTGTCGGGAGAAAGAGTGAGCCCGACGATACGCTTTAAATATTGGTAACCAAAACCCTCGTCGAGCGTTCCTTCTGCCAGGCTCTCGAGCTTCGCCTGAATTGCGGTGACCTCCGGTGGTAACTCGACCATTTCGATGGGAGCTTTGATCAAAGCGGTATCGCTCCTACCGAGAGCGGAGATGGTGTACTCGAGATACTCGGTGACCTCCTCGTTGTTGGGGTCGAAAGTGGCAGCTTCTTCAAAAGAGGTGCGGGCCCTCTTGTACCAGTCGAGCCCGAGCTGGCTCCGACCTTTTAGAAAATGAATATCGACGCCGGAGTGGCCGTCAG
Organism: Verrucomicrobiales bacterium; assembly: GCA_037969585.1. Classification (GTDB taxonomy): domain Bacteria; phylum Verrucomicrobiota; class Verrucomicrobiia; order Verrucomicrobiales; family DEV007; genus JBBKXR01. Next base: position 3,713 of record JBBKXR010000185.1, read on the forward strand.
CGACAAGAAGATCGATATCTTCCAAAGCTTCGACGTAGTGCGCCGCATCGATCTTCGACTCGATCAGATCGAATGCCAGCCGGTGATCATCTGGATTCTCTTTTAGCGCCTTGCTCAAGAGTGCGATGGCATCGTCATAGCGTTCCAATTGTCCAAGAACCTGAGACTCCCAGCGATCGACCCGAACACTTGGGTCGGTGGCCACCTGACGGAAATCAGAAATCACTTTCAATGCGGCATCCCGCTCATCACCATCGACCAGAAGGCTGATGTAGCTCAAAAGATAATCTTCGTCTTCACAGCCTCCGGCGAACAAAGACTCCCAGGCATCGAGGGCATCATCACGTTTTCCAGCCTCGGCATATAGCTCGGCGAGGTAGGCCCCAACCGTTTCGTTGTCGGGAAAATTTTTGCTCTGCTCTTCAAAGAACGGAATCAGTTCCGCGCTTCGCTGTCCCTCGATTGCGGCGTCGGCGATATTGCCAAGAAAGTCGGCGTCGTCGGGATTGATCGCGTAGGCATTTTCGAAAAATTTTTGTGCTTTTGAAAAATTGGACCGGCGGTAACAGGCGAGACCTATTTGGTTGATGAGCAAACCCTTGTTGATCATCACATGCTCGGGATAGTCGCGAGGCTCTGCCCCCTCGGGAGGGTGATAAATTTCAACGGAATCCAAAGTGGTTTCCAAAACATCGATATCTTCCTGATCACCTCCCAACACCCAGGCTGAGAGAAAGTAGGCTAAGCTCCCGGAGCGCAAGATGCGGAAGCGATAGTCGTAAATTTCGTCCGCATTAGCGTCGATTCGATTGTTGATGGCGTAGCCACTACTTACACCCTGGGTGATCTTACGCGGCGGGCCGACATCTTCAGGGTAAGCTTGGTTAAAGATTTCTGAGAGCATGCCCTGAGCGAGTTCGTCGATACTGGGGTCCAACTCACCAAGGTCGACACCCACCAGTCCCATATTGATGGTGGTTCCACGGGCAGCTGTGAACTGTGCTTCCGGGTATTCTTCCGCTGGGTCGTCCCATTCCTTCCAGTCTTTTTCGCTGAGATCTATCCGCATTCCAAGAGCTGGATCGTCGAAGGGTTCAACGGCGGAGAACCCCGATCCATAGTAGACGCGCTCCCTGTCGATAATGGAAAAGCGCTCAGCCATTTCGGCGGCAACTTTGGTGAGGGATTCGCCTCCAGACCTGTGGCTGAAAGTGATGAGTTGGTAGCAGTAGCCATTGTGTTCAGTCACCCAGTGAACGTACTCATATTTATCCTCAGGCACTGCAATGCCTCGCACAATCGAATCAAAAACAACGAATTCCAGGCCATCCGCAGTCTCGATTCGGTTGTCGGAGATCGTCACCTCGGTACCGGCACCTCTGATTGTTCCTTGCGCGATTTCAGCCAGGCCCTCTGACGTCAATTCAGACTCAGCGCCGAGCTTTTCGCCGACAATCATGAAAGTACACTTGGCCTTGGAGTTTGAGAAGCAAAGCGTCGTATCTTCGTTGATCAACTTCGGATCCAAGGAGTACCAAGGACGGGGCGGCTTTGCTAAACTGAAATTCAGGTCGTCATAGAGCAACTCCCCTTCGTCGCTTAGGACACCGGCGCTGTCGGTTTCATTCTTCGCCAAGGCTTGTTCATCGTATTCAGCGATCTCATTGGTGCCGGCTTTTTGCAGGAACCCATAGAGGAACACCGCCACGAGCGCGCAGAGGAAGAGCAACGAGAGCACCAGTGCCCATATTGCCTGAGCCCGCCCTTGCTGATATCGCTCGCGATTCGTCGCGTAAACCACGAGACCGACAATCGCCAATCCAGAGGAGGAAAATAAGCCAAGCCCGACGACCAAAAGGATCAAGATATTTACAACCTGGGGTAGCTCGAAATACTTGATCGCAGCTCCGGCCACCCAATTGAGTATGATCGTGCAAAGCAAAACCACTAAAGCAGAGACACAAAGGGAGCTGGTCTCCGGGCGTTTCATGATTTTGAAACACTTCACCACCCCAAGCAGCACGGGAATGCAGATGATCATCACCCCAAAGGTCTGCCCCAATCGATAACCCGCATCGTAGCCGGAGTCGTAAGCGGTGTCTGCCAGCAGCAGCCAACTATAGTAATCAGTCATTACCAGCGGATGATGCCGGTTAGGGGCTTGACGGTCAATTCGCGAACTTCAAAAAAGCCCAACGGTTGTTCGGCGAACTCTTGCCGGTTTCGGGTTCGCTCTCAACGGTCATCGAGGCGACCCGTCACAAGCTTGCGATGCGAGAGTCGTGGGGGAGAATCCGATGTTGGAAATCGAATCGAGTTACGCGCATTTTTCACCGTCGAGCGAGTAAACCATCTTCCACGGACGCTTCGCACCGGGAGACAGGGTAGGCAGTGATTCTGCGTTGGACCTACGAGGGAGCCTGGCCTGTATTGCCGCGATGTTAAGGTCTATCCATGTTGAGAGAACCTTGTGCCGATAAAGTGGTCTTATTTTGATGACCGCTAAATTTGACACCCTACTTCGCATCCAGCACTGGAAACGCGAAGTTCTCCGAGGGAAATCGCTCGCTCTTCATTAAGGCTTCGGCCCGCTTGACGACCTCCGGGTGCTCGCTGGCGACGTCCTTCGACTCGCCGATATCGTTCTCAAGATCATACAGCTCCAGCTTACTCGGCTCGGCATCCGAACCGCCCTGCGCGCTGCGGCCATTCGACTTCAGCGCGAAGCCCGGAGCGCCTTTCTTGCCCAACATATTCTGCTTGATCGCCTTCCATCTGCCGCCATCCAGCCACACCGCCTGCTGTCCCCCGTAGGCCGCAAACTCCCGGTAGAGAAAGTCGCGTCCGCCGCTGCCTTGGGTCGCTTTCCCGGGCAGCACTGGTGCAAGACTGACACCACCCGCGACGGCCTGATCTTCGTCTGCCCGTAGCACCTCAGCTCGTTCCATCCCAGGTCGTCGGTGAGAATGAACACCACGTTAGGTTTTGTCTCCGCAGCATCAACTGCTGAAACAACGAACAATCCCGCGAACGCGGCAAGAACAGCGCAAAGATACCGTTTCATCATGAGAAGGTCGTATCACGGCCGTCTATTCACGGCAACGTTGGGTTCACCTTCCTTGCGCAGGCCGCGGATGAGCATCTTGGGGCCTTTAAATTGCGCCCCTCCAACCCGGGGCAGTGCGCGGTGACAAGTCGTCGGGCTTGGAAAAGTAAATCCCCAGCAGTAATCGCTGAACGTTGTCCAACTCGGTTGAAGCGATCTTCTGTCTGTTATAGAATTCGGCAGTGAAAGAGATCAAAAAATCGCACATTTCGTTTAGCTGGATAAAGTTGATTGGCAATGTTTTTGGAAGTGTTGTTTTAATACTTTGTTTGGTAGCTATTGGCCTGTTTGCGGCGATGCGGTACTATGTGTCCAGCATAGGTGGAGCCATCACAGTAATGGGATTCAAGGAGTTACAGAGTGAAGTTGTATATTTTGATGATGGATCATCGATTGTCTATCAGGTGGGAAAAGGGAGCACTGCTGAATTGCGAGCTAATTGGAAGGATTCTACCAGGTTTCAATTAATTGAAGGTGGAAGGAAAGATGACTACAGTCATTCGAAAGCAGATTTGAAATGGTGGAATCCGCCGCTGAATCCCGATTTTTTCTTCGTCGTAAGCGACGAAACATCTCTCCCTTCGTACCCTCTGACCACGCCACCGACACTCCCAACAAAAACTTCTATCGTTGCATCGGGAAATTCCGATCGAATTTACTGCGAACGTAAAACGGAGATACTGGGCCTCGCTCCTGCCATTGCGAGCCAACAAAGAGATCCGTCTCCAGTGCCGTTCGCAGTTTGGAGTCGCTTGATTACAGCAAAGAAGGACGACTGATAGAAAATTGGCCATGAAACCGACCTGGCAGCAAAGTTCCTGGCGGCAGGATAGGCGGACGGATGCGCCCCCTCCAACTCAGGGCGATGCTCGATGACGAATCATTGGGCTTGAATAAACGAATCCCTTATTTCGGGGGCAGCAATTATCGCGGCGTATTTGGAGTTCGGGCAATAATTCATGACAAAAGGCGCAGCAGATAACGGGCCTGTCGACTGACGGGATCTCAGTTAAGAAGCAGGTGAAATACCCGCAACGCGGTGCCGTTGCCCTTAGAGTTGTGCCCTTCAGCGATTCGAACCTTCACGGTATGCGCTCCGTCTTTCAGTCCGTCATCGAGGATCACGGCCCAGGGCAGGTGCAGGGCAGTGCTCCATCGCGTGAAGGTGTCCGTGCTGCGATAGTTGCCGCCGTCGATACTGAACTCGATCTGTCCAGCGTCCGGTCCCGAAGGGAAGGGGGTCAGGAAGGGGGTCAGGCGACCTATTAACAATTTCAACCGACTGCCAACGAGGGATACGGCTTTCGCTGGGAATCGGGCAAGGGGCGCGATTACAATATTGGCGCCGCGCTCCATTTTCGCCACCCTCTCAAGCCCGGTGCGATGCGCGATGACGGAGCGGTGGGATTGACAAAGCAAATCTCTGGCAGTAATCCAAGCCAATCCGCATCGTCGTCGGTGATGACGAGATCCACTGCACGATGAAGGGCATTTCGATCGCCCTTCATCGTGCAGTTCGTGAAGAAAATAAGTTAGATTGTTCAATGAATATCCGTCTGCTGATCACACTGCTGGGATTTGCCGTTTCCAATGCGTCAGCTGAAACCCTTGATGTTCTGGTTTTGGAAGTAGATAAACGGCTCATTCGACCGACGATGGACAGGGCACTGTCCCCTGATTCGGCAGCATTGGAAGATGCCATTAATAAAATGAGGCAACTGTCGCCCGACAGAGGAGTGAAGGAGCGGTTGTCACTTGAGATAGAGCGCCGGAATCCCGAAGAACCTGCTGAAAATTCCAACTTTTCTGACGCGTTGAATCTCCCCCCGGGGATGCCCCGAACTTCGGTAGGAACCTCTCACAGGTGGGGCGAAACGGGGAATCCCGATCTTCGGAGATTGAAGCTTCGTGAGATTCAAAGCCCGGAAAGCATCTTTGAAATTGAATTCGAATTCTATCATCAACCGAGTCCTCACTGGTCCCTTTCCGGAGGAGTTGCTACGCCTGAAGGCGCGATCTTTGTATTTGAGATGCTGAGAGGTGGCGATCCGGGGCGGAACATCAAGCCACAATGGCTTGTCTCCAGCTTGTTGGATACCAAGCCCGGTAGTAAGGGCAGCTCAGCCATCGATGAAATTATACAGCCTGCGTTTGGTCGGGCGGCAATCCTTCGCGTGGCAGAACCTCAGAACTTAACCAGCAGAATAAGCAACGGAAGAAGAGTTCGCGAATCCGTCCTGTTCAATCAAGGGCTCGCTACAGGCTACAGCAGAGGCTTTTCCGAATCCTCTGTCGAGTTCATTGTGGAGCCCCAAAGAACGATTGCTGATGAAAATAAAACGATCCCGATATTAGCCAGGGCAGGGTTCGATCTAATTGACAGCCGAATTCCTTCCGGGCATATCAGTCATGAACGTAATATGATGGTGCTCATGGAGGAGGACTATCATGTGACCTTTTCAGAGGCCATTTATCGTGAAAATATTCGCGAGGGTTCTCGAACCACGAGCACTCCTTCCAAATCCAAAAAGCCCAGGTATTATCTCCAGGCCTTTTTGTTAACCCCGTGACAGGAGCTGGCTAGGTTCATGGTGTTCGGGAAAGGGAGCCGGCGTGTTAACAATTTCAACCCCGCTTCCTGACTCCGCTTCCGGAAGCGGAGGGCTGGCCAGACCTACTCTGAAGCCCAGCCACTGGAGAGGATATTGGTGGACTGCGTCTTGTTGTCGAAGTGCAACTCGGCCTGGCCGTTGTTTAGTTTTTTCAACACCGCCTCAATCCGCTTTTCCACGCAAGAGGCGTCGGTGCCGTCGCGGGTCACAAATTCCTCAACGACCTTGCGCAAGGTGGAGGGCTCAAGCTCTTGGTGGGGGATCAGCATGGGGCAGACGCTACGAGACCGTTGAAAAACTCTGAAACAAAAATTCTATGCTTTTTTGAGGTTTCTAAATCAATCGAAAAAAAGCGGCTTCGCCGGAGGTGGTCTTTTAGCGCCCCCTCCGTGCTGCGGCCCAAAGGCGTCAGGATAAGGCAGGCAAAAAGTGGGCTGAAGGCCCACTAGCACAGAGCCCAGGCCTTCAGGCCTGGGTCCACTGGTGCCGTCACCGTCCGCCCTGAAAGGGCGGCAGCAGGCGATCGATAGTGAGCAGGTCGTGGGTCTGCTGGCGACCTTTCAGGCCGCGTCTTTTCGTCTCGCCTATACCCAGCCGTGAACGGCTGGGCTTTGTGCTATCGGGCTTTCAGCCCGTCCTTCGGCTTCTTACCCTGACGCGTATGGGCTGCGGCCCTTTTGATTCGGGTCGCCTCACGGCCCACACCCCGGTGGGGGCGTCCTGCGGACGATCCATGGCCCCGGCCATTGTTAGCTGGCTTCATTCCGATTCGGTCAGGTAGCTGCTCCCTTCCCTCTTCGCGCCTCGCCAGCCAACAAAATGACTCGCAGTTTTTCATGCCATAGTTTTTCAACAGTCTCCTACAGGGCATTGCCGGAAGGCAGCGTGCATCCTTTTTATTTAGTCGGATCTCACACAGTCTTCGCTCATTGATGGCTACTGCCAAGCGGGGAGGCAGGGTGGCTGGCAAAGGCTCCCGCAGCGGGTGCATTTGAAATCAGCAGTTGATCGGTCCGATGGCCGTCAGCCAATCAAACGATTCGCAATGGTCCTGATGAAGGGGCATCGTCAAAGCTCTTTGGCTTTTCCACCATCGAACCAGTCCTCCATCACCCGGTTACCGGAGGTGCCCTAAAGCAAAGTAATGAATCCCATTTCCAAACAACAATCGATTAGAGGTGCTTTTTTCGGCGCTATTGTCGCCGATGCCCTCTGTCTGGGGAGTCATTATGAATATGACGCCATCAAAATTTTTGAGGCCTACGGAAGCCGACCGATTGAGAAATTCATGTCGCCCGGTGAGTTGATGGGCGGGCAGACTCACGGCATTGGCTGGGGGCAGAGAAATTATCATCCTGGAAAAAAGGCGGGTGGGACCACTGACTACGGTGATTACAATATTCTCATTTTAGAACATTTGGCCGCTACCGCTGAACCGCCGCGACCGTTCAGTGTCGCAGACCTGATCCCGCATTGGATGAACCGTCTCGAAAACGATTGGGGGTCATGGATTTGCACCATGACCAAAGAGACCTACGCCCAAGTCAAACAAGGCGTGCCGACCGAACAGTTGGGCGGCATTTCCAATGCGATGGCCCTCCGCCACGTCGCTGCTCATGCCTATTATGAAACCGAAGAAGAACTTGTCGAGGTCGCTGGAAAATCGATGTTCACCCACAAAGATGCGCATGCCCTCGGCGGCGGCGAGTTTTTCGCCCGTGTGACCTGTCGCGTCATCAATGGCGCGACACCTGCGGTCGCCATTCAGGACGTCGCCGCGCAGATGGGCGGTTTCTTTGAAGCTAAGACCGCCCAGGCCATTGCCAAAGTTAAAGAGGAAGCGGATTCCCATTCCGCACTCTCCGGAGAAGCGTTTAGCGATGACCTGGCACTGACCAGTATGGCGAGGCTATGGGATGTCGGTCGATCGGAACCCATCAAGGTGGGCAAAGCCAGTCCGACGGAGGGAACCTTGCCCGGTGCGCTCTACTTCATACTGAAATATGCCGACCAGACAGAGGGCCTGAAAAAGGCTTTCCAGGCGAATACCATGGTCGGAGGAGACAACGCTTCACGCGCGATTGCGATCGGGATGGTGCTGGGAGCTTACAAGGGGGTTGAAGCCATCCCTCAAGCGTGGCGGGAGACGCTCGACCAATGGCAATATTGCGATGACCTGTTGAGTAAACTGCCTTTGCTGAATCGGTAACCAGTGATTGAGTCAGGCGATAAGCGAAAGGGGTCACGAAAGGAGTCAGGTGCGAGTAGCGCTGACTTAAGGGCGCTCTTCGATATCTTGAGGCCCAAAGGGTCGGCCTCAATCCAGCCCGGGGCAACGCTCTGGGTTTCTCAATACATAAGGATAAAGAGCGCTGAAGGCGCGGCCTCAACCCGGGTAGTACGGAAGTTTGACTCCGCCCCATCAGGGCTCCTGTCATTTTGGCATCGGATTACCGGGGCGTTGCCCCGGGCTGCGTTGAATGCAGCCCTTTGGGCTTCTTTGCTACGAACACAGTCCTTAAGGCAGAGGCATTCGAGTTAGCATTCGGGTCAGGTGCGCAATTAACAAGTTTGACCCGTCCCAGCGTCGACCTCTCTGTTTTCCCCCCGCCTCCGGCGCTGATCGCAGTTGAGAATCCGACCGCGACCAACCCACCTCCAGGCCCGCGTCAGCGTGGCGCCGCATCTTTCACCCCGACGAGAACGCGGTTCATCGGAGTGATCGTCTCGGGGATGGTTTTCCAACGCACCCGGTAGCCGGCGCGTTCCAAGGTATAGGTGCGGTGCACGTCGACGGCGAGATCGCCGCCGAGTTCGCGCTTGAGCACGTCGGGCGAGGGATAGTTGCGATGCGGCCGGCAGCACGGCAGGCAGGCGACCGCGCCTTCGACCTGCATGGCCAGATCCATGGCACGGTCGGTGCGCAGACCGCAGGCGTGAACCGCGATGACACTGGTTCCCGGCCGCAACGCGTCGGCGTTTTTCAGCGTGGTCTTGTGAAAGGTCAGCTTGTCGCGGGCCCAGGGACCGACCCGATCCGCCGCCGCGAGGATGCGCTGGTAGCCCATCGGTTGCTTCTTGTCGATGAGCGTGACGGTATCGACCTTGCGCTCGAACAGGGCGAACAGCACACCGACCAAGCCGTGTCCTGCACAGACGTCGGCGACATGGGCAGCTGCAGTGTATTTGCGGACCACATGGAAGAACTCGAAAGCCTCGAGCAACTCTTTCAGTGAGAGGGCCTCTTCTTCGCACAGGGCCCGCGCGAACCGCGCAGGAAGACCCTCGCCCGGGAAGTGCTCGACGTGTTTGGCGCGAAGCAGGATACGCCGCTTCAAGGCCCGCGCGCCGGCGGGCTGGTCGTACTGCTTGAAGAGGCGGAATGCGGTCATCGTCGTGAAGGGGAGGGTAGCGGAGGAGCTTTCCAAGGTTACCTGCCACGACGGCTACGGCTCCTGATTTCTTCGCAACTCGATCTCGACGACCCACGGCAGATGAGCGGACGCCAAGGTCTCCGCAGTGCTTTTGGCTTCTTTACTACGACCACAGTCCTTAACCCGCACTTCTCATGAAGCCTTCTGCTGTGACTTGCTGCGGCCAGTGCTGACTGCGTTGCACTGAATTTTTCCTTGGACAGTGTGTTCACACAGCCCTGCAAGAAGATCGGCGTGCGCCTTGTCAGCACCGTCCTCGCGGCGTCTCGCGACGAATTTGCATGAGAAATGCGGGTTAAGTCGGTGCCAGTCGGGTCAGTCCCGTTGAATACGGAATACACATTATGCAGGAATCAGGGACTGACCCCGGTCACTGACCCCGGTCACTAGTGACTGACCCCTCCCGGGAATGACCGCGTCGATCGTTGGCGAGAGAGATTTCCGCTGCGACGCCTCGATCAGCGCACGAATTTCTGAATGCGTTTGCCGCCAACTTCGGCGACGTAGATGGCTCCGTCAGGTGCGACCACTATGCCGTGGGGTAGATCGAAATTTCCCGGTTGCGATCCTTTCTCGCCCCACTCTTCGAGAACGGTTCCTTCGAGTGTCATGTGAATGATCTTGTCGGCCCTGCCGTCGGCGACGTAGAGGGTGTCGTCGGTGTCGATGTGGAGGCCGAAAGGCGCGAAGCCACCGAACTGTCGCAGATACTTTCCCTGCTGATCGAAGACCTGAATCCGGTCATTTTCCCGGTCACCGACATAGACGAGTCCGCGGGAATCGATGCGGATGGAGTGAGGCAGATCGAAGTCACCCTCGCCCTTGCCTTTCTGCCCCCACTCGAGAAGCAATTGACCGGCACGATCAAATTTCGCGATCCGCGAATTGCCGTAGCCGTCGGCGACAAAGAGGCTTCCCTCGGCACCGAAGGCAATGTCGGTAGGGCGATCGAAGTGGCGTGCATCCTTTCCCGGGATATTCCGTTCGCCATAGGTTCGCAGGACCTTTCCCGAAGGATCCAACGCCAGAACGGTGTGATTCTTGTTATCGGTCGTCCACAGCAGACCGTCCGGATCGCGACGCAAAAAGTGGGTGGAATCGTAGAATCCGTCTCCGAAGGAACGAAGCAATTTTCCCTCGGGCGAAAGCACGAGGATGGAATTCCTGCCCCGATGAAACACCATCACGTTGCCGTCGGCGTCGATCTCGACTCCCGAAACGGCACCGAGGCTCATGCCTTTGGGCAGGGCAGGGAAATCCTCTACCACTTTGGGAGGATCGGCTTTGGATAGATGGCTGATGATCTGAACCTGCTCCCCGCTGTAGAGGAGGCATGCGGTGAACAGGGGCGCGAAAATCGCAAGCAGGAGAGCTTTCATTGTGGGTCTTATGGCGTCGCTGGTTTGTTACCAATCCTCCCGGTTCATACCTACCATTGCAAGGAAGAGGGGTAGGACTGTCTCAGGGAGGGGACCTCAGATCAGAGAGGCGAAGCCTTTCAGGATCAAGGTCTTGGAGATAACTTCGGCAAGAATGATGCCGACGATGAACAGGGTAATCGCTTTCCCTCCACGCACGTCACAGGAAATGCGGAACGATTTCCAAGCGAGAGCGACGAACCAGACCGTGACAATCAGGATGACGAGCGTGGCTCCCCAGAAGATAAGGGTATCACCGACGGAAGCTGCGGGCAGTAGTTGACCCTGTTTCGCCGCCGTGATGAGTGCCGTTGAATATCGCTGAAACCCGGGAGGCGAGCAGATCAACGCCGCCAGGAGGTAGGGCCAGCGAGCCAGCGCCTGTGTGCCAAAGAGATCGAGGGCACGAAACTTGCGGCTTCGACCGGTCAAGATCAGCCCTGCAATCCAGAGGACGACGGCGAGACAAAGCCAGTTGGCGATTCCCTCACCGAGGAATACCCAAAGGGGGGCGGCGTGTCCGACATGCGTGTCGAGCACGCCATCGAAGTGAGTGTTGGAAAAAGAGGCAATGACTCCAGTGATGAGCAGGATGACGACACCAGCGACGAGCGAGGCACCGCCGGCAATTTTCTCAAAGGGATTCCAGAGCCAGTGACCAAGGCCACCAGAGGATCGGGAAGGCGAGGCAGAGATGGGATCAGTCATGGGTCTCTTCGAGTGTTTCAGGTTCCTGTTTCAGGGTTTCAATAATTTCGTTGAGCCGATTTCGCACCGTCGGGTAGCTGACTCCGAGTAGTTTCGCCATTTCCTTGAGGCTGCCACTCGACTGCACAAACTGCAGGACGAACGACTGATCGGCCGGCGAGAGAACGGCCAATTGCGGCAGTGGATAGTGCCCGCCGATTTCCGTCTCGCAGCTGTCGCACTTCAGTTGCGTCACGATGAGAGGATCCCGGCAGCTGGGACATTCAATGGGAAAATGTTTAATTTTGTTGCTCAAACTATCAATAAAATAGATCAACTGATAAACTTTGTAAACAATAATCAGAACAAAGCGTCGATTCTGAGTGGGACAGTCTCATGCTGAGCGAGCAATCAGCGCCGCCTATTGGCGAGCGCAAAGCCGTTGAGGAACAGCCGCTGCGTTTGGTCCGAATAATGTCGGCATAAAAAAACAGATACCCATCACTTTTATTCACATGGACCCGGAAGCCAGGCTGAAAGCCTGATCGCACCGAGCCCAGCCATTCACGGCTGGGTAATCGAAAGGCGAGCAAACGCGGCCTGAAAGATCGCCAGCAGCAGAACACCACGACCGTCGTGAAATCTCCTGCTGCTGATGCATGCTGCCGCCCATCCAGGGCGGTGGACAGGGTGGGCCGGGGAACTCAGGCCTGAAGGTCGTGGGCTTTGTGCTGGCGGGCCTTCAGCCTGTCTATACTGCCGCGCATCAGGATTTGTGATGCTGGCAACCACGTCCGGATTACAACCGAAGCTGCTGTGTCGCCCCTTCAGCCCGCCGGGCCGTCTCCGGGTCGGCAGAAAAGACAGCTTACCAGCACGGCGGAAGCAGACGCTGGCGGGATGACGGAGCTACTGCTGCTTGGAAGATTCGTCGTATCGATATAGCCTCATTGTATTGAAATACAGTAGAGCCATTGTTGGCATTCTTTTCCTGAATGCGGTCGCGGTTGGCGCGGCGGACTCGTCGCTGGTGGCGCGCTGGGACTTCGATGGCAATGATCCGATCGACCTCATTTCCCATGGCGGAGTCAAGACCGCCGAAGCGGGCCCGGCGGCACCGGAGTTTCCGGAGCTGCCCAAGGCAAACAAGGCGATTCAACTGGATGGCAAGGGCGCCCGACTGATGCTGGCGGATACGGGCAAGGACAGCCGTTTCAAATTTCGCAAGGGCGATGCGATCACGCTGGAGGCTTGGGTGAAACTGGATGGGCGTAAACCGGGTTCGCCGATCTACATCATCGGCAAAGGGCGGACCGGTGATGCGAATTTCGACAAGGACAATCAGAACTGGTCACTGCGCGTGATTTCTGACAGCAGTGGCACCGCAAAGCTGAGCTTCCTCTTCGCGACCGAGCCGGGCAGCGGTACGGCGGCGTGGCATCGGTGGACTTCGAACGTCGGGTTCGCCGACAACGACGGTTGGCATCATGTAGCGGTGACCCATCGTTTTGGCGATCCGAAGTCGATGCGTGGCTGGATCGATGGTAAGTCGGGTGAAGGTCGCTGGGATATGGGGGGTGAGGCCGGTGCGCAACCGAGGGTCGACGATGACGCGGTGTGGATCGGTTCGGCGCTAAATGGATCCAGCGGCAACAGCTTTCAAGGTTGGCTGGATGCGGTGGCGGTGCATCGGGCCGTGTTGGATGACAAGGTGCTGGCGGCGCGGTTCAAGCGCGTCGGTGGCCCACGAGTGGTTGTCTCGAAACCGGAGCCCAAGCCAGCTGCGGAGGTGATGCCTCAGATCGATGATGTGCCGGCTGATCGCGTGCTGCTGACCCTGGCG
>JBBKXR010000186.1:0-13228 GCA_037969585.1 Verrucomicrobiales bacterium
CATTCAGATCGGCGCCATGATCGAAATTCCCAGTGCTGCGGTGATGGCGGATGCGATCGCCGCTGAGGTCAACTTTCTCAGTATAGGCACCAACGATCTGGTGCAGTACACGATGGCAGTCGACCGCATCAATGAGCGGGTAGCGAATTGTTATCAGCCGGCGAACCCAGCGGTGATTCGCCTGATGAAGATGACGGTCGACGCGGCGCATCGCAACGATATCTGGGCGGGTGTGTGCGGTGAGGTTGCCGGTGATCTTTTGCTGACGCCGCTAATGGTCGGCATGGAAGTTGACGAACTCAGTGTCGGTGTGAATCAGTTGCTGCCCATTCGCCGGGCGGTTTCGCGGCTCGATACAAAGAAGTGTCGAGAGTTGGTCGATGCGGTGCTGCAGTGCTCGCAGACTTTCGAGGTTGAAGCGTTGTGTAGTGAAATGGCGCGGGCGGCCTATCCTGAGCTGTTAAAGTGACGCTTTTGTTGGCAGCATCACCTTTGACACCAACGACGATATGAAGACCGCCCCTCGAACGCACATCACTGGCGCCATGGTCGCCCTTGTGCTGGTGTTTTCGATAACCGCGGCGCAGGCGATATTTCCGTTCAGTAAACGTGACGATAAGGAACTCGAAGAGTCGACGCCGACACCAGTCAGCCCCGGTGGCATGACCATTACTCCACAAGGCGAGTACATCATCAGTGCCCACCAGTTCTTTAAAGGCAGTCTTTATAAGGTAATGCGGCAGGACCGAAAGACTGGCCAGTGGCTTCCTTTTCCTAATCTCGAGATGAACACCGGGCAATCTCGGTTGGCCAACCTCGATGCTGTGCTTGGTCTGGAATGCGACGAGGACGGTGTGGTATGGATGCTCGATAACGGTCGTGACGGTGAGAAGGCGGTAAAGATCGTCGCCTGGGACACGAAGGAGAATCAGTTGAAGCGTGTCATCGAACTGCAACAGCAGGCGCTTGTCGGCACGTCGTTCGTCAACGACCTGGCGCTCGATCCTGAGGAGCCGTTTATCTACATTTCGGATCCTGCTTCTGGTGATGATGCGGGTATCATCGTCGTCGACCTGCGCACCGGGGTTTCACGACGAGTGTTGGGTGGCAGCTTCTATGTGCGGCCGGAGAACATCGCTCTTGAGATGGAAGGCAAAGAAGTAGCTGCGAAGAAGCCGGATGGTTCCAGCGAACAGGCGATGCGTGGCGTCAATCCGATTGCCGTCGATGGCAAGGGACGCTGGTTGTACTTCGGTGCGATGAACAGCCAGATTCTGTATCGCGTGCCAACTCGCCAATTGCGCGATGCCCGGCTCAGCGACAAGGATCTGAACGTTGAGCAGTACAGCCCGAAGCCGATTTGCGATTCGATCAGCATCGATTCGGAGGGTAACATTTATTTTGGCGATATTCAGGCTGGAGCGATCAGTTACTCAAAGGCCGACGCGCCGGCGGGGAAGAAGTATCAGGTGTTGGTCGATGATCCGCGCATCATCTGGCCCGACGGATTGTGCTTCGGCACCGACGGCAAGTTGCATTTTTTCTCCAGCCAATTGAATCGTTCCAACGTCTACAACGGTAAAGCCGCTCCGCTGGCACCGTTTCAAATTTTTAAGATCAAGGCTGAGTCCGAAGGCGTTGTGGGTAGGTGATTGAGGATTATATAGGCACCCGTCGAATACGACGTCATCTGATTGCCTCAGCGGCTAAACCTTTCCTGATATCGGCTGAAGCGGCGGCGATACGCCAGACGCCACGCTCTCCAGGTGCCGTGCCATCGCATGCTTCGTAGAGCATCCGAAATCGCAGCGTAGTCTCCAATTCATCGGGCAGGGGGATCAACGCCATCTCTGAACATTTTACCGCATCCCAACCCGTTCCATCGGGTTCGATCGCCGGATGCGCTTCTTTCTGCCAATTCAATCCGTCCTTCGAGGTAGCCCGCAGGATTTGTGCACGATTGGACGCACTGTAGCCCGCATAAAACATCACAAGATTGCCATTCTGAATCTGCATTATTTCAGGAGCGAAAGCGGCATGGCTATCGCCTGACCCATCTTGAGCTATTCGCAAGCCTGGCTCCTCATCAAATATCAATCCACCGCCTTTTGAGACTGCGCTGATAATTCCATTTCCACGCTCGTAGCAATAGAGCCTCATCCGCCCGCCATCGAGAGACTGGATGCGCGGCGCTGCAAAATTGGAACGATCATTGCCCCAGCGCACTCCCGGTTCAACTGTCCATGTAATCCCGTCGTCCTCAGAACGAGCCGATAGAATCGCATTGCCGATCGATTGTGGTCCGCGACAACATTCGTAATACATCCGCCAATGCCCATTCCTATCAGCGATTGGCACCACTTCCGAAGAGACGACACGGTATTCGCCCGCTCCACCCTGCTCGGCAGAAAGTCGTACGCCAGGTTCAGGGGTCCAGTGTAATCCATCGGGAGAAACCGCACTCAGTATCCGGGATGTCGCCTGATCGTAATCAACGGCACCATCAGGATAACCGGGCCGCGGCAAGATCTGCGTATAATATAGACGATAATTACCGTCCCGAAGACGAACCACACGTGGGGAAACGGCTCCGTATCTGCCGCTACGCATCGCATCGAGTGGCCAACGCGCGGCGGGATCAGGGATGTTCGAATCATCAGGGGCCGCGTCGACAGCCAAAGCCGCTGCTTTTTCCCAGATACTGCCAGGATCGCAGCAGACGCGATGCAGCGCGGGCCCAACGTCTCCAGATTTTGAAAAGTCTATCATTGGAGTACTTGTTTTAACCTGCCACTTAGAATCTCGGGCATGGTTAGGAACACTAATTAATAGTGGGAGCAATGCCTAAGCGCTGTACTACCAACACATTGCAAAACTTGATGAGCTTGGCAAAAAGGGGGGAGTTTTCAGAGTGTTTTAAGCCTTTTATTGCTCGGGCTGGGGCGGACCAAGTCGGTGCTCAATCTGCGCGGATTGATACAATGTTAGAAAATGAGATCGCGGAAGCCACGGATCACAAGTGAGATGGCAGCCCATAACATGTGCCTCATTGACCGCTGTCCGAGAGCCGGGAATCCCGGCGCGCGGGTGAGGGGGCGGGTAATGGTGGAAGATCGCCTTCGGCACGATGGGGTTGATACCGCCAACCAGGGCGCAGGCTGAGCTCAATTTTGAGGCTGCCGCCGATAATGAGTTGCTCGCCGTTGGCGTAGAAGGGCCTGGTGCGTCGGCCCAGAAATTGCGAAAAATTGCGGTTGTCGATTTCTGCAAACCGTGGTTGAGTGCCGCCGTTACGATCCGCCGATCATAAAAGCTCACGTGGCGGAACTGGTAGACGCGCATGATTCAGGTTCATGTGGGGAGACCCGTGGAGGTTCGAGTCCTCTCGTGAGCACTTTTTCTTTTCTTTTTCCGGTGTCGCGCCCGGTTCGGCAGCCGTATCTCAGACGGGGAGATGGAACACAACACGTGATCTAAATCTGCCCTGCTGCCACGAAGATGAGCGCCGATACTGCCGGAGATTCCAAAAACGCATCGACCGATAATGCGGAGTCGCTGGCGGCTGATCAGGACCCGGCATTTGTTCGCCGGGCGTTCAGTGCGATTGCTTCGCGCTATGTGCTGACCAACCACGTGCTCAGTCTGGGCATCGATGTGCTGTGGCGTCGGCGGGTTGCGAAGGAGGTCAAGGCAGGCGGCGCGCGACGGATTCTTGACATCGCTACGGGCTCGGGGGATTTGGCGGAAGCGGTGCAGAAGGCGCTTCCTGAAGCGGAAGTGATCGGTGCCGATTTTTGTGCGCCGATGCTGGTCCAGGCACGCCGGCGTGGACTGAAATCCCTCGCGGTCGCCGATGGCATGAAGTTGCCGTTTGAGGATGACCGTTTCGATGCGGTGACGGTGGCGTATGGACTACGCAACATGGCGTCGTGGAGTGATGCGATGCGCGAGTTCAGTCGTGTGCTGCGTCCAGGGGGACATTTGGTGATGCTCGATTTTTCGCTACCGACGGGTGTCATCCGCGAGCCGTATCGTTTTTACCTGCATCGTATTTTACCGACCATCGGCGGCTGGTTGGCGGGCGACCGTGGGGCGTATGAGTATCTCGGTGATTCGATCGAGCGGTTTCCCGCTGGAGAGGAAATGTGTCAGCGTTTGCGCGACAACGGATTTGCCGAGGCGCGAGCCACCGCGCTTTGCGGTGGCATTTCTTCGATCTACGTGGCGCGGGTTGACGTGCCGGCGGTCACGGATTGACCTTGGGAATGACGATGTCGCGATAGGTTTCGCGGTCGATGAGAAACACATCCGGTCTGCCGACGATGTTGCCGTAATAGCCGCCGACCGGGGCTTCGGAGAAGCGCAGTTTTTCAGTGACAGGTTCCATCCTGTTGGTCAGCGGATCGATTTCCCGGCGGGTTATGGAGATGGTCAGATCGGGATCGTCGAGCAGTTCGTAGGCGGTCTGCAGATTGGTGATCCAAGTGGAAGCGTTCAGCGACCCCAAGGTGCGCGCCAATAGCATCGTCCGGTTGATATCGAGGGCACCCGGCGAAAGCGGTGCGCCACTTTCTTCGCCGCTCCATGTGTCGTTGGCGTAGTCGTAGTTCAGCGACAGCGTCGGTGTGCCGCGGCGGTCGAGTTCGATCTGTTTGAGACCGATGAGATTGAAATTGAGCACCTTCAGGTCGCGCCACTTGAGCGGGTGTGAGGGGATCGCATTGCGTATCGTGGGATCGACTTGGTAGACCCAGGGTTCGTCGACGAAATTGGCGAACAGGGTGTTCTCGTCGGTGTTACGCCCAAACTGGAGGATGCGTTGCTGACCTTGAGTGTCTGCTTCCGGGGCACCGCCTGCGACCGGTTGCTGGGGATGAAAGTTAAATACGATCTGCAGTTCGGGTGATTTCAGGCCGTATTTTTCGAGATCTCCGGGTTCGAGCCGGATAAAGTCGAGCACACGGCCTTCGTTGATGGCATTGAGCATGCGCTTCAGCTTGTCGACGTTGGCGCGATCTTTTTCACCGCTGCGGGCGGAGTACCAGCGCACGCCTTCTGCGGAGTTTTCGCTGAATAACCGGACATTGGGATCGGTGCGGCTGACGATGGCAATGCGATGCAGATACTGGGCGGGAATGCGTGCCAGATGCGGATCGCGAAACTCGGCCGGCGAATCAGGAATGTCGGCCAGCAACGAAGAGCGAATTTCATAAACGCCTGGTCGGGTCGAGACGCGGGCGATCAGTCGCTGCGCCTGTGGGTCCTTATCGGATGCGGCCTCGTCGTCATCGTTGGGCTTGGCGGAGAGGTAGAGCGAAACGGGTTGGTCCCAACCATGAACGTTGATGTCGACACGAGCGCTTCCTGAGGGGATCTGGCTGGGCAAGGTGGAGGACGGAGCGTTTTCTTCCACTATGTCGGCGATCTGCAGGCCACTGAGACGATTGAGAAACGCCTCCATCATTTCGCTGTCGGCGCGGGTCTGCAGTGGTTTGGTCAGGGTCCAATCAATCTGCGGAGGAGTGATCTTACGAGTGACTTCAACGTCGCCACCGGCGGTGCGCACGACGATTCGGATCACTTGTTCGGTGGGAATACCGAGCAATGATCGGTCGCGCAACGCATCGATGGGATCGGTCAGATATTGCCTTGGAGCACCACTGACGACGAAGGTCTGTGCGGCCCGTTCCGGATCGCCTTCGACACGAGCGTAGAGGGCGTTGGATAACGGTGCGGGCTTGCCTAAAATGAGAATGCTGACGGGCGTGTCGATCTCTTCACCGGCCGCGTTGTTTTGGAAAAGGCTGACACGAACGGCGTCATCGCTACCAAAGCCGAGGGCTTCGTCGCTGAGTTCTGGCGAGTTGATCAGCTCGGCCGGGCGCAGTTGATCCTGAATGGAGAGATGGCTGAGTTGATCGAGCACCGAGTTGACGGTTTGCGCGCTGGCGCGGTCGCTGATCGGTTTTGCGAAGATCCAGTAAATCGTGT
The DNA here is from genome assembly GCA_037969585.1 of Verrucomicrobiales bacterium. Lineage (GTDB taxonomy): Bacteria > Verrucomicrobiota > Verrucomicrobiia > Verrucomicrobiales > DEV007 > JBBKXR01. The sequence continues at coordinate 5,992 of JBBKXR010000186.1, forward strand.
GGCGTTTCAGTTCAGTGGTGGTGCCGCCGGATTCGATGACGATGCGGCTGATCGACGGGCTGTCAAAGTTGGCGAGTGTCTTTCGCGACGAACTCCGGCCGTCGCCAGAGTCGGCGACATCGCTGCGTTCGTAGACGCCGATGTAGATGGCGAGGCCGATCGCGGTGATCAGCAGTAGCAGGGTGGTACGGAAATTCATGGTCGTCAGCGGCGGCGGATAAACCAGATGAAGCCGCCCAACGCCAGAGCGGCGATGGGCATGATGATGATGGCCAGAGTCTGCAGCAGTCCGAACTGGGCGGGGGTGATGCTCAGGCTGTAAGCGGTTGGTTTGCGCGGTGAGATACCGATCATTTCAGATCGATCGATGAGCCAGTTGAGCGAGTTCATCACAAAGTCGGCGTTCGATTTCTGTGTATTGCCGGAAGGATCGAGAACCAGGTCGTTGCTGATCACGACCAGCCTCGATGGCTTCTCCGTGGCGTCGCCGGGCGCCTCATCGCCAGCGGAGGGAACCACGGTTGAGGGCGTTTTCTCGGCTGCGGCGGAGGTATAAAGCAGTCCGGTGTTGTCCTGGTTTTCGCTGGCAGCGACGATGTCATCGCGGTATTCGGTTTCACCCCAGAAGCGCTGGTCGGCGACGGTTAGCGGGGCGACTTTGATGCCGTCGGCGGCGAGCAGTTCGTCATCCTGAAACACTTTCAACGATTGCGTTTGTTTGATCATGGTTGCTGCCAGGCCAAACAGTTCTCGGGTAATTTCGGTGCCGGGTTGGCCAGGGCGCACCGCCAGGAAGGTGATCGGCACGTCGCGAATCTGACCGGTCGATACCAGGCCGGGGATGTTGGCGACGGAAAGAATTCGGTCGTCCTGGGGGGCGATGCCGCGCTTGCGCACGAACGAAGCAAGATTTGGCGTCGAGGCGGCCGGATTCAAAAACACCATGAGACTGCCTCCTCGATTCTCCCAGTAGTCTTCGATCAATTCCAACTCACGGGCGTTGAGATCAACGTCCGGTCCGGCGATGACGATGGCTTCGGCATCGGTGGGAATGGCGTTGGCAGTGCTCAGGCTCAGCGACTCGACTCGCAGGTTCTGGATGGCGGCGAGATCGGTCAGCTGCTGGCCGATGGCCATGAGTTCGTCGACGACGCGATTACCGCTCAGCAGGTAGACTTTTTTCTGCTGTGCTTCGGCGACTTCGAGCAGTGTCGAGGTGAGAATTTCTTCACCACTGAATTCCGAGACGCGTCCGTCAGCACTGCGTCGCACGAGATCCTCAGCGCCGATTACTTTGACGCGGTTGTCAGAGATGACGGCGAGCATGTTGCGGTTGAACTCGATGCCGTGCTGGTCATTGAGCTCGGCGAGGCGGTCGCGGTTTCGGCTCAAATCGAGCACTTCGACACGCAGCCGCTCATTACCCTGTCGTTGATACTCGGTGAGCATGCCTTCGACTTCGGAGCTCAGGTCGGAGTTTTGCATGAACGCCATCACCACGAGCACATCGGAGTCGAGCCCTTGGAGGAATCCTTTACTGATCGTTGATAGCGTAAAGCGTCCGGTCTGAGTCATGTCCCAGCGCTCGTAGCGGCGGCAGCCAACGTAGTTCACTTGAGCGAAAATGATCGCAGCCAGTACGATCTGCAACCCAACCTGGATTGCAATGCCAAAGCGGCCAACGGCTCGTGGACCGCGCAGCGGTTTGGCCTTGGGGTTGGCCTTGGGGTTGGCCTTGGGGTTGGCCTTGGGGTTGGCTTTGCGCCCTTTGTCACTGGATTTCGCGGTCGGCTTCTCGGCAGTTTTGTTATGCTTGCCACTGGACTTGTCGCTCGCCACTTTCGGATTCTTCGGAGTCGGGCGTGAGGCTTCGCTGTCGCTTCCGGAAGGGGAAGGCGATTTCTGCGATTTAGACTTTTTGGGTTTCTTGGCCATGCGGTGCGTTGGGCGCGCTTCGAAAAAGTAGAGTGACTGGCAAATTGTGGCGGCTCAGGATTTCCATTTGCGGTAGTCGAGCACCTGATGAGTGACGAACAACAGAAGGATTGAGGCGCTGACGTAGTATACGATCGGTCGAGAATCGATCAGACCGTCACTGAGAAATTTCATGTGATCGATGGTCGAAAAATACTTCAGTCGCTGTCCGAGTTCAGCCGACGATCCGGACGCAAAGTTGAGGAAGAAGCCGAAGAAGAAATGCAGCATGACCGCGACGAAAGTGATCATTGCCGCGATCAGTTGATTGGCGGTCAGTGACGATGCCAGGCAGCCGATGGCGATGTTAAAAAGACCGAACAGGCAAAGCGCCAACAGGCTGCCGAAAAACGAGCCATCGTTGAACGCCGCCAGTTGGCCGGTGACTTCTTGAAACAGGATGAAGAAGCCAAACACTGGCAGAATCACCACCAGGTAGAGCACGACGGTGGCGACGTATTTTGCCAGTAGAACCTGAACGGTTCGCACCGGCGCGGTGAACAGCGTCTCCATCGTGCCGAGTTTCTTCTCTTCGGCGAACAGCCGCATGGTGATCAGTGGAAACAGGAAGAAGTATCCCATCCAAAACCACACCGAGGTGAACATGTTAAAGATCAGGCTGTGCGGCGTCACCGACAGCCACATGGCTTTGACGATGGCCACAAACAGGCAGCCATTAAGCAGCATGAACAGCGCGACGATGACGTAGGCGAGCGGCGACAGAAAAAACGAACGAAGTTCTTTTTTTAATAGAATGTAGAAGGCGCGCATCGGAATTTTCGAAATAGGATATTTGAAATTCGAAAGGGTGGAATCGGAGTCTGTCGTCGGGCTACGCTGTCCCGGGCTGGGTCATGTCGACGAACACATCCTCGAGAGTGGCGGTCTTCAGTGACAATTCACGGAGCGGCCATGACTGGGCGACGGCGAGCTCGTGCAGATCCTGACGGACGTCGAAATTGGATTCGCTGCGAATTTCGATCTGGGTCCATTCCTTACGCGTCTCGATGTGGCGGGCGGTCTGCACGCCGGTGATGTTGCGTACCATTTCCAGGACCGGTTTGGCGGCGAATTTCACCTCGTAGCGCACCGTGCCGGCAGCACGTAGACGACGCACCAGATTGGCGGGGGTGTCAGAGGCTTTGATCCGGCCGCCGTCGATGATGATGACGCGGCCACAGGTCATTTCCACCTCGCTGAGAATGTGGGTCGAAACGAGAATCGTGTGACGCTCGCCGAGTTGGCGGATCAACTCGCGCACCTGGCGGATCTGATTTGGATCGAGACCGTTGGTAGGCTCGTCGAGAATGAGCAAATCCGGTTTGTTGACCAGAGCATCGGCCAGTCCGACGCGTTGGCGGAAACCTTTGGAGAGATTGTTGATCAATTTCTTGCGCACCGACTGCAGGCCGCAGATATCCATGGATTCATCGACCGCGTTTCGGGCTTTACGTCCGGCCATGCCCTTGATGTCGGCGCGGAACCTCAGATACTCGCCGACGCGCATGTCGAGATAGAGCGGCACATTTTCCGGCATGTAACCAATCCGGCGTCGCACTTCGACCGAGTCACGATAGGTGTCGAAGCCTGCGACGCTGGCTGTTCCTGAAGTCGCTGACTGAAAGCAGGTCAGGATGCGCAGGGTGGTACTTTTGCCCGCACCGTTCGGCCCGAGAAAGCCTACGATTTCGCCTTTGCCCACCTCGAATGAGACGTTCTGAATCGCCGTGTGGCCGGCATATCGCTTAGTCAGATCCTTAACGCTGATCATGAGAGGGGACGCAAAAACGGAAAGACTAGCGGATTTTCTCAATAAAGGCAAAGTCCAAGTCGGAATCGGACATTCTAGCAATTTCCTACTCGATTCTACAGGGGACTCGGCCATAGTGTTGCCGTCTCCTGCTCAACCGATGAATTCCTCAGTCTCTGCCCGGTTTAATGCCGACCTTCTCGACGAAAATTACGCCGCATGGAAGCGCGATCCAGGTGCGGTCGATGCCACGTGGGCAGCCTTTTTTGAGGGCTTTGAAATCGGCAGCGCGCAGTTGACGAAGCGCAACGGAGCGAACGATCCCGCGGCGGCTGCCGCCAACACGACTCTCGCTGGAGCCGACACCGAGGGCGAGGGCAGTCTCGACCTGAAGGCTAAGGCGCGCATTGTCAGTCTTGTATATTCGTATCGCGCGCTCGGTCACACTGGTGCGCTGCTCGATCCACTCGCCAAGATCGCTCCTGAGGCCCCGCGGCTGTCACTCGAAGAGCATGGGCTCTCGGACGTCGACTTGGATACGGACGTGGCGACTCGCTTTTATAACAGCGGTCAGAAGATGAAGCTGCGTGAACTGGTTGAAAGCTTGCAGCAGACTTACTGCGGCAAGATCGGTTTTGAGTACATGCACATTCTCAATCCGGAAGTCCGCCACTGGTTGCGCGAACGGATCGAAAACCGACCCACCGCGCCAGAACCGGAAGTTGGCGATGTGCGCAACGCGCTCACTTGGCTGATCCATGCTGAGGCCTTCGAACAGTTCCTGCACCGCACCTACGTCGGGCAGAAACGTTTTTCACTGGAAGGTGGCGAGTCGCTGATGGTCGCGCTCAATACGATCTTCGAATCCTGTCCCGAGTATTCCGTCAAAGAACTGGTCATGGGCATGGCGCATCGTGGTCGCCTCAATGTGCTCGCGAATTTTCTGCACAAGCCGCTCGACGTCCTGCTCTACGAATTCTCTGAAAATTACGTTCCCGATCTGGTCGCCGGCGACGGCGACGTGAAATATCACCTCGGCTTCGATACCACACGCACCACTCAGTCCGGTGAAGATGTGAGCGTGCTGCTGGCGGCCAACCCGAGTCACCTCGAAGCGGTCAATTCGGTGGTCGAAGGCAAGGCACGGGCTCGACAGCGAGCGCTGGCCTCAACGGATGACGAAAAGGTTAACCGTGGCCAAGTCCTGCCTCTGCTGATCCACGGTGATGCCGCATTTGCCGGACAGGGAAGTGTCGCGGAATTGCTCAACCTTTCCCAGCTGCCCGGCTATCGCACTGGCGGCACTATCCATCTGGTGGTCAACAATCAGATTGGTTTCACCACCATGCCTGAGGACGCGCGATCGTCCGATTACTGCACGGACGTGGCAAAAATGATCGAAGCGCCGGTCATTCACGTTAACGGCGATTCGCCGATGGATGTCCTGTTTGCCGCCAGACTGGCGTTGGCATTTCGCCAGGAGTATTCCCGGGACGTCATTCTCGACATCGTCTGCTACCGACGCTACGGCCACAACGAAGGTGACGAACCTGCGTTCACGCAGCCACAAACTTATCGGGAAATCGACAGTCAGAAGTCGACCGCCGATCTGTTTCGCAAAAAGGTCGTCGAAGCCGGCAAGCTCAGCGAAGACGAAGTCCGCGCTATCGAGGATGACTACACCGGTCGCATGGAGTCAGAGCTCGAAGCCCTGCGCGAACGGCAAGCGAATGGTGGCGGCAATGGCAACAGCGATGCCGATGACGGCTCGCGAGCCGAACCGCAACCCGATTATTCGCATGCTCCCGTGCCGACTGGTATCAATGCCGAAACGCTGCGCCACATAGGCATGCGCGTGACCGAGGTGCCGGATGATTTTCAACTCAACGACAAGATCCGTAAACGCTTCCTCGAACCACGCGCCAAAGTGGTCGAAGCCGGCCAAGGCTATAACTGGGCCTTCGCGGAATCACTGGCCTTCGGCTCTCTGCTCATGGAAGGCAAAGCTGTGCGCCTGTCGGGCCAGGATTGCCGACGCGGCACCTTCAGCCAACGTCATGCTGTACTCTACGACAGTGCTACCCGTGAACGCTACGTGCCGCTGCGGCACTTGTCCGATGATCAGGGCAGCATCTGCATTTACAACAGTTTACTGTCCGAGTTCGCAGTACTTGGCTTCGATTACGGCTACTCGCTGAATACCCCTGACATGCTCATCTTGTGGGAAGCTCAGTTCGGCGATTTCGCCAACGGTGCCCAGGTGATCATCGATCAATTTCTCTGTTCCGCGGAATCAAAATGGGGCCGTCCCAGCCATTTGACCCTGTTATTGCCGCATGGCTACGAAGGTCAGGGGCCCGAGCACTCCAGCGCCCGACTCGAACGATTTCTCCAGCTATGTGCTGAGGAAAATATGCAGGTCTGCAATCTGACCACGCCGGCTCAATACTTCCACGTCTTGCGCCGCCAACTGCTGCGTGAAGTGCGCAAGCCGCTCATCCTGATGACGCCGAAGAGCCTGCTCAATCATCCGGAATGCGTTTCCGCTGAAGACGAATTTACCGGTGCTGCCTGTTTTCGCGAGTTCCTCGATGATCCCGGCATCACCGACAATCACGAGCGCGTCAATCGCCTGATTTTCTGTTCCGGCAAAGTTTACTACGATCTTATCGCTTATCGTCGTGAGCAGGAAATTAAGAATGTCGCTATCATCCGCGTCGAACAACTTTACCCGCTCAACCACGACCTGCTACATGAAGTGACCCTGCGCTACCCGAACGCCCGCAAGTGGGTGTGGTGTCAGGAAGAGCCGAAAAACATGGGTGCCTGGAGCCACATCGAGCCACGTCTCGATCGCTACACCGACGTCCGAATCCGCTACGCCGGACGCGACTCTGCGGCCAGTACCGCCGCCGGCTCCAAAGCAGTTCACGTTCGGGAACAGAAAATGCTAGTTGAACGAGCCTTCAGCGAATGATTTCTAATCAAGATTCTCTATTTTAAATTCTTTCTCCTCTATTTCTCTCTATTTTCATGGCCCACGAAGTAAAGATCCCCAGCGTTGGTGAATCCATCACCTCCGGCAGCATCGCCGAATGGCATCAGACCGACGGCGCCAGCGTCAGCAAAGGCGACCTGTTGCTGACTCTTGAGACTGATAAAATTTCTACCGAACTGACCGCGGAAGTCAGTGGCGTTCTTTCGATCAAAGCCGCCGCCGGTGACGAAGTTGATATCGGCGCGGTCGTCGCCACCATCGACGAAAATGCGGAAGCCACATCGTCGGCAGAAGGGGATCCATCGCCAGCGCCCGCTGCGGATGCCAAACCGGAGCCCAAAGCTGAATCCGCCGAGACAGAGGAAAAAGCCGAGGCGCCAAGCGAATCCGCCGAACCCGCCGAACCCGCTGCCGAAAAATCAGCTCCTGATCCCGCGCCAAAAGCTCAGCCTGCGCCCGCATCTGCACCTGCACCTGCATCTGCATCTGCACCTGCAGCTAGCCCTGCACCCGCC
>JBBKXR010000187.1:0-16777 GCA_037969585.1 Verrucomicrobiales bacterium
TGGCAGGACGCGGCGTTTTCTTCTGATTCTTCTGCTGGGCTTCCAGTAGATTAGGGCAAGCGAGTGAACTCAAGCTGGTAAAGGCCAACAACAGGGAGAGGAATGGTCGATTAGAGCGCATTTTTCGATTCATGGGCAGGTCTGGACAATAAAAATAAAAAGGCAGAGATATTACCCTGGAAAGCAAGACGGTAACGGCTTGACTGGAATGCGCCAAGTCACATTTGAGCCAATTGAAACAAGGCAATTTGGCGTCAATCGCGGTTGTCGCAGCCTTGACTCTGGAGTTTCAAAAGCGGAAGGTGAACGGCGCATTACTCGTTTTGCAATTATGCCCACTTTCCCCAATTTCCGTAAATCTTCATCGTCCGCTGGCGTCTTCGTAACGTTGTTTTCCGCCTTTTGCGTCATCGCCGGAGAACCCGCTAATTTGCAGGCTCAATCGAGCGGCGATGAGCCTTTGATCGTCGCAGAACCATTGGTCAAGTCGACGCGCGCTTACGACGGGAAGACCCTGTTCGAAAAAATGCCGCCCGAGGAAACCGGTGTCGACCTGGTCATCCCTATCGATGTCAATCATCCCTTGCGACGCGCTTACCACTCTAGTTCGGCCTGTGGTGCGGTTGCCATCGGTGATATGGATCTCGATGGCAAGCCGGACATGTTCGTCGGCAACGGCCCTGGTAAAAATGCGCTCTACCTGCAGACTGGCGACTTCAAGTTTACGGACATTGCCGAAGAAACCGGCCTCGCTGGCGGCGACCTCGACTGGGCAGTCGGCGTGTCACTGGCCGATATCGACGGCGATGGCGACCTCGATATTTTCCTGTGCAACTACGACGCGCCCAATCAGCTGTTCATCAACCAACTGATCGTTGACGGCAAACGCAAGCCGAAGGGCACAGCAGTGAGCTTCGTCGAAAGCGCAGCTGACCTCGGGTTAAACGTCGCCGACGGCTGTGTCGTCGCTGCCATCGCCGATTACGATCGAGACGGCGATCTCGATGTCTACCTGTTGACTCATCAGATCTATCGTGATCAAGGCCGTCCCAGTGAACCGATCGGCATCGTTTCCGAGAACGGCAAGCTTGAGGTCGCAGAGGAGTGGCGGCGTTGGTACACGGTGGTGCAGGACAAACGCGGTGACAACGGCGAACTGCTCTACACAGAGGCCGGCCGTCCCGATTACATGATGCGCAACGACGGCGAGAAAGGATTTACCAATGTCACTGAAGCAGTCGGCATCACCACCGATCGCCACTGGGGTAACTCGGCAACTTGGTGGGACTACAATCACGACAGCTGGCCCGACCTCTATGTCGGCAACGACTTCAGCAGCCCTGATTTTCTCTATCGCAACAACGGCGACGGCACCTTCACCGAAGTCGCCGAGAGCGTCGTTCGTCACAGCACCTGGTTTTCGATGGGTGCCGTGCAGAGCGATTTCAACAATGACGGACTAATCGATTTTCTGCTCGCCGACATGATGCCCAAAACTCACTACATGCAGAAGGCTTCAATGGCGTCCATGGGCGAGCGCCACGACAATCTCGAAGACGTTGGTGGTCCGCAACAACTGATGCGCAACACCATGCACATCAACACTGGCACCGACCGCTTTCTCGAAGGAGCTTGGATGGCCGACCTCGCTGAGACTGAATGGACTTGGGCGATTCGCAGTGCCGATTTCGACTGCGATGGCCTTGCTGATGTATTTTTCTGTAATGGCGTACCGCGCCAGTTCAATCATTCGGACCTGCCGTCGCTGAATCATGCGCAGTTGATCGGTAAAACGCATTGGGAGCATTACGTCCATACCTCCGAACGCCGTGAACAAAATCTCGCCTATAAAAACTACGGCGACTTTCACTTCGAAGACAAATCGAAAGCATGGGGCCTCGACCACGTGGGCATGTCTTACGGCGCCTCCCTGGGTGACCTCGACGGCGACGGCCGTTTGGAACTGGTCACCTCCAATTTAGAAGATCCGATCAGCGTCTATCGCAACACCGGAACTGACGGACACTGTATCTCCATCGACCTGAAAGGAACCCAGAGTAATCCGGGCGGTATCGGCACGCTAATCCGGGTCGTCACTCCCGACGGTGTCAGTCAGGTTCGACAGCTGTTTCCCTACGGAGGCTTCCTCGATGCCGACGAGCCACTCATGCATTTTGGCTTAGGTGAAAATGCCACTATCACTTCGATGAGTGTCGAATGGCCGAGCGGTCAAAAACAAACTTTCAAAGATCTCAAAACTGACCACCGCTACACCATCACAGAACCGAAAGAAGTGATGGAAAAAGATCCGCCAGTGCGCACGCGCCACCCGTCATCCCCGATGTTCGAGGAGTCACTGGCACTGCAAAAATTCCCGCACAAAGAAACCGAGTTCGACGATTTCGCCGAACAGCCGCTGCTGCCGTTCAAGCTCTCGCAACTCGGACCGGGCCAGGCTTGGGGTGACATCGATGGCGACGGTGACCTCGACATGTTCCTCGCAGGCGCCGCCGATCAGGCAGGGCAATTGTTTACCAACAGCACTCAGAAAGGTTCGTCCGACATCATTCTGCAACCTCGACTATCGGCTGTGCTCGCCATCGATGCACCGTTCGAAGACATGGGTGCGGCATTTTTAGACGTCGACGGCGACGGTGATCTCGATCTCTACGTATCGAGCGGCAGCACCGAGTTCCCGGTCGGTTCGCCTATGCTGCGCGACCGGCTGTATTTGAACAAAGGCGCGGGAGACTTCGAAGCAGCTCCTCAAGGTACGCTGCCGCTGTTGACGCATAATTCCGGCGTCGTCGCTGCCGCCGATTTTGACCGCGACGGCGACCTCGATCTCTATGTCGGCAGCCGATCGATCGCCGCCGATTTCCCAACCGCACCGGAGAGCGTTCTACTGGTCAACGAAGGAGGACGCTTCATCAAGGCAACAGCCGATCTCGCACCGGAACTCCAGCGCTCCGGGATGGTCACTGGTGCCCTTTGGAGCGATGTCGACAATGACGGCTGGGTCGACCTATTGCTCACTCATGACTGGGGTCCGATCAAACTTTTCCGCAATAACAGAGGTCTCCTCGTCGACGACACCGCTGCCGCCAAACTCGACGGCGATGGCATCGCCGGACGCGGTTGGTGGACCGGCATCGACGGGCGCGATCTCGACGGCGACGGCGATATCGACTACGTCGCCACCAATCTTGGACTCAACACGCCCTACCGGGCCGAGCTTGATTCACCTGAACTCATTTTCTACGGTGACTTTGACAATTCCGGCAAAAAGCACATCGTCGAAGCGCACTTCCTCGAAGAACAGGGCAACAAGATCTGCTACCCTTGGCGCGGATTTGCGGCCTCGATGAGGGCAATGCCCTACATCGGCGACAAAATGCAGACTTTCCACAAGTATGCCAGCGTCCCGCTGAATGGCATCTACGATCTCGAAAAGCTCAATCAGTCAACGGTTTACCGCGCCAACCGAATGGACAACATCGCGCTGATCAATGACGGAGCAGGTCACTTCGACATGGTGCCCCTGCCCCGTATCAGCCAGACCTCGCCCAGCTTCGGCGTGGTGCTGCGTGATGTCGACCTCGATGGACACCCTGACTGCTATTTGGTGCAGAACCTGTTCACGCCGCACCAGGAAATCAGTGAGATCAAGACCGGCCTCAGTTTTTTGCTGCGCGGCACTGGCGATCCCACGGCCCCCTTCGAAGCCATTTGGCCTCGAGAAAGCGGGCTCGAAGTTCCTGGAGACGCCAAGAGTCTCGCCGCCGTCGATCTCAATGCAGATGGTCGTGAAGACTTCGTAGTTGGAGTAAATAACAACAGCAGCGAAGTTTTCATCAACCGAACCGCTGGCCAGAACGACAATATTTCGCTCGCCCTACGTTTCGATGCCGGAGCCGGGAACTCCAAAGGGATCGGTACACGGGTCAGCGTCGAGGCGTCTCCTCTCCCGAAGCAAACAGCCGAAGTCTGTGGTGGAGGCAGCTATCTGACCCAGTCATCGACGGACCTCATCTTTGCGCTTCCCAAGGATACCAAGAAGGTCTCACTTCAGATTCGCTGGCCGGACGGCAGCGAAGAAAAGCGCGACGTCGAAGTACAGTCCGACGTCATCACGCTTCGTCACAACAAAGCGAACCAGTAAAATTTCTTCGCAAGACAATCTCACCTTTGCATCCTGTCATGTTGCTTAAAAAAATTTCACTCACCTTCGGTTTTGCCTGCGCCACTGGATTGGCAGCCTGGGCACTTTCTGCCACCGCCGAAGAAAAGGATGAAGTCTCTATACTTCGATCGTCGCTGGCAAAACATAGTGTCACGCCCATGGAGCCGGCGCCCGAGTATTCTCAGGAATTACTCGATCTCGGACAGGCGCTGTTTTTTGATCCCGTGATCGGCGGCAATCGTGACGTCAGTTGCGCTACCTGCCACCACCCCGATGCCTTTACCGGAGACGGTCGCTCCCGCGCCGTCGGCACAGCCGCTTACACCGACGATAAGGGCAAACGTCTGCCGGTCGGCTTCAACCTGATTGATCTCGGCGACGGCGAAAGTGTGCTCGCCGGCTTTGCGACCGGTAAAGCCCCGCACCCGTTCACGCCTCGCAATTCTCCGGAGATATTTAACCGCGGCGATTCCGAGTGGCACAACATGTTTTGGGACGGACGCGCCCACAAAACAGAAGACGGCAGGTTTGCCGTAAACACCATGCGCCTCCCCAAATCACCTGGCCTCTATCAAGTGGTGATGCCCGACAACATCACCCACGTGCTCGAAGCCCAAGCCATGATGCCGGTGCTATCCGATGACGAAATGCGCGGATCAAAAGGCGAGACGGACGTCAGTGGCGGCCACAACGAGATTGGTCAGGAGCTCGGTCAGAATGAGCAGAAAATCTGGGAACACCTGATGAAACGCGTGCTCAGTTTCGACAAATACCGAGAGATGTTTGCCGCTGCTTACCCGGACGAAGACCTCGACAAACTCCATTTTGCTTCAGCTGCAAAAGCCATTGCCGCTTTCGAGATCGATGCTTACACCCTGCTCGACAGCCCCTGGGACCATTTCCTCGCCGGCGATGACTCAGCACTCAACCCCGCACAATTGCGCGGCGCCCAGTTGTTCTACGGTCGCGCCAACTGCGTCGAGTGTCACAGCGGTCGACTGACCACCGACCAGAAAATGCATAATATTGGTGTCATGCCAATCGGACCCGGTCCCGACCACGAAGAGGATGCTGACTACGGAGTCGCCCACAGAAGCAATGCGGGCATGGACCAGGCCTACGCTTTCCGCACCACACCTTTACGCAACGTCGAACTCACGGGTCCTTACATGCACAATGGCGCCTACACCACGCTCGAAGGAGCCGTGCGCCATCATTTGGATCCGATTCACGCTCTGGACACCTACGACCCCGCTCAACTTGAGCCCGAGTTCCGCGGTGCGGTACACAGCAAAAAGGAAATCGTCCAAAGGCTCTTGCGCCGCACCTTGACCGACAAACTGGCGCCGCTCGATCCGCCGATCACCGATGCCGAAGTCAACGACTTGCTTGCATTCCTGAAATCGATGACCAGCCCATCGGCACTCGATCTGAGTGACACGATTCCCGATTCGGTGCCCAGTGGTCTGAAAATGGTTTCGCCTCTTCCCGAAGTGGAAAAGGCCCGGCTCAACGCAGCCAAGTGATCCCCTCGGTTACATTGCGACGATTTTGCAATCGGGAAGCAGCTCGGCGATTCGATTCAGCCCGTCGCCACTCGACGCGACCTGGCCAGGGTTCAACTGTCGAAGTGACATCCCAAGCTCACCGAGCCTGGCAATGCCTGTCGCCGTCACTGCCGTTCCGCTGAGATTCAAATTGGTAACGGTGTTCACTCCCTGAGCCGACGACGTCAACGCAACGAGATCATCATCACCGAATTCTGCGCAATTTTCGAAGTTGATCCGCCAGAGCTTGAAGCGCCCTCTCGGAAGCTCCGCACTGCTACGGATCTGTCGACAACGCTTGGTCGCAATATCTTCAGCCGACAAAAAATCGGGCGGTGAACACCAATCGACATTCACCGAACCGCCGTGCTCGATGACCCATTCGGCAGTGCCTCTAACCCACCGCCCGTCAACTTCGTGACTACCAAAATCTCCAGGCGCAAACACCGCCTGTAACCACGATTCCACAGCTTTTGCATCGACATCGGGAAACGGCAGCACGGTCATGTGCTCAAACGCCGCGTAAAAGGCGTAGCCTCGCTGCGTCGCAAACTCCTCGGCAAGGAACGTTGGATAAAGCGCCAGCGAGCGGACCCCCTCACAGGCCGCCGCCAACACTAAAGAGGAATGGGCTCCAACAAATGCGACGGCATTGCGAATCAGATTGATCGTCGCAGGCACCGAAAGGTTTTTCAGCAGCACGACATTTTCAGGAAGCTCCAGGTCATCGGGGAGTTCCTCGGCACCGTGTGCTGCGCTGCCCGCTCGAAAGCGAATAAAATCTCTCGATGGCACGTACACCTTACAAGGAAGTTTCGCCAAGACTGCGAGCACGTCTTTGACCTGTTCGGCGGTTAGAGCTCGCTGTTCAAGGCCCGCGAAAGGATGAAAAACGACATGCCCTCGATCGTCCAAATAGTCTGGAGCGAAAAACGTTGGTTTCCAGTCCGCCGGTGGTTGGGCACGGAAGTCTTCGTATTTTCCGGGCCATGATAAACCAGCAAAGCGGGCAAGCGTTTTATGCAGGTCCGCCCCCTTCAATCCCTGACTCTCAAATTCAGCCAGCGCATGCCCTAAATCGAACAGGACAATATTTCTACGATTGACGTGCCATCGAAATAATTCCGATGCATACGGGTTCACCGAGGCTACGACAACACCGACGCGATCCTGTGCCGCTTCGAGACAATGCCAAAAGCGTGTCTGATAGCAACGCAACAGAATGTCTCCCAAGCCGCCGTAAAAAGGGAACCACAACCCGGGAGGAGACGCCTCTATAAGATTGGAAATTTTCGATATTGTCATACCCATCTCAAATCGATAGTTTCTAGACGCTAACGTGCAAAGATGGAAGCCAACGATTCACGAAATGATGACCAACCGGCTCCTCCCGAAGTCGGAAAAAAGGGTAAGTTTGTAAGTCCGACCGGCTTTGTTCCACCATCGATCGAAGAGCTTAGCGAACTGATTCCCGGTTACGAATTCATCGAATTCATCGACAAAGGCGGAATGGGAGCTGTCTACAAGGCTCGACAACCGCAACTGGATCGCACGGTCGCCCTCAAATTGTTGCCACCAAATTTCGGCAAAGAACATGGCTTCGACAAACGCTTCCGCCGCGAAGCTCGAACCATGGCGAATCTCAGCCATCCAAATATCGTTTCAGTTCACAGTTTCGACGAGACCAGCGAGGGCCATCTCTACTTCGTGATGGAATTTGTCGAGGGTTCCGACCTTCGGCACCTGATTCGCAATCACGAATTGCAGCCGAACCAGATTCTGCCGATTATTAATCAAGTTTGCGACGCCCTCCAGTATGCGCACGATCACGGGATCATCCACCGCGATATCAAGCCAGCCAACATCCTGATCAACACGGAAGGCCTGGTCAAAGTCGGCGATTTCGGGCTGGCAAAGCTATGCGATAGCGACAGCGATTTGAGCAAGGTCTCAGCCGCGGGAGTCAGCGTCGGAACTCCCGCCTACATGTCACCTGAATCGGTCGAGGATACAGAGATCGATCACCGGGCTGACATCTATTCGCTAGGCGTGGTCATCTACGAAATGTTGACTGGTACCGTGCCCAAAGGGGCCTGGGCACCTCCCTCGCAATGCGCGGGTACCGATCAGCGATTCGACGATGTAGTTAATCGTGCCATGCAGTCGAACCGCGATGACCGTTACCAACACGCAAGCGATCTCAGTCATGCTTTCGACCCTGACGGAACAGGTTCGCGTGGAGCCAGTGCGAGGCCACCAAAGCGTCTGCTCCGCCCTTTGCTAGCCACGCTTCTGACCATCGCCTTACTGGGGAGTCTCGGTTTTTTCGCGTTTTCGTGGAAGGCAGGAAATTTATCGCCCCTTGGTCTGCGAAGTTCGACCCCTTCTCCCTTGTCGACAATCGAATTTGAAAAAGTCAGCAGGGAATTGGCGAACTGGGTTTTTCAAAAGGGCGGATTTCTTCAGATTCGCACGGAAGATGGAAACATTTACTCCAGCGCTGAACTGCCCAAAGGCGTTTTCGAAATCTGGCGAATCAGCCTGGAGGGCCAGAAGGGGTTTACCGATGTCGATCTAAAAGTATTGGTCGGTTATTGTTACCGACTGCCGCTGATCACAAACATCAATCTGGAGTCGACAGCCATCACACCCGTGGGTGCCGTCGAACTCACTCGGCTGTCCGATCGTTTGCATGGCCTGAACATGGCGAACACGCAGGCAGTGTCCGACGATTGCATCGAATTACTCGGGAAATTCAGCAAACTCGACTTGTTGGTTCTATCAGTGTTTGAGCAACCCGTCGGCAGCCAGTTTCCAGCGCTGACTAACAATGGCAGCGAACGCCTTCGACACTTGCTGCCGGAATGCATCATCGATTGGCGAGTATTTTAATTCTGAGTGCCCTCTGAGACTATCACCCATCCTCTGAAACAATGACCGTAATGAAACCCATTGAGACCCACGAGCCATCCTCTCCATCCTCGCCGAATGCGCAGAGCAATATAGCCATCAGCGGATACCTCCAGAGTTTGCCATTGCCGAAGAAGCAAATCCGCAAAACAAATGCTCCACTGCCCCAGTTCAGGTGCGATCGTCCGCGTTTGCTATGGATCGGCGATGCACTGGTGCCGACCGGATTCGCCACGGTCACCCACTCGATTGTCGGTCATTTATGCAATGAGTGGAATGTGCTGGTATCGGGAGTGAACTGCGAGCAACCGAGTGATGCGCTCCCCTACCCGGTGATCCCTGCTTGCCAGATGGACGACATGTGGGGCATAGATAATTTCGCTAATCTCGTCGCCGAGTTCGAACCGGATGTGGTCGTGATCAACAACGACTGGTGGAACGTCGCGCGGTTTTTAGAGTGTCACGTCGACGTTCCCATCGTCGCCTATATGCCGGTCGATGGTGCCAACCTCGATCCGGATGATGTGCAATCCTTGAACCGTCTCAGCGCCGCGATCTGGTATACCGAATTCGGTTACGCCGAGGCCCGTTCATCGGGTTTTAGTGGTCCCCGCCATGTCATCCCTCACGGCGTAGATACAGCAACCGCAACGGCATTCAGCAAGCGGGAAGCCAGAAAGATGCTCGATTTGTCGCTACCTAATGACGCCTTTCTGATCGGGAACGTAAACCGCAACCAGCCACGTAAACGCCTCGATCTGACGGTCGACTACTTCGCCTCCTGGATTCACGAAAAGAGAATCGACAACGCCTGGCTCTATCTGCACTGCTCGCACAGCAATGAAGGCTGGGACCTCAAGCGTTTGGCCGACTACCGGGGCGTGGCCAGCCGGGTAATCCTCAGCGATGGCAGTGGCACGATCGGCTCTGTCTCTAAATCGGCCTTGCAGCTCATTTACCAAGCTATGGATCTGCAAGTGACCACCACCTCGGGTGAGGGCTGGGGCCTGACGACGATGGAGGGTATGTCACACGGCGTGCCGCAGATCGTTCCCGATTGGGCAGCGCTCGGAGAATGGACAGGCGAAGGTGTCGAGCGGATTAACTGCTCGACGCAACTTTCTCATCCGGGCATCAATACCATCGGCGCGATTCCCGACAGACTGCCATTCGTGAACGCGATAGACCGGATGTATCGTTCGGCAGAGCTGAAAACTACCTCTTCCGATGCCGCGCGCGATTGGGTCAATCAGGCGCAGTTCCGCTGGACCAACATCGCCGACCAGTTTGAGCAAATTCTGCGTTCAGCAACTGCGAGCAAACGAATGCCCCGAACGTTTCGAAAGGCAGGATAGCAAATCAGGTAGCTTGGTCTTTTCGCCCTGACCTGACCTCCCATCTTCGGGACGATTACCATCCCATTTTCATCAATGAAAATCGCCTTCGTGGGAGCGTCCGGTTACGGCAACGTAGGCGACGACACCTACCCGATTCTGTGGAAGCGGTTTTTGCCGCGTCTGGATACCCGATTCTTTAATTCAAACCACCCGACCACCGGACTGGATTCGGACACTGCTTTAGTGGTATTCGGTGGCGGCGGATTGATGTGGCACCGAGAAGGTGATGCTCATTTTGAATACATGAGTTACTACGTCGACCAGGCGGAGAAACTCGGTATTCCCTTCGGAATGATTAGTTGCGACTTTCAGTTCGATCGCGCCGAAGCCGATGACGAGAGTTTTATCATCGATCCCGTGGTCGAAAAATGGCTGCCCCTACTACGGCGCTCTAGCTTCATTCGACTTCGTTCAAAACACTCGGTCGACATCCTCGCTGGCCACGACATTTCCGCCAGCTACGCCCCCGATCTCGCCTACCTGTTCCGGCCTGTGGATATTTTGAAGTCCACGGATACCATCACCGTGGTGCCTGCCGGCAGAGTCAGCGCGAACACTTCCGAAGTCGAAAAAGACATTCGGGCTGCTCAGGCCAAGTGGCCGGACGCTCGGCTTTTATTTCTCAACATGGGCGGCCCCATCGGTGACGATAAGACTCGCGAATTCTCAGAAAAATATCCGGCGGCGACCACGGTACTCAGTGATCGCGCGGATCCGGTCAAGGCGCTCGATATCATAGGTCGATCTCACCGGGTCCTGAGTGGTCGCTATCATGGCATGGTATTCGCACGGAACTGCGGCACGCCGTGTAAAACCTACGCCGGCGCTCCCTACAAAATTGACGTCGAACTCGCCGTTATCGAATCGGGCGATGCCTGGCAGAACGTGCTGACGCTCAGGCAGCAAATCCTCAACGCTGCCGATCGATAATTCAGTCGTTCAGTCAGCCGTTCGAAACAACTTCGAGAAAAATGCCCGACCAGCTTTGGGAGCATTAGTCGGCTCGACCTCGGAGACAACTTCCGCGTCCGCTGCAACTGGAACAGATTCGACTTCGACCTGCGTTTCGATCTCGGTCCGCTGAGCTCCACTGACACCGGACTGGCCCACCGCCGTGTAGAGTTGAAATTGAGCGATGTTGTAATCGACCAATGAATCAAGATAACTACTGCGCGCGACGACCAAAGATTGAATTGCCTGCAGCACTTCGATCGGAAGTCCTTGGTTTTCGAAAACCCGCGAGCGATTCAGTTCGTAGGAGCGCTGAGCTCTTACAACCGTATCGCGAGCGATGCCAATGCGCGTATTGCGATGGCGTACACTGGAAAACGCGCCCGCGACTTCTGCAGAGATAGCGATCTCCACATCCGCGCGCGAAATCTGCGCTTGTCGGTGCAAAGACTCCCGCTCGTCGACTTCTGCCTGGTGCCCGAAGCCGAGCCCATTGAGTTGCCAGTAGACCGCTGCACTGACATCGCCGCGACCATCGTCGTAGCCAGCGCTGGAACCACTGTCTCCGCCGAACGCTCCCCCACTCGCACCGATGGCGATTTGGGGAATCAACGGCGAAAACCGGCGCCGATGCAATTCTTGCAAGGTGGCAGCGATCTCGGCATCAGAGCCTACCAATTCGGGACGGGCACCAACGGCACGATCAATCAACGAAGCGAGACCGGCTGACGATTCGACCCATTCCGTTCGTGCCTCAACACTGCCCGCGGGATGAAGCGCCGTTGTCGGATCGATGCGCAACAACCAGGCCAAACGAATCGCTCGCACTTCAAAATTTTCGCGAACGATTTCAATGTCGCGTTTCCGGACTAGAGCTTCGACCGCAGCACGCTCCTGATCGGAATCGAGACCTTCACCGGTTTCGGCAAAGCTGCGCGTAGCTGAAGCCAGCGCGTCGGCATTTTTCTGAGCTTCGGCAGCGATCTGAAGGGCTCCACGTGCCCGTTGCAACTCGAACCAGGCGGTAGCGACCTCTAACTGCACCTGATTGCGCACGGCAGCGCTGTTCGACGTGGCCAGCTGGGCGCGTTGCCGGGCGGCGAGCGGCGTGTAGTAGGCGTCAGCCAGATCGACATTCAGGGCGACGCCGGCAACTTGAACATCACCCGCACCGACCGCGCCCGCTCCCCCGCCGATGTAGCTCGACGAACGATCGACGTCGATGACCTTGCCGTTAGTTTCCTGCAATGGGCCATCGTGACGGTGATAACTGACGCCGGCCGTGAGATCGGGAAGCAGCAGCGTTTTTGCCTGAGCCACTTTCGCCTCTGCCTGACGGATCTTTTCTCGGGCGAGAGCGATCTGCGTATTATCGGCATCGGCGAGTCGCAACGCCGTAGCAAGATCGATCGCGCGGCTGGCACCTTCGTTGGCAGACACTGAACCGAACGCAGCGAGGGCAATAGAAAGTATGATGGGTCGAGCTTTCATGGCAGGAAAAGATGGATCACGTAGTGGCCGGAACCGATGCGCCAACGCGGCGGTCTTCAGGAGAGTTGTTGGGCTTTCTCTTGATGAGCGCGTAGACGCTCGGCACGAGAAATAGGGTCAGCACCGTGGAAACCAACATGCCGCCGATCACGGCACGCGCCAGTGGCACCATCGCTTCGTTGCCGGGCAGCAGAGCCAGAGCGAATGGAGCCAACGAAGCGAGCAGCGTCAATGAAGTCATCAGGATCGGGCGCAGGCGAATGCGCGCGGCGGAGAACGCTGCCTCGAAAGGAGTCTTGCCCCGTTTTAGTTCGCTGTTGGCAAACTCGACCAGCAGAATGCTGTTGTTGACCACTACTCCGATCAACATCAACGCGCCCATCAGCGACTGGATATTAAGGGTCGTGCCGGTGATGAACAACGCTACCACGACACCGGCCAACGCGAGTGGAACGGCGAGCATGATGATTAGGGGATCGATGAACGACTTAAACTGCGCCATTAGAATGAGAAACACCAAGATCGCAGCGATCGCCAAACCGAAACCGATGTTGGCGGCACCTTCGCGCATTGCTTTGACCGGCCCCTGCAACGAAACAGTGACTCCGGCAGGCAAGGTCAGCGTCGCGAGTTTGGCTTCGACGTCTGCTGCCACGGAGCCGACGTCACGCCCCTCGACATTGACGTAGACATTGATCACCCGCGAGATGTCGGCGTGGGCAATTTCGCCTGGAATATTGACGCGATGAATCTCGGCAATATTCGAGAGCGGGATCGTTGTCGGCCCGTCATCGGTCTGAACGCGCAGTGGCAGATTGCGCAGTTCGTCGAGTGATTCGGCACGATTGTCGCCAAGCTGAACCCCCATGAAGAAATCCTTTCCATCGGGCGCAATCCAGATCATCGATGCGTAGCTGGCGCTCGAACCGTAGGCAGCGAGGACGTTGCGAGCAACCTCGTCCTGTGACAGGCCATAGTAAGCCGCTCGCGTGCGGTCGACCTGAATGTCGAGTTGCGGGTAGTCGAGCATCTGCGCGATTTGCACATCCACCGCTCCGGGAATATCACGCATCGCTGCTTCAATGATCTCCCCGGCTTCGCGACCGACCTCGAGCGAGCCGGTTTTGATTTCGATGTCGATCGGTGTCGGCGCGCCTTCGTTGAGCGCGGCGTTAACGATCCCTCCCGTAACGAACAGGAATTTCTCGTCAGGGAACTTGGTCTTCCACTTTGCGCGCAATTCGGTCACATAGTCGGTGGTCGATTTTTTGCGTCCTTTGGCATTGAGATTGACGATGACGTAGGCAGTATCAGGTCCTGAGTTGGAACTGAGGATTGTAGAGAACCCGGCGCCTTTACCAACCGGAAGTCCTATATTGGAAATGATCGACTGCAATTCGCCTTCAGCCACCGTTTCGCGAATCGATGCTTCAATCTCGGCGATTCGTTCCTCCGTCTTCAGCAGACGGGTTCCGGGAACGGTTTTCACCCGAACCTCGAAGGTGCCGGCATCGACTTCGGGGAACAGTTCGGTGCCGAGCATCGGCAGAAGCAGGAAACACGCTGCCGTGACACCACTGATGATGGCGACGGTAAAAAACCCACCTTTCATTGCCCGCTTTAACATACCGGCGTAGGCACCTTTTTCCTGGTCGGAATCGCCATCAACCGTCGATCGTCCTTTCGAGCTGCGCGGATCGAGGCGCCCGAGAAAACGCACGCAGAACGCGGGCGCTACCGTCATGGCGATGACAAACGACGCGGCAATAGTGATCGTCGCTGCCAGCGCCAGCGGCAGGAACAGGAACTTAATCATGCCGCTGAGAAAGATCGCCGGAATGAACACCACCAGCGTGGTCAGTGTGCCAGCCAGCACTGGAGCCGCGACTTCACCTGTGCCTTCGGCAGCGGCCGTCTCGTTGTCTTTACCCATGTCGCGATGGCGTATGATGTTTTCGACCACGACAATGCCGGCATCGACCACCGTGCCGACCGCCAGCGCGAGTCCGCCGAGCGTCATCACATTGATGGTCTCGCCGGTGAAAAAGAATCCGAGAATTCCGGTCAACAACGCCAGCGGCAGCATCAGCAATATCGCCAACGCCGGGCGAAGTTTGCGCAGAAACGCAAACACGATGACCACCACGAGCAATGCGCCGAACACCACCTGGAGCTGCAGGTTTTTGATCGCTGAACGAACGTAAGTCGATTGGTCGCTGACCAGATCGATTTTGGTGATTTCAGGAATATCGCCGCGCGCTTTCATGGCAGGAATTTCAGCGGCGATGCCCTCGCGGATCCGGTCGACTACCTGAATGGTGTTCTCTCCCGGCTCGCGCAGCAGCGGCACATAAACCGACCGGTTGCCGTTCACCCGAACGATGTTGTACTGCAGCGCCGCATCGTCCTTGGTTTCGCCGAGGTCCTTGATGAACACCGGCTGCCTGTCGCGCATGGCTACAACGACATTGTCGATCTCCTCAAGCGTGCGCAGGGTATTGATCGGATGCACCTGGTAGTCGGTATCGCCGATTTCCATGGTGCCGCCGGCGAGCACGACGTTGGCCTTCTTCAAAGCATCGACAACATCGGTAAAGGTCAGTTTATGCGCTGCCAGCTTCGACGGTTCGACGTAAGTCATTATCTGGCGAAATTTGCCACCGAAGGGATGTGGAATCTGCACGCCCTGCAGTCCACCCATCTTGTTGCGCACCGCATAGTAGCCGATCGTATAGAGCTCCGACTCACTCAGCCCCTCGCCTGAAATCGCGCCGAGCATGACTGGCATGTTCGCCGGATCTCCGCTGAGCGTGAACGGCGGCTCGATGCCTGGCGGCAAATGGAACATGTCACTGAGTTCGTAGTTAAAGATGTCGTTCATCGCCGACGAAGCATCCGTGCCAGCTTCGAAAGTGACCTTGAGCATGGCCGCGCCCGGCATGGTGCGCGATTCGATGCGTTCGCGATTGGCAGCAAGGGTCAGGGCACGCTCGACGCGCGAAGTCACCGACATTTCCATCTCTACAGTCGGCAGCCCTTGGTAGGAAAAGTAACTGGTGATGACCGGCTTCTTAAAATCCGGCAAAATGTCCGCCGGTATCTGCGGAAACACGGCGATACCAAGCAGCGACAGAGCAAGCATTACAGCAAGCACGCCGAAAGGATTGCGCAGGGCGAAACGAACGAGATTCATCGACGGCAGAAAATGCGGTGGCGGTTAGCGGATTTGAAAACGTCGGGAGTCTATTCGGACGCCGGTTCGGGTATGGCAGTCACCGGCGTTCCTTCGGCGAGTCGACCGATGCCATTGCCGATCACCTGTTCGTCGCCACTCAGACCTTCGATGATTTCGATTTTCATGCCGTCATCGATGCCCGTCTTCACCGAGATGATCTTGACGGAGCCGTTGTCGATCGCATAAACGACCGGAGATGCTCCCAACTCGTCGAAACGGACAGCTCCCGCAGGCAGCGTCAGCACATTTTCATGACTTTCGACTACGATTGTCGCCTCGCCGAACATGCCGGGAATCAATTTGCCGTCGGCATTCTTTAAATCGATCTCAACCTGCATCGATCCGGATCGCGGATTGATCGATCGGGCCGAGCGAGCGACCTCACCTTCGAACACCTGACCACCGAGAGCACGGCAGGTAAATTTCGCCTTGTCGCCGCGATCGATGTAAACGGCATCACGCTCGGGAACTGCAACACGCACTCGAACCGTATCAACCATAGCGACCTGAAACAAAGGTCCAGCCGATCCTGCTGAATCAGCCGCCTGCACGAGATCGCCGGGATCGAGATCTCGCAACGTCACCACTCCGTCGAACGGCGCCTTCAACTGCGTGTAACCGATCATTGTGCGAATTTCCTCCAATTCCTTGGTGGCGACTTGCTCGGCGGCTTGAGCACTCTTCACCTCTGCCTGCGCAACCGCCAATTGGGCCTCCGAACTTTCCTTGCGGCTCTGCGATTCATCGCGCACACGCTTGGTGACCGTGCCGGTTTTGACCAACTGATCAGCTCGACCGAACTCCAACTCTTCAGCCCGCAACAAGGCCTCAGCTGACTTCACCGACGCGTCGAGTTGTTCTTTCCTGGCCGCGAGCAAGCGAATCTCCGCTTCTTTTCGTTCGGCTTGAATTTTCATCTCCGGCGCATCGATCTCTGCGAGCACATCGCCCGCCTTGACCTCGTCACCGATGTCGACCGCCACGGACTTCACGTAGCCGGACACCCGCGCCGCCAAATCAGCCTCTTGAAAAGGGTGCACCGTTGCGGGTTGCGTCGTCGACA
>JBBKXR010000188.1:0-25757 GCA_037969585.1 Verrucomicrobiales bacterium
TCGCCCATCGAGGGCAGCAAAACCACCGGGCATCGACTCGTCATCGCCGATATTTCGGTCGCCGTGCAACTCGAGAAAATCGTCAAAACAACGTTCGATGTAATCGAGCATGAATGGGCGCTGAGGATGACGAGCGATCTGGACGCGCTGCCATGCGGTCAGCTTGCGATACACATCCATCTTAGTCTTGCCGATCTTCTCCTCGATGCGGCGGATGTCTTTTTCGACGTTGATTTCCTGACCGGCAGAATTGTCACGCAGCTCAGCCAGCTGACGCTCCAGGTCAACAATTGGCTTTTCAAAATCAAGGGGCTCGACACTCATAAAATACGCTGGGGAAAAAGGCAGAAAGAGGACTTTCGTTGGAGACTGGCTGCTGCGGTTACCGCTCGGTCGCTTGGCTTGTTATTCCACGAGACGGACCGGCGTGCCACCCCGAACATAGGCAAACATTTCCTCAATGTCAGCCTGATCGAGCAGCACTCCAAAATCTTGACCCGCCGGGCTATCGTCCGAACTCGCCACTGCCGGGTCTTCCTGAGCTGGGGCGGCGACGCTGACCAGATCACGGGAAGCCCGAATCAGCAGCCCCTTTTTGTTGGTGGAAATCCACTTATTGGCACCCAGGTAGCCCATCTGTTCAAAATTCAGCCTGCCCTTGTCTCCCCACGCGACCTTGTCGGACACCGTGGTGGTGACGGGAGCGCGAACGATCGACGGCAAGTTCATTTTCTTCACCGCATATTCCTTGAACAAGCGACCGTCCCGCTCGACGCGGATCACTGCGTCGCTTTTGTCGATCGTCATCGAAAACTGATCGAGCGGAAAAACTGTCAGCCGATCGCCGGGGAAAATAGTCGTCGTCGTCCGGCGATTGGTTCGAATAATGTAGTCGATCGTACAGTTGCTGTCTTTGGCGATGCCCAGGAGCGAGTCGCCACTCTTGACCACATACTCGGTCTTGCCATCGATGAGAATCTCGGAGAGCAGCAGGTCGACATTGATCTCTCCGACAATGCGCTTGGCAATCTCGAAGGTCGCCGAATCGGGGTAGTACTGCATGACGTAATACAGCTGCTCGCGCGCGGCCTGCAGTTCTCCGTCCTTGAGCAAATCGACGGCTTTAGCGAACTGGCGTTTGCCTAGATCCGGCGGCGGCGGAAGATCCTTCGCGGGAGCGGTTCGACGCTCCTCAATCTTCTCCACGATCGCCTGCTCGGGAGCGACAATATTTTTGTAAAACCAAGCGGCGACCAGCACCCCGGCACACAGGATGACCAGCGCGAAGAAAGCCAGAACTAGCTTGATGCGTGCCATCGAAAAAAAATCCAAATCCGGAGCTTAGAGAAGTCCGCGACGCTTAAAATCGAACACGTTAATGCCATGTGACTCCTGCACCATGTCCATGGTGAACTTGAGCAGGCAGAACTCCCAACCGTCTTCGATACCGCTGATCACCGCGCTGAGGGGATTGTTGCTGCCGCGGACATTTTCGACCACCCGGTCGGACACCACCTCAACTGAATCGTGAACCACGGATTCAGTCAGGTTACCGCGCACGAAGTTGAATCCGTATTTCAGAAAGGCGAGATCGCCGCCTGAGTTCGTCAGCCATTGCTTGAACGCTTCAGCCTGTTCGCCAAAGCCCTCGAAGTTGACTTCTTCCATGCCTTGCGGTCTCAAAATCTTCGGTCGCTCAGCATCGATCCGGCCCTCGCGGACACGCACCTTGTTGGCGCTGTCCATGAGTTCAGTGATCAAGCTGAATTCAAAGCTGGTCGTGCCGAAAGTGTCAATGCGACGATCCGGCTGATGGAGCACCTGAGTGGTCTCCATCGCATAGACAATATCGTCTTGAGAATATGCGGTCTTTTCTCCCATCTGTGGTCAGTCTATCCCCTTTTCCAGCCCGTCGCCAATGGAATCCCCTCCAAGGAGAATGCCCCGTCCGGCAACGAAAAGTGCGCTCTCCACAAGGAAGAACGCACTCAAAAATTGAACGGTCAGCAGAAATACTGCTCGGAATCGCATTCAGCAAAGCTGAATAGCAAAAATCAGCCCTTGTTGGCTTCGATGTAAGTCGTCACGTCGCCAACTGAAGTCAGCTTTTCAGCGTCTTCGTCAGGAACTTCGATGCCGAATTCTTCCTCGAATGCCATAACCAGTTCGACCGTGTCGAGTGAGTCTGCACCGAGATCTTCGACGAACTTAGCGTCAGCTTTGACCTGGTCCTCGGCGACACCGAGTTGGTCGACGATGATGTTTTTTACTTTTTCTTCGATTTGTGCGTCCGCCATAAGGAAATATATGAGTTGTTGTGCCCGTAGACTTACCGGGGATTCGCCGTTTGGCAACTTTTTTCATAACCCTAAATATCAGGACAAATCCCCTGTCTTCTCTCCCGATTCCTCTGCCGTGGCCGACTCCGGATCAATGATCGGTGGGTCGATTCGCACTTCAGGATGCAGCGCCGCGATCTCTGTGATGATCGTCCCGGCATTCTGATACTTATAATCGTCGAGCTTCAGCTTCAAAAAGCGGTCACCGTCGTGGGAGATCAACAGTGCCACCCCTCGGTCCCATCGCCGCCGGTCGATGTCAGTCACCGAGTTGGCCGCAAATTTGGTGTGCCACGGCGTTTGCACTTCGCCAGCGACCAAGCGCCAGGCTCGGCCACGATGGACCCAAGCCCACAGCAGGGTCAAAAAAGCGCACCCTCCCAGCACCGCGGCGATTCGTTTCTGCGTCGCCAGATCGTCCGCCGTATGGCGCTCGGGCGCTTCCGCCGCCAGGTGCAAGGTCGCGGCGTGAGCGGCCCAGCTGACTCCATCGGCTCCAGCCCGGTGTGCCGCCGCAGCTTTGTCATCGGATATCGGTACCGGCTCGCCTTCCTTGCCATCGATGAACGCGTCATAGATGTCGGCGTTCCGATTCGCCTTTGGATACCCGACGAATCCGTCGTAACAAAAATATAAGCCCATCGCGGCAAACAGTCCGGCCAGCAGGAAACAGCGTTTGTAAAACCACTGCGTCACAGGCGCCACGATCGATTTCGCTGTTTCGCCCGACGAGGCGTCTGATTCCCTGGCATTATTCATGGGCGTAGGGTCGTCCGTCTGCGCAAAAGTCGCAAGCATTCTGACCATCGCCAGCTGCTCCGATTTCTCGATCACTCGCCATTCGATTTGAAAAGCCGTCCGTCCCGGCTAGTTTGGCCGTGCATGACATTTGCTGAACAATTTCGGCGCATCGAGGCTGGCGAACGCTCGCCGCTGCTGGCGCGCTTCGAAGCCCTGCTCGACGATCCTTCACCGACCGAGTTGGAGGCTCGAGTCGCGGACTCGGTCGCCGTCACGCGCCGTAATTTTGGTAAAACGATGCGCCTGTTCGCGCCGCTCTACGTTTCCAACGAGTGCGTCAACAACTGCCAGTATTGCGGATTCTCACGCGACAATCCGATTCTGCGCGTCACCCTCGAGATCAATCAGGTGGTACGCGAAGCCCAACACCTCGTCGCTCAGGGCTTTCGAAGCGTCTTGCTGGTCGCCGGAGAGCATCCGCGCTTTGTCTCCGAGGGCTATCTGGAAAAATGCATCGCCGCGCTGCGAGATTTCGTGCCCTCGATCGCCATCGAAGTCGGGCCGATGGAAACACCCGAGTATGCGCGCATGGTCGACACCGGCTGCGAGGCGCTGGTCGTTTATCAGGAGACCTACGATCGCGACGCTTATCGTGAACTGCACACTGCCGGGCCGAAGAAAAATTTTGATTGGCGTCTCGACTGTCCCGAACGCGGATTCGACGGCGGCTTTCGCCGACTCGGCATCGGCGCACTGTTCGGTTTGGCAGATTGGCGATGCGATGCTCTCGGACTCGCCGCGCACGTCGAGCATTTGCAGAAACTCGCCTGGAAGAGCCAACTCAGCGTCAGCTTCCCACGCATGAGACCTGCCGCGGGCGGCTTTGTTCCGCAGCCGGAACACGAGCTCACTGACGCACGGTTAGTGCAACTGATCGCCGCCTTCCGAGTCACCTTTCCCACCGTCGGCATCGTGCTCAGCACACGAGAATCGGCAGTGCTGCGTGATTCCCTCGCACCGCTCGGCATCACCACGATGAGCGCCGGCAGCCACACCGAGCCCGGTGGCTACACCGGCGAAGGTCGTGATGACTTGCACCGCACGGTCAAAGGTCGACGCGTCGAACTCGATGCCGACGAACCGAAATCCAGCTGCGCCACCGGCCAGTTCGACATCGCCGATGAACGCAGCCCCAGCGAAGTCGCTGCACGACTTCTCGAACTCGGACTCGAGCCGGTATGGAAAGACTGGGACGCAGCGATTCTGCAAAACCCCACAGATGCTCGCCGCTCCGCAGCCAGCAGCCCAGCCGTCCCCGCCTGAGTCATGACGCTGATCCTCAACGGCGAGTCTCGCGATTTTAAATGCGAGTCGAACTCGATGTCCCTGAACACTCTGCTCGCGGAACTCGGCTTCGAAAAAGTTCCGGTGCTGATTGAACACAACGGCACCGCCCTGCGTCCAAGGGAACACGACGATCTCAATATCGCCGATGGCGACCAGCTCGAGATCATTCGTGTCGTTGCCGGCGGCTAGCATCCCTTCGCCCCTAACATGCCCCTCACCGCCTGTGCCACACTTCGACTCGGCGCATGGGTCGCCGCTTTCACCAGCGCCGCCTTCGGCTCTTCCTTTGCCGCCGATCCCGCCCCCGAGGAGGTCACCCTGCTCGTCCCCGGCATCACTGCTCGACGGCTGCCGGTCAAACTGAACAACATCAACAGTGTCGAATACGCGCCCGACGGTCGCTTGTTCGCCGTTGGCTACGATGGCCGTATCCACCTGCTGCGCGACACTGACGGCGATGGACTCGAAGACCAGGCGCTACCGTTTTGGGACAAAAAGGGTGACCTTCTGACGCCGGTCGGCATCGTCGTTGCGCCTGAGGGTATTTACGTTCCCGCTCGCGGGAAAGTGGTGTTGTTCAGCGATACCGACAACGATGGCAAAGCCGACAAAAGTGAAACCGTTGCAAGTGGCTGGGTGCAGGAGCGCTACAATGGCGCCACCCGCAACGACGCTTCCGGTGTGGCCATGGACGCTGCCGGAAATCTCTATTTCTGCCTCGGTTGCAGTGACTACCGCGACGGCTTCCTGCTCGACGAAAAAGGCAAAGCCCAATACCGCCGCGACGTTGAACGTGGCGCAGTGCTAAAAGTCTCCGCCGACCGTCAAAAGCGTGAGATTTTTGCCAGCGGACTGCGCTTTGTCACCGGACTGCGATTCAATCGCCACGGCGACCTGTTCGGCACCGACCAGGAGGGCGACACCTGGTTCCCCGGCGGTAACCGCCGCGACGAACTGCTGCATCTCATCAAAGGACGCCACTACGGCTTCCCCTTCCGCCATCCCAAGCATCTTCCCGATGTCATCGATGAACCGGCGGTCGTCGATTTCGAACCGCAGCACCAATCCACCTGCGGCTTTCGTTTTAATGAAGTCACTTCCTCTACACCGAAAATATTTGGCCCTGATTTCTGGAGCGACGACGCCTTGGTCACGGGATTCTCCCGAGGCAAACTCTGGCGCTCACCGCTGGCGAAAAACCGCGCCGGTTACGTCGGTCGACAAATTCAGATCGCTGCCTTCAACACCCTGCCCACTGACGTCACCCTGTCACCGACTGGCGACGTCGTGGTCACCGCCCACTCCGGACGCCCCGACTGGGGATCGGGGCCGAAGGGCGAAGCCTTTCTGTTCAAACTCAGCTACAGCGATCCGAAAGCCGCGCAGCCCGTCATGGCCTGGGCTGACGATCCCCTGACCGTGACCGTCGCCTTTGATCGGCCCGTCGATCTGAAACAACTGGAAGGCATCACCGTCCGTGCCGGTGAATTCATTCGCGAAGGCGACCGATACGAGACCATTCAGCCCGGCTACAAAGTCGTCACGGCAGCCAACGAAGCGCCTACCCATGACGTTAAAATACTGCGCACTCAGCTGTCCGAAGACCGCCGCAGCGCCATCCTGACGACGTCGCCCTTGCCGTGGCGAGCGAACTACGTGGTCAGTCTGCCCGAGATCGGCGAGCTGTCGCTTCAGCTCACCGGCGCTATCGCCGAGTGGACCGCCGCCGGTGATTCAAAGCCGACGCTGAGCACATGGATTCCGCACTTTGACCTGACCATCGCTTCGCAATGGATGCGCGGGTCCAGCGTTCATGAACACTTGCAGCAACTGTGGAAACGCGAAGGCACGCTGACCCTGCGCAGCCTGCTGTCTCCGCCTTCGGCAATCGACGAAAATGCCAGCACCGAACTTCGCTTCGAAGCCTCGAACGATTTCACCGTCACGCTTGGTAAAAAAACGATTGCCTCAAGCCGCGCGGAATCCGGACGATTTCAAGCGCTGGCGACACTACCCGATTCGCAAAAAGAAGCTGTCGAACTGCGTATCGAGACCGCCACCCACCCCGCTCACGCGCCAGACCTCGACCTGTCTTACCACACCTCGATCGACCCCAACGAGCGTGCGATCCCCACTGAAAAACTCAGCCTGCCGTGGGCTTCAAAAATCACTCCGAGCGACGCAGACACAACCCTCACGAAATTCGATTGGCGCAGCCAGTCGGGAGATCCCGCCAAAGGCAAAGTCCTGTTCGCCACTGCCTGCGCGACTTGTCATCAGTACAAAGGTGAAGGCAAAAACACCGGCCCGGACCTGACCACCTCGTTGGAACGCGATCCGGCAGCCGTGCTGCGTGACATCATCGATCCCAGCGCCGCGATCAACCCTGACTACGTCGCCTACCTCGTCGACCGCAAAGCCGGCGCGCCTATTTTTGGCACCCTGCAAAATGTCGGCGAACCGATCATGCGCGTCTACGATGGTGCCGGCACCGAACACAAAATAGCCAAAGCCGACGTGCTCAGCATCGAAGCCAGTCCCGTCTCGCTCATGCCCGCCGGCTTCGCCGCACTCGGCGACGATCAGCTCGCGGATATCGTCGCCTACCTGTGCGGCATCGATCCCGACCGCGAAGCACGCGCTGCCGGTGCGGGCAACCTCACGCTGCAACTGTGGCGAAATATCCCTAAAGTTGGCGGCATTGCCCCGCTACTCAAAGATCCACGCTATCCCGGCAAGCCGGACGTCGAACAGCGCCTACCTCTATTCGAAGCTCCAAGCAACTGGGACGACAACTTCGGTGCGCGCATGGCCGGCTTCGTTCGGGCACCGCTTGATGGCGACTACACCTTCTGGATCGCCGGTGACGATTTTGCTGAACTCTGGCTCAGCGAAAGTGATGATCCCACCAACAAACGTAAGATCGCGTGGACCTCTTACTGGACCAAACCTCGTGACTGGGATTTGAGAAAAGAGCAGAAGTCCAAGCCGATCACTCTGGTCGCAGGAAAGTCCTATTTCATCGAAGCGCTGCTGCACGAGCAAGGCGTCGACGACTGTCTCGCCGTCGGCTGGAAACTTCCCAACGGCAAGCTCGAGCGCCCGATACCCGGCTACCGGCTGTCACCTGACAGCGCGATCGAGCACGCGATCGCAGCGCTTCCCGCCAGCGAAAAATCGAAGCGCCTGTTCAACGGCGTCAATCTGACGGGTTGGGCTGGAGCGGACAATTTCTGGACCGCCGAGAACGGTACCATTCGCGCCACCAACACCCGCAATGTTCCCGCCAACACCTACCTGTTTACCGAAGACACCTACGCAGACTTTCGGCTGCTGCTCGAAGTCAAGCAGGTCATCTCCGACCAAAACTCTCCGAAAAATTCGGCGCTCGCCATCGGCGGCGAACGCATCGCCGATCAGGCCAGTCAGCAGTTTGGCTACCGCGGCCCGCTAGTGTTTCACAGCCAAAAGTGGGGCAGCCAGAGCGATGCCAACAGCGACGCCAAAATAATCACCGACGTTCCCGAAACGATCGGTGACTGGAACCGCGTCGAAATTCTCGTCAAAGGCGGGCGCTTACGGATGGCGGTTAACGGCAAGCCGATCATCGACATCTCGCATGACCGCAAAGGCAAATCACCGATCGGCCTGCAACTTTCCGCCAACCAACTGCCGCAAGAATTTTTCTACCGAAGCCTGGTCATCAGTGAAGCACCCGGCGACGACTTGGTAACAGTTGGTGACTAGCTCAACGCCTCGCGCACCTCTTTCAACCAGGCCGTATCCGGCAACGCATAAGGCCGGAACGTTTCAAGATAGCCCTCCTGTTCGTTATAAAACAACGCCCGATGCAGGCCGAGATTACTGGCTTTCGGCGTGTCGATCAGACTCGCCGAATCGTTGGCGCTCATCTGGAACAGCACGCGCAGTTCGAACTCGCTGATCGCCTTGCGACTGATGAACCGATTGATGTTGTTGAAGGTATCGCAGAACACCACGCTGTGAATGCCAACGCCCGGCCCTTCGAGCAGGATGTCGTTGAACTGACTTCCGGGATTGCCGCCGCCTTCACTATCGTCGTCGAGCGAGAAGCTGAAGTCCTCCTCGTAGCGGAGTTTCTTGATGCGTTGAATGCCATGCACCATCAGGTAAATAATTGGTGCCTTGCCCGCCCCAGCTTCGTCGTCACCGCGACGCCGCAGGTCGGCATGAACCTTGGACATCACTTCACCGATGGTACTGTTTTTCGCCAAAACCACGTCGTGCGGAATCGCCTCGATCAACGCTTCGATTTGACGGCGCGGCGGAGAATCCGGAGGCGACCCGTCAAAAATGATGAACCGCGCACCGTCCTTGGGATGTTGGGCTGCTAGCGCCACCATCGATGCGGTCAGAATCGACAAGGCCGCTTCGTCGCGCTGACCGGCGACCAGCAAATTGCAGCCGCTCTGTCGGGCAAATTGAATCTCGGTCGGTCCTTTGATCGAGTTCGGCGCGCCGAACCAAACCCGTGCACCGCCACTCGGCGACGAAGTCGCCGGGGCTGCTGCCAGCGCGCGAGCCAGCAGGTGATTGTCGCGAATTTCCGCCGGAGCATTGCCTTCGAATACGATCGGCCCGGGATACTCACCACCGTCTTTGTCGGCGAGCTGGCGAACTTGGGCGAGGTACTTGTCGCGCTCTTCATCACCGATCCACACCGCCTGAAACGGGCTGTTGCCCTCGACCGCACCGGCCGAGTCATTGTAAATCCCCTCACCCGGCCGAGTCAGCAAACGCGGTGCCGGATTGCTGTCGTCCATGATCAAATATGCGTCCGCCTCGTTGCACTGCAGCGCGATGCGGATCACCATCTGGCCCATCGTCGTGCGCGCCAGCGTGTAAGCCCCGCCCAGCGTCTGCGACCCGAGGATCACGTGAATACCGAAGGCACGCCCCTGACGCACGATCCGATCGAGCAGCACGTTGGCGTTTTGCGCGATGCGATCCTCCTCGACGAAAAATTCCTGAAACTCATCGATCATCAACAGCGTGCGCGGCATCGGTTCGCTTCCGCCGGCGCGTTGATAACCGGCGATGTCCTGCACGCCCAGACTGCGGAACAGATCACCGCGACGCTTCAATTCCTCGTCGACGCGGGTCAGCACACTTTCGGCAAACTCGCGATCACTCTCGATCGCGACCACCTTGGCGTGCGGCAGACGAGCCGTCGCGTAGCTTTTAAATTCGACCCCTTTCTTGAAATCGATCAGGTAAAACTCAACCTGATCCGGTCGGCACCACAACGACAGATTAGTGATGATGACATGAAACAACGTCGATTTACCTGACCCCGTTTTACCCGCGATCAGCGCATGCTGACGCGTGCCTTTGCCGATCGACAGATCTTGAAATTTGGTCGCTCCGGTGCGCCCGATCGGCACCACCAACTCATGAGTCGTTTCGCGCGTCCACTGCTCACCTTCGGGTGGAGTGACCATCGAAAACGGCACCTCAACTCGATTCGAATCCTTGCTGGCAACGCCAACCTTGGAGATGAAGTCTGTCGCAATGTCAGGACTGGGCGGTGCATCCAGATGAACCGTCAGTCCCGCGGTTGCCTCGCTACCAAAAGCAAAGCCGCCACCCGCCACTCGCCTCAGCCGGACACAGGCTTCGCGAAATTCTGCGGCCACGAAGTCCTGCGGCATCGGTTGACGCAGATTCCAATGGATCAAGGTGAACACCCCACATCGGGCACCACTGACGGCGATGCTCAACAGCCGTTTGGCTGCGGCATCAGTGAACGCCGCAGGAAAATCGGCGACCACCAGAAAATGATATTTCTCGGCGATGTTGCCGGCCTTGAGATTGTATTCGGTGATCGTCTCGTACTCATTGCGCAAGTACATCTGGATCACCTTTTCCATGTGATCGTTCAGTTCACCGAGACGCTGTTCGATCTGTTGGGACTGCGTCCAGATCCGACTGTTGATGATGCCTTCCTCGTGATCGGCGAGATGCATGAGTCCGGCGAAGTTTTCACCCAGCCCGACCGGATCAATTACTGTGAAACTCGCTTTGCCGGGAGCCGACACCGACAGCAGTCGGAGAATGGTGTTGTTCAACGCCCCGATGATTTGCGTTTTATCGCCGTCTTCCGCTTCGATCAGAAGTGAGCCATGCTGCGGATGGCCGAGCAGCATCGGCAGGGTAAATTCGGTATCGCCCGGCAACGACAGACGTTCGTCTTTCGGCAACGTTCCGGCGAGCGCGGCCAGATCGACTTCCAACTCACCGAACTTCGCCGCGTGAGCGAACACTTCGGGCGCCTGCCATCGTTCGACAAACTCCGGTGACCAGTCGGGGAACCAGGCGTCAGCCAGTGCGCCGGCTTCTGCGAGTTGCGCATACATAGCCGGCACCTGTGCGTCCCACTCCGTCTTGAGAACTTGCCAGCCATTCTCCAATTCGGCGGATGCCGCTCCTTCGTTGGAAGTCTTATCACCGCTCAGGGCCTGCCGTTGCGTCTCGGCATCGGTACGCATTTTTTCCAAGTGCGCATCGTGAATCGCCACCAACTGGCTTTTGCGCGTTTCGTACTGCGCATCATTTTTCGCCACCGCCCGCTGCAGTTGCTGATCGATCTGTTCCGGTCCGCTGGCACGTAACGTCGCCGCCTGCGCCGCCGCCTGCTTTCGGTCACCCTCAAGACGCTGCGTGAGCGCGATCCGTTCGGCTTTGACGTCATCTCGCTGTGTCTGCAGTTCGGCACCGATCTGATGGCGAAACGCATTTTCCAACGAACGCGCATTGGCAAGGCTGCTGATGAGTTGAGCAGCGGCCGCGGACGAAGTCGCCTTACCGATGAAGTAAAACAAGACCAACAACAGTGCGAGCACCGCAAATCCAATGGCCGAGTGAAGGTAGGTCAGCGAGAAAAACTCCAGCGACTGAGCGACGGGAACGGCACCTACACACACGACCACCGATAAAATCAAAGCGACCGGCAAAGGCACAAAGCGAAAGAATTGTGGCGCCAGCCGTTTTTGAAAACGGTGCAACGCATCACGAGCGCCATCGATCGCCGTAGCAAGGTGTGCCCCCAGCGCGGCCGAGTCGACGCCAGTCGACACCGAAGTAGATTCATCTGTTGCCGTCTGCGCGGCGAGCTGCTTCACCCGGGCAGCGTAGCCACGCAATGCTCCGCGCGATTTCTTTTGCAAACTGTCGAGCCGCTGCTTGAGCGTATCGGCCTGACCACTGAGCTCACCAAAACCTCGATCCGCTTCGAGCAGGCGTTGATCTAGACTACGATCAGATTGCAGCGTCGCTTTTTGCGCGGCATAAACCTGATGTCCCTCGCCTTTCTGGATCTCTTCAACGATGCGCTTCTGGCTGTTCTTATGACCGCGAACGATGCGTTGCCGACGATCCTTGTGCCGGGTGTGCAAAAGGTCCAACTCCGCCGAGTAACGCTCCGTCTCCGACTCTACTGCCGACTCAAATTTCTCATTTATCTGTTCGACCGCAGCCTCGAGATCGCTGCTCAGATGATACGTCTGGCTGTGAAAGCTGCGCGTCAGTTCCTGCTCACGGCGCGCAAAATCGGCGATCACATCGGCCAGGCGACGCAGGCTGGCGCGTGCGTTTTCGACATCTAAAAAGCCCTTACTCACAGTCTTTGTGCATTTGCTTGATCACTCGATCGAGTTTTTCGATGAAGGTGCCAGCCGATTCGACACTACCGAATAATTCTTCGAGATACTGCTCTTCAAATTGACGGCACTTGGCGTCGCGCCATTCGTGCTTGGTGTCGCGCCAAGTGGTCAGCAACTGTTTGGTCAGACCGTTGATCCGGCCCCTGGCGGCATCGATGTTCATGATGGTGAATCCTCCGCGTCGTCATCGCTGTCGGCAGCCGGTTTGTGTTCGCCGCCACCTTTCGCCCCCTGACCGGTTTCGGCGTAGGCGTGCAGGGTGTCGGCTGCTTGTTTCAGAAACTGGGTTCCCTTTGGCAATCGCTGAGTAATCAAGAAGCGCAGGATCTCCAGCTTCTTGGCGAGCGGCTCAACCACACCATCGTAGTTGCGCGACCACTTCTTGGTGACCCTGAGTTTGTCGTCAGCATCGCGTAACGCCCGGCGCAGCCGGTTGACGTTCATTTGCTCCTGAGCCGACGGCTCGCGAGTTCCCGAGAGCCGAGAACTGAACAGCGCCTGCTCGGCATCTTCCAAGGCTCGCGTCAGACGCTTGATTTCCTTTTTCCAATGATTCGGCTGCTCGCTCTGCACCCAGACCCGGTTGCGCTTCACCGCGTCATCGATCTCGTCGAGCGTCATGCCCGCCTTATCCATGTAGACCAGCAGGCTCGAGCGAAAACGCTCCAACACATCGATGGAAGTGACGTCAGCGCGATCAGCCACGGTTCAGATTTAATACCAACACAACAATGCTGAGACTCACCGGCGCTCAACGCTGACTGAGATACTCCTCGACGCGCTGTGCTTTACGCAACAGGAACGGCACCTGCTGGTTCGAGTTTTCGACAAATTTGCGCAGCACTTTCATGGTGTCTTTGAAGTCGACGCCAAACTTCTCGTGCTCGGCATCCTGCCAGGTATCACCGAGTGCCGAGAACCGTGCCTGCATCGCGGTCATGCGATTCTGAAGATCAGAATTGAAACGCTTCAACTCCTCCGCGAAGCGTCGCACCTCCTCAGGGTCCATCATTGCCTTAGCCATCCGTCGTCGTCCTTTCTGTTACTGGGGTTAAAATCTAGTTTCAGAGCGCAAAGCTACCACAAAAACGCCGCGAAGTCCGAGGCGATTCGTGAGGCATCAGGAACAGTCTGCAGACGGAAAGGAAACGACCATTTCCGGCTGGCTACGATGTTCGTCGATTGGGGAAATAGAGCTGGAAGCTCGATAAAGGGTAGCCGGTGCCGAAGAGCGCGCCAGCGAACGAGCCACCGGACAGCGGGAATACCTCACGCTCAGCCCCGGCAGGGGCGATAGAGGTCGACGTTACACCTGTGATTCTGCGATCGATGCTACCGCCCCTGCCGGGGCTGCTGCCGAAGACTATGGATCCGTGTCCCGGCGCTTAGTCGCCGGGCGACCTTCGCACCGCGCTACCTTCTGCCGTGCCTCCGGCACTTTATCATCTACCATTCGACCATTCGTTCTATTGGATCAGCCAGGTCTGATCGGTCGCGTAGCGACCCGTCTCGGTAGACGTGGGCTTTAACCTACGGCCCCGCTTCACCGTACATTCCGGCGTCGCATCGCGACCGCTCTGACAGGGAAAGCATCGCCAAACTTGCCGTTGCAGAGCGGTCGCTACGCGACAGCCGTCGGATAAGCCTACGGGGATAGATCCCCCGCCAAACCAGACCAGTCCCTACGGGACGGAAACGCAGGTTGCGCTACGATGTCGGACAGCCCTTTGGCCGTGGCCCGATGAACGCGCGCCGGGTCCGTCCCCGGCGCGCGCCAATTCTATAAACTACCACTCGACCGTCCGTGCCCGTGAATGCCCCGGCCGTTTGTGCCGCAGGGCATCACGCCAGCACCCAGCCGTCGCGATACTCGCGGGCGAGGTATTTCTCTGCTTCAGGAGCATTCGGGAACTTCATCGCCGCGGCATCCCACTCGAGCTTCTTGCCGGCCCGGTAGGCGACATTGCCCAAATGATTGGCCTCGGTCAGCGGTCCCGAGTAGCTGAAGTCACAGGTGGTCGGCGCGCCGGTTTTGCAGGCGTGCAGCCACTCCTCGTGATGACCGAGCGATTTCGCAATCGTCTGCGGCGGCGGCGTGAAGCCCTCAAACTTGTTCTCGGGCAACAACACCAGCTTGCCGTAGTCGGCGAGCAACATGCCTTCGCTGCCGATGAACAGCACGCCGTCACCCCACTGCGGAATGCCGCCGTCTTTCCAGATTTGCGGTTTGTTAACGCCCTGATGCCAGGTCAACTTCACCGGCGGCATCTTGCCACGCGCGCCATAGGTGTAGGTGGCACTCATCGAAGCCGGAGCGATGTCCGGATGCGGCGGCGGGCCGGACGCTTCGATGGTCAACGGCGCATCAAGATTCAGCGCCCAGAAAGGCAGATCGTTGCGATGGCTGCCCAGATCGGACATCGTGCCGTTGCCAAAATCCCACCAGCGATACCACTTCGGCCCGGGGAAATAAACTTCGTTAAACGGCCGGAACGGCGCCGGACCGATCCAACGCTCCCAGTCCAGTTCCGGCGGCACCGGCATCGTTTCGGTCGGTGTATCCTGAGTCGAAACGATATCCTTGTTTTTGATCGCATCCTCTACCGACTGATGTCCCCAAGCGCGCGACACCCAGACGTGACACTCGGTGACGTCGCCGATCGATCCCGCCTGAATCAACTCGACCACGCGCCGATAATTGTCACCGGCATGGATCTGCGTGCCCATCTGCGTCGCCACATTCGCCGCCGCCGCCGCTTCGGTAATGATGCGTGCTTCGTTAACGTCACGGGTCAGCGGCTTCTCGCAATAGACGTGCTTGCCCGCCTTCAGCGCCGGCAGAGTCGCAAAAGCGTGGGTGTGTTCGGTGGTGCTGACCACGACCGCATCGTAGTCGTTGAGCGACGAATACATCTCCCGGAAATCGATGAAGGTCTTGGCATCCTTGTGCTTGGTATGCGCTGCCGAGAGATTGTTTTTGTTCACATCGCAAAGCGCGACAATGTCCTCGCCCTCGACGCCCTTCAGGTTTGAGCCGCCACGGCCACCGGCACCGATCACCGCGACATGCAGTTTGCTGTTCGGCGACTGCGAACTGACGATCGCCGGAAAGCCGAGCGCGGCACCTGCAGCGAAGGCACTCCCCTGAAGAATTTTGCGGCGCGACGGCCCGTGAGCAGGTTTGGCAGAACGATGTTTGGAAGTCATGCGACAAACTAGCCGTTCGTGCCTGAGCGGGTCAAGGTCACCTCATGCTTTATCGCGCCATCCGCACCGTTTGCGGATGACTTTCCCGTTGAATCCGCCCACGCCTTCGTCCAGACTGACAGCGCTATGTCACCTACTTTTTATTACTTCCTCCACTTCGCTGGCGTCATCTCTCTGTTCCTCGGCATGGGCGCCATTCTCGGCATGGGCGAAGACCGCAAGCACGTCAACAAATTCATCGGCATCTTCCACGGCATCGGTCTGCTGTTGCTGCTGGTCAGCGGCTTCGGCCTGGTGGCAAAACTGCAGACCGGCTTCCCCGTCTGGCTGATCGTCAAAATCGTCATGTGGCTGTGCCTGTCGATGATCATGCTTCTCGCCAAGCGCAAAATCTGCACACCTAAAGCGACCGCGATTCTGGCGATGATCCTCGGCCTTGTCGCCGCAGCGATGTGCGTCTTCAAGCCGTTTGTAACTGGGTAGTGCATGACGTAGCGCTCGCTCCGGTAGCCGCCTTCGTCAGAAGGTGGACCTTGCGTTGGTAGAGCGGCGCCCACCTTCACTCGACCGGCAGCCGGACCACGGCCTGACGGACCGCGGCTACGTCCGATCCTCTGGACGATCCACTGCGTAGCCGCCTTCGTCAGAAGGTGGGCCTTGCGTTGGCCAAGAGGCGGTAGCAGACAAAGCGGCGAAGCGGCGCCAGGCTTTACCGCGTTCAGCGGACCTCCTGCTCGCGTTTTCGCCTTAACTTGACGCGTAGGCCCTTCCGTACGCAATAGTTGTCGGGTTCGCATTCCCACGATTGAAATCGTGAGCTTTTCTGCGTGGTAGCAAAAGAAGTGCCGGTTCGATAGACCACATCCCAACCGCAACACCCCACCCCAAAACGCTTCACGGCGCGGCCAACAGCGAGGCGCAGATCAACTCCTTATCATTGCGCGCAAACACATGCCCATTGGCGTAGGCCGGCGGAGCCCAGACCAGCTTCCTGCCACGGACGAGATAGGTCGGGTCGACGAGGTGAACGCGGCTGACTTCATGGAAACCCGTCCGGTCGAGCCGGGCGCGGATCAGATTGCCCTGGTCGGTATAGAGCAGGCAGGATTCTCCGTTCGGGGTCAGATGGATGGCGCCGTATTTTTCGTGACCCGTTACCTTGTCGGTTTCCCATAGCGTTTGGCCGGTGCGGCTGTCGAGGCAGCTCAAGTTCCCAAACATATTCGCCGCATAGATTTCCCCGCCCTGAATCAACGGCATGCAGGTATTGCTCAATATCCGCAGCGCCTGAGTTTTCCTCTCCGGCCAAATTGCCGTCGCCGCCGGTTTGTCGGGATCGAGCTGAAACATCAATCCACTGATCAGTAACAGGTCGCCCTGAAATACCGGCGCGGCCCCGGCGTTGTCTTCCCGCGTGATCAGTTGCTCCCGCCACCAGGTCTCCCCCGTCGCCGGATTCAGAGACGTCACCGCACTTGGCGTCCACACGATCAACTGCCTCTGACCACCGGCGCTGATGACAATCGGCGAGCTGAAAGCCCGCGGTGGATCATCGAGAGCCCGCCAGACTTCCGCACCGGTACGCTTATCGAAAGCCACCACGCAGGCGCCCGGTTTGCCGCCAATGACCACAATCAACAGCTCACCTTCGATCAAGGGACTGGGGGTGAGGTTGGGCTGATCGATCAGCGCGTACTCTTCGGCGAGAATTTTCTGCCACACCACTCCGCCCGATTGGCTATCGAGGCACCGCAGATGACCCGTCGATCCGAGAGTGAACAGGCGGCCGTCCTCGACGATTGGCGTTGCGCACGGCCCGGTCAGATTGTCCGCATCAAATGAGTCAGGGAACGCCACTTCGTCCCGGTAAACCCAAAGCGGCTTGCCGGTTGTCTCGTCTAAACAGTGCACCCGCTCCCAGGCCTCGCCTGGTGGCTTCACTTCCTGGTCGGTGACATACACCCGGTCACCGGCAACGATCGGGCTTGAGTTGCCCGCTGCCACCGGCGCGCGCCAGCGGATCGTCAATCCTTGCGCCGGGAAACTTTGCAGCATGCCGATTTCGCGGCAGATAGCGTCACGGTTCGGTCCGCGAAACTGCGGCCAGTCCTCGGATGGGGCTGCGAGGGGGAACTGCAGCGCTAGGGCGAGCACCAGCAATAGTGATCGAGTCATCGGGTGATGCGGGGGTTGAGGAGGGTCGCGGGATTGGCGGAGGTGAATTTAATATGATGAGGGTGAGCGGATTATAGTAGGGACCGCTTGAAAAAGGGAAAAGGGAAAAGGCAGGGAGAACAATTTCAGAAGTTTATGAAATTGTTAATAGGTCGCCTGAGCCCGACCCTCACGCACCGTGCGCGTGGATGCTCCTCACATTACTAAACTTCGTAGTCTTCGAGTGCATCCCAGAAGTCCGACTCATGCACGATGATGATGGGGTGACCATCTTTGCGATACTCGGCAGCTTTCTCGACTTTCCGGCCATAGCAGGAAAACGCCCAACAGGGATTACCACCGGCACCGACGACAAGGAAGTCGGTCTTTTGGGTCAGATTCGCGCTGAAGGTTCCACCGAGGCGCGTAACATGCCCGGCGATGTCTTTTCGCTTCGCCTTCATCGACGTGCCGGTGACGGCGAACGCCCGGAAAGAAAAATTGATCTCAGGACAGGTCGCGCAGATCGACGGCAGGGTTCTTTGTGTCGTCAATCCAGCTTTGACTCTCTTCACCTCATCACGCGTGCGCTTGGCGAATGAGTATTGAATGAAGTCCTCAAAGAACTGCTTCAGATCGGCCTTCTCCTGGTCATCGATGACCCCATCCGCGAGAACCGTCATCAAAATGGATTCCAGCTCGTCGTATGGGTAAGTCCCCTTCAGATGGCCATGATCATCGATCCACTTCAGTAGTTCGGTTGCCTCCTTCGTCAATACCTGATCGTCCGCCAAAATGCCGTGCAGCATTCCCTGCAGGATCTGAACCTCATGGGTGATGTCGTCGTAAAACTCACTCTCGGGCGAA
Source organism: Verrucomicrobiales bacterium (assembly GCA_037969585.1). Classification (GTDB taxonomy): domain Bacteria; phylum Verrucomicrobiota; class Verrucomicrobiia; order Verrucomicrobiales; family DEV007; genus JBBKXR01. The sequence continues at coordinate 18,356 of JBBKXR010000188.1, forward strand.
AGGTTCTTACAGACCCACAGCAGATCCTCCAGCTCCTCCGGATCGATCACTCCATCGGCCATCACCTCATCGAGCTTGGGGATCAACTCGTTGAATGGTGCCCGATTAACGAGCTGCCGATACTCATTGCACCAATTGAGAACTTCTGCGATCTCGGACGCGTTTAAATCGTCGTCGATTGATATCCCCCTCAGCAGACCGGTCAGCGTGTGCACCGCCTTGTCGATTCGCTGCCGCTCAGTGAACCGTTTATACGGTGCGTGATCTGGATGATGAAGGTGCATTTTGTTTGGTTTATGTTAGAGTCATCCTACGCCTGACCGAGGGCGCGCTCCGACTTCTGGGTTGATGGTTGAATGGTCATGACGGATTGAACTCGTGACGGGTCAGGCGTTAGGATCGACGTCTTGTTCGGCTAGTTGGTCTCGGTGCCAGCATCGAATCCGAGGTCTACGAGAGCGTTGCCCCCTGCCAATTGCTTGCGGCGGTTCTCATCAAACTTGATCAGCGTCCCACGATCCGGAATGAACAGTGCGGAAGCGTTCTTGGGCGCAAGGCGTGAAAGCACATTTCCGATGATGTTGTAGAGTTCCTTCTCGGACTTTTCACTGGAAAGGCTATCGAAGGAGATCCATGCCGAATGCGCCCGAATCGCGGACGCCAATTCGTCGTCACCCTCAATCGTTGCAGCAACGGCGTCGTTATCGGGAAAATAGGGCTCGGCTCGATTGTGAAAGATAAACATCGTGTCCTCTCCTTTCACCAAATACTGCGCCGACTCGATGACCGGAGTGATAAAGCGCTCGTCATCATCTGATGAATAATCTCCACCAAGGGCGTCTGAAAGCGTCTCCCGCAACGCTTGCTCCGAGAAAGTGAACGGCTCAGGTAGTAGAATCGCCAAATTCAAGCCCTCTTCCTCATCCGGCATCGACTCGAAGGATGATGAGACTTTCTTCGATCGGATGAATAAGTAGATGCCGAGTGCTACCGCAAGCACGACCGCGACCAGTATCAGAGGATTGTCCATGGGTTAATTCTTAAGCCGAACGTCCGAGTCATCTCACACCTGACCGGGAGAAGACTCTGAACACGAGGTTGAAGGTTGAAGTGCCATGAGGCTTTCGACTCGCCGAAAGTCAGGTGTTGAGATCGACGCCTTCGACTTGGTTTTGGTCTCAGCGTCCGCTTCTTGCTCGATCGGGAAGGTCCGTCCGGTTATCGAATCTGTGGCGGAGAGGTAGAAAGAGCCCGATTCGTCCACGCGAAATGTGACTCGCACGGACGGTTCGCCCCGCGGCGCTGGAGGAATATAAATGATCTTCAATCGTCCCAAGAACCGGCAGTCATCCACCAACTTAGAAGTTCCCGCATACAAAGCTATGTCGATGTGAGTTTGGTTGTCGGCAGCTGTCGAAAAGACCTGTGATACCTCAGCGGGTGTTGAGTCTCCTGCTGAAATTATCGGCGCGAAGACTCCTCCAAGCGTCTCGATGCCAACAGACTCGGAAAGGACCGAATCGGCCACTTCAATCTCTGCGATCGACGGCTCTGTGGGACGTGCGCATCCAACTGCGAAAGTAGCGACCATTGTCCAGCAGAGCCATTTCATTTTGAGTCGAACAGTTTTAACATAGGACTCTGATATTGATATCACACCCCGTTTTTCCTAGCACCCAATGTTGTGATATTAAACGGATTCCCCCAGCAGATACAAGGGATTTCAGCGAATTATCGGTGTCGATTCTCTCCTGCAAAAGTATTTTTCCCCGGTTAATCTTCCGGAGGCTCGAAACAACGCCCACCAGCACAAAGCCGATGCGAATCGAATAACGTTCAAGGCCTGCCCAGCAAGCCCTTACAAAAAATACCCTTGACCGGATTACAACTGTGATCCATAGATTACACACGTAATCCGATCATGGCTGAATCCGACGACCACGCTTCGAACGCTCCACGTATCACTGATGCGGAATGGAAGGTGATGACCGCCTTTTGGGAACTTGGCAGTGGCAGCTTGCGCGACGTGGTCGCTCATCTCTCCGACGACACCGAATGGAAGCCGCGCACGGTGCAGAGCCTGGTGCGGCGCCTCACTGAAAAAGGCGCACTGACCACCGTCGCCAACGGCCGCGAATTTCTCTACACGCCGGCCATCCAACAGGAGCAGTGTCAGCATCACGAGAGCCGCTCGTTCCTGGGCCGGGTCTTCGATGGCCAACTGGTCCCCTTTCTGGCCGGCTTCGTCGAACGCGAAAACCTGTCTGCCAGCGAAATCGCCGATCTGCGCAAGCTGCTCGACAAAGCCAGCGACGACGAGTCATCATCCTCGTCCTCGTCGAAGCCTTCCTGAATTGAGCTGAACCGAACCGAAGCCAAACACCATGAGCACTGCACCCGATCTGATTCTGCACTGGCTGATGCGCACCGGCCTGGAAGCATCGCTGCTGGTGTTCCTGGTGCTCGCCCTTCGCTGGACGCTCGGCCGGCATCTCGGCCCGCGCTGGCGCGTTGCGTTGTGGACCCTGGTCGGCATCAAATTGCTGATCCCCGCCACCCTGACATTCCTACCCGGCATTGGCCAGTGGTGGCAGGTCGCTGCGCCGGCGGACACGCCACCGGCGGCTGCGTCGATCACGACCGCTATCGATCCGGTGACTGAAACGGAAGGGCTCGTCGCTACTGCCCCTGCACCCGCTATGGAGGCGGTTGCCAGTGCAACATCACCGGCCGTGTCACTGAACTGGCCGCTGCTGATCATCGCCGTTTGGTTGATCGGCGCGCTGACCTTGCTGACTTCGATGTTGCGGCGGCAATGGTGTTTCGCCAAAGCCATGCAAAGCCAAGTCTGCGACGATCCCGAACTGAACGCGCTGCTGCGCAACACCGCCTTCGAGATCGGTCTGCAACGGCCACTGGTCGCTGTGGTTTCTAAAACCAACGTCACCCCGGCGGTGTTCGGTATCCGTCGACCGTGCCTGCTGTTGCCGGTCGATTGGCAACAGCGATTCGATGCCGCCAGTCTGCGCCACATCCTTTTGCACGAACTCGAGCACGTCCGCTTCGGCGATGTCCTCTGGAACTGGATGGCCGCTGTGCTGAGCGCTCTGCACTGGTTCAATCCGCTGGTCTGGATCGCCCGTTCCGCATTTCAGTCCGACCGAGAACTGCGCTGCGACGCCGACACGGTCGCGCGTTTGCAAGGCGACGAGCGCCTCGCCTACGGCCACACCCTGCTCAACGTCGAGCAACAATTTCACGCCGCACCCGCCGTCGCAGGACTGGCGCCGTGCGTGCGTAATCACCCAACTCTGCGTCAACGTATTACCATGATCACTCAACCGACTGCCCGCAAGACCTGGCTCAATTCACTGCTGATCGCCACCACCGCCCTATTAGTTTGCCTCTCGTTCGGATCCGCCCAGGCCGACGGCGAGCGAGGCCGAGACGGCGACAAACCTCGCGAAGGTGCACGCGACGGTGACAAACCTCGTGAACGTGCACGCGATGGCGACAAATCTCGCGAAGGTGCGCGTGATGGCGACAAGCCACGTGAAGGCGTTCGCCCCGGTGACAAGCCTCGCGAATGTGCTCGTGACGGAGACAAGCCCCGCGAAGGTGCACGCGATGGTGACAAACCTCGCGAAGGTGCGCGTGACGGCGACAAGCCACGTGAAGGCGTTCGCCCCGGCGACAAACCTCGCGAAGGTGCTCGCGACGGAGACAAACCCCGCGAAGGTGCACGTGACGGAGACAACCCGCGCGAAGGTGCCCGCGATGGCGACAAACCCCGCGAAGGTGCACGTGACGGAGACAAGCCTCGCGAAGCTGCCCGCGATGGCGACAAACCCCGCGAAGGTGCGCGCGACGGAGACAACCCCCGTGAAGGTGCACGCGACTCCGGATCCGCCGCGATGTCCCGTGAAATTCAACAGTTGAACCGCATCTATGTCGCCTACGACAAAGATGCCAACGACAAGGTCACCTTCCAGGAGTGGCTGGCGATGAAGAACGGTGAAATGGACCGCGCCCGGGAAAAACGCGAGCGCGGCTGGTTCGACGAAGCCGACGCCAATCGTGATGAAGCGGTCAGTCTCGAGGAATTTCGAGACTGGAAACTCAGTCAAGGCAACGGCGGACGCGACCGTTGATTAGCTGCTAGCTGTTAGCGGTTAGCGGTTAGCTTTTGTAGGACCGGCGCTTCGCCTGTCACCTCAAACTTGGCAACGTTCGGCTCGTCCACTGATGGCCGGCGGAGCGCCCGCCCTACAACTTTTTAACTTGGCAACGTTCGGCTCGTCCAATGGTCGCCGGCGGAGCGCCCGCCCTACAACTTTGTGAGTTCGCCAAACACCCTTCCCCACCGATGAAATTGCTGCTTGTCCTTGCTACCGCGCTGCTGGTTCCGGTAACGCATGCGGCAGACGATGATGATAAGTTGAGTATCCCGTGGTCGTTTGCACGACTGGCTCGTCCGACGGTCCCGGATCTGGCGGACAATCCGTGGCCGAAAGATCCGCTCGATCACTTTATCGCTGAGCGACTTGAGGCCGAAGGTCTGCGTCCGACCAGCGATGCCGATCGCCGAACCTTGATCCGGCGCGCCGCGTTTGATCTGACCGGGCTGCCACCGAGCCCAGACGCAGTCAGCGCCTTTCTCAATGACAAGGCCAGCGATGACGAAGCCTTTGCCAAAGTCGTTGACGACTACCTGGCCAGTCCGCGCTTCGGCGAACGCTGGGCGCGCCACTGGCTGGACATCGCTCGCTATGCGGACAGCGTTGGCCGCACCTGGAACGCTCCTTTTCCCTACGCCTGGCGCTACCGCGACTGGGTCATCGATTCACTCAATGCTGACAAAAGTTACGATCGTTTTATCACCGAACAACTCGCCGGCGACCTGCTCACCGCCACCACCGTCGAGCAGCGCCGCGAGCAAATCGTCGGCACCGGTTTTCTCACGCTCGGCTCGCTGGCCATCAACGACGGCAATCAGGAAGCCTTCCTGATGGATCAGATCGACGACCAGATCGATGTCACCAGCCGCGCCTTCCTCGGCCTGACCATCGCCTGCGCCCGTTGTCACGATCACAAATACGATCCGATTCTGCAGGAAGATTACTACGCACTGGCGGGTATTTTCTACAGCTCCTGGACTTACCCCGGCCAGGCTCACGTTCGTGATCAGGCGGGCCACGGTTACGTCGATCCGGAAATGCTGGTCAGGCTACCCGGCGACCTCGGCTCACCGATCGACCGGGTGCGTGACGTTCCCGCCGGCGTGCATTCGATGAATGACGTCAACCGCGACGGCGGCGCCAAAGCTCCCCCGCCCTACGATCTGCATGCCGACTTCGCCATGGGCATGCGCGACGGCAAACCCGCCGACTGCGAACTGCGTATCGGCGGCGATGCCTACGAGTTGGGCGAGGCACCACCGCGCGGGAGTTTAAAAATTCCCGGCCTGCCGGCGCTGGCGCAGATCGCTGACAACGACAGTGGTCGCCTACAGCTCGCTCAGTGGATCGCCAGCCCGGGCCATCCGCTGACCTCGCGCGTCATGGTCAATCGCATCTGGCAGCATTTGTTTGGCGCCGGCCTGGTCGAAACCGTTGACGATTTCGGCATCACCGGACGCGAACCGGTTCATCCACAACTGCTCGATCATCTGGCGGTGCGCTTCGTTGAACAGGATTGGTCGATCAAAAAAATGATCCGCACCCTGATGCTCAGCCACACCTACCGGCTCAGCAATCAGGCCGACGTCGCCGCGATGGAAAAGGATCCCGACAACACCTTTTTCTGGCGCATGCGACCGCGCCGCCTCGAATTCGAACCGCTGCGCGACAGTCTGCTCGAATTGTCCGGTCGACTGCGCAGCGATCGTCCCGAGGGCATCCAGGTCGCCGGCAATGGAGGTAAAGGTCGCGTCGGCCAGACGCGCAGTTGGCTCAGTCTCGAAGCTCCGTATCGGACCATCTATTTGCCGGTGTTGCGCGACCTCCTGCCCGAAGAATACGGCACCTTCGATTTTCCCGACCCGACCTCGATCAACGGTCTGCGCCACGTCACCACGGCGCCGCCCCAAGCGTTGTTCTTTATGAACAGCCGCTTCGTCGAAGACGCCGCCAGCGATACCGCCAGCCGCCTGATCGAAGCCGAGCCCAATACCGACAAACGCCTCGCGCTCACCTATCAATCGCTGTTCGCCCGCGAACCCAGCGCTGCCGAAATCGATGCCGCCAAGGACTTGCTGCGCTCGCTCGATTCCGGTGATTCCCCGACCGCCGATCGCGAGCGCGAGCGCTGGGGATTCCTTATCCAGGGCCTGCTGGCGTCGGCCGAATTCCGCTACGTGTTCTAACATTGACACCCGCTCCGCCATGATTTCACGCCGACATTTTCTGCAGCACTCCAGCGTTGGATTCGGTGGCCTCGCCGCAAGCGCGCTGCTGCCCCGTTGGACCGGGGCGGCGAACCGTTCGGGTCCGCTCGCCGTCAAGGAGACGCATTTCACCGCCAGCGCCAAGCGGGTGATTTTCCTGTTCATGAATGGTGGCCCGAGCCATCACGAGAGCTTCGACTACAAGCCCGAACTGGCGAAGGCCGCGGCCGGCAACCCACGCTATCTCGCACCCGCTTTCGACTTCCGGGCTCACGGCGAAAGTGGCCTGATGATTTCCGATGCCTTCCCGCATTTGGCCAAACACGCCGACGATCTGTGCCTGCTCAACGGCATGAACATCGGCACCAACGGTCACATGCAGGGCGTGGTCCGCCTGCACACCGGCAACGATCGTTTCGTGCGACCGTCGATGGGCAGCTGGACGGTCTACGGTCTCGGCTCCGAAGCGGATGATTTGCCGGGCTTTGTCACCATCAGTCCGATTTCGAACAATGGCGGCGCGGGAAATTACGGCGCGGGATTTCTGCCGGCGAGCTTTCAGGGCACTCGACTCGGCGCAGGCGCCGATGGCATTTCTCATCTGAGTAACTATCGGCTCAACGAACGCGATCAACGCAAGCAGCTCGACTTTATTCAGCAGGCCAACCAGCGACTGCTCGAAAAGCATCCGGGCAATCAGGAGTTTGAGGGCGTCATCCAGAGCTATGAACTGGCTTTCAAAATGCAGACTTCGGTGCCGGACACGCTCGCCATCAGCGGTGAATCCGACGCCACGCTCGATCTCTACGGCATCAACGATGGCGCGACCTCGCGTTTCGGCAGCCAATGCCTGACCGCCCGACGCCTCGCCGAGAAGGGCGTACGCTTCATTCAGGTGACGGCCGACGGCTGGGATCATCACAACGACATTCGCCCGGCCATGGAGCGCAGTGCCGGCGCCACCGACAAACCCATCGCCGGCCTGATCGCTGACCTCAAACAGCGCGACATGCTCGA
>JBBKXR010000189.1:0-12829 GCA_037969585.1 Verrucomicrobiales bacterium
ATGGTGCCTAAATTCCGTTGTCCCAATCCTGACCAGCTTTTTAACAGTGCTCGATGGCATTGTTGCCAGTAATGCCGTGTGGCCGGTTTGAGGGAGGCATCATTATCGAGCTGTTTTTCTCGGAGGCGGATAGCCTCTTCGATGGTCATGTTGTCGTGAGCTTCAGAAGCGATCCCTGCCCGCTCTCGCTCGTCTTCCAGAACTTTCGGCAACAGGCGCTTGGCGACCTCGAGTAATTTTGTTTTCAGCGAGCGCCAGACCGACTTGCCGTTTACCTTAAATCGTAGATAGTAGGTGCCGTTCCTATGACGCACCAAATTCTGCACCTTCGTTTTGCGCCAATTACTTTTTTTGCGGGGGTTTTCCATTCAGTTTGGGGGTAAGGGGTCTTTGAGTGTAGAACGCACGTGTAGAATTGTCAAAAATGCCGCATCTTCCACCCGTCATAACCTGTTGACGTAAAACAACAAGGGCCTGTAGCTCAGCGGTTAGAGCAGGGGACTCATAATCCCTTGGTCGCGAGTTCGAATCTCGCCGGGCCCACTGACGCAAAGAGTCGGAAGCAGGGGGCGAATACTTTCGCCGTGAGGCGGCTGAGGAAAAGGCGCAGCACATCGCCTGGCAGCCTGTTGAGAAACCTCTCCACGCCGAGAAACTAATGGTTATTAATGTTGAAAGGTCTGGCTTCGCCAAATGTGAAATGGCTATTCCCTTCGGGCGGCAGCCCTTTTGCAGGCTGGCTTTGTCGCCGATAGGTCGCGGTGTTCGCACCTCTTCACCAAGCCGCCGCGCCAGCCTCCAAAATGACTCGCCACTCGGCGTGCCTACTGTTTTCAACAGGCTGCTAGTGCTGGTTCCCAAGGGGGCGAATGAAAATGCTGCGGCACTGGATGCCGGCGACCAGCGAAGAGGATTGGCGCCGGGTTACAAGTGGTCAGGGCGCACCGCAAAGAGTGAAGATTGGTGTCATTCTGGCCGGTGGCGGGCTTCGTCAAATCACTAACGTCCTTACCATTCACGAGTCACCACGACGTAGAGCGCTAATTTGACTTTTCATGGCTCCACAAAAGGGCTATGCAGGTTGTTAATCAGGCTGACGATATTATAGCAATCGATCATCCGCCGATACCGTGCAATAAAGATTCATGACAATGATCCGCCCCTTTATTTTGTCGATTGGCCTCTCCGTTGTCGCCGTGTGCTGCACCAGCTGTTCCGTCTTGACGCAGTCCGACAAAGCCACTCCGCCACCGCACGCATTCATCAAATACACACCGCCGCCGCAGGGGGATACCAACCTTCGCCTGGCCGTGAAGGACTTGATCGACATGAAAGGCGAGGTGACCTCGGCGGGATCAAAATTGCTCTACGAACAAGGTAAGCGGGCAACAAAGGACGCCGCATGCCTCCGGATCGCTCGCCAACGCGGGGTCACGTTTGTTGGCAAAGCAAACTTGAGTGAGTTTGCCGTCGGAGTTTCGGGCAAGAATGCCTACTTCGGCACCCCCGTGAATCCGATTGATCGCAAGCGTATGCCCGGCGGCTCGTCAAGCGGGTCGGCGGTGGCTGTCGCACTCGGATTAGCGGATGTGGCGTTGGGAACGGATACGGCAGGATCCATTCGTGTGCCTGCTGCATGTTGTGGCGTTGCCGGTTTAAAAACCACTTTTGGACTGGTGCCGATCGATGGCGTCTATCCAATTTCGCCGACCTATCTTGATACCGTTGGTCCGCTGGCTAAAGACGTCAGTGGGCTCGTCTCCGGCATGGGTTTACTGCAGGCAGGATTTGAACAGATGTATGCCGAGGCGAAGGCGGCAAAACCCACCGCCGCCACAATTCGCATCGGTCGGTTGTATGTTCCAAAAACGAATCCTGCGATCGATGAAGCGATCGATCAAGCGCTTCGACAAACCGGTTTCGAGGTGGTTCGACTTAACGAGGATTTTCTCGAAGCCTGGGAGTCGGCGCAGAAAGATGGCAACCAAGTTGCCGCCGCTGCAGCCTGGTACAGCAACCAAAAATTCGAAGGCGAGTCTGAGCTGTCGCTGAGTACCACAGAGACCATTTGGGTCGGCGATCTAGTCTACAAGTTTAATTACAAGGACGAGAAAGAAGTGGCGCAGGCATTCGAACGTAGAGAAGCGTGGCGGAGCGTGCTTCGCCGAGTCTTCACGAATGTCGATGCTATTGCTCTGCCTGTTTTAACTGACACGCCGCTGAAGCTCAACTCGCGTACGCCTGGACTGTTCGAGGCCGCAGTCCTGGATATACAATGCACGGCGGCAGTGAACTTTGCCGGTAACCCGGCGCTCGCCGTTCCTGTGCCGCTCGCAGGCGAAGATTTTCCGGTGACCAGCATCCAACTTCTCGGTCCACGCAAAGGTGAGGCGTCGCTCCTGAATATAGGGCGACTGATCGAGGCACGATAGCTGTTTGAGTCGGCGCAATCGAAGTGATAGAATTGTCTGCACTACGCGGTGCCGACAACTTCGGTGCCCTTGGCGCGAACGACATGATGTCGTCGTATCCGTCGAGCCGTGTCTGAAACTAAAAATCCCCCAAACCTCCCCCAGCAGCTCCGTCATGAAAATTATTTTCTCGTTTGTCGCCTTTTCAATCCTTGCCTGCCAACCGGCCACGGCCGCAGATCCAGTCGCTGAGCTCATCGTTACGGGTGACGGCTACGCGCACGTGTATGATGAAGAAAATGCGCTGAAATATTATCAGGAGGCCGAAAAATTGGATCCAGGAAACGCAAGAATCCTCGTGGCGATTTCCCGTGAGTATCGACACCTGATGTCCGATGCCAAATCGGTAGCGGAAAAGCAAGCCTACCTGGCGGAAGCACTTAAATATGCGCTCAAGGCAGCCGAAGTGGCTCCATCAGACTGCGAGGCCCAACTCGCCCCTGCGATCACTTACGGAAAACTTGTGCTACTGGAAGAAGACACTGGTGAACAACTGGAACTTTCGCGGAATATCAAAATCTATGCCGACAAGGCGCTCTCGTTGAATGCCGACAACGATACCGCATGGCACGTTCTCGGCTGCTGGCATCGGGGCTTCGCCAAGGTCGGCGGTATGAAACGGTTTCTCGGTGGACTCGTGCTCGGGGATATTCCGAAAACAACCTACGAGAATGCCGTAGCTTGTTTCGCAAAGGCGATCGAGATTAATCCTGACCGGTTGATGCATCGCGTAGAACTGGGGCGGACCTACGCTCTGATGGAAAAAAACGGAGAGGCAAAAGAGCAGATTGCGTATGGCCTCAAACTGGCGGAAACCGAGAAAGACGATCCTGAAACAAAACGGAACGGACAAGCCACCTTGCAGGAGCTCCACTAGTCAGTTCGGAGGCTTACGTGCGAAATGGTCTGAGGATGGCAGATCGGCAAGCGAATTGTCGATGTACAGGTGGTGCCATAGTTGGGTTGCCAGAACGGCAACAAGACCCATTTCAACGGATAACCTCGGCAGTGATCCTTTGCGCATTGTGCGGAACTGGGTGCGCCAATGCCTAACTTGTGCGGCGTCGAAGTAGCCGGTGCGCCGCAAGGATTCCTCGCTAAATAAATCGCGCACGAAGTCCGGTTCGTTTTCCATGTGAAAACTGTCGAGTGGAGCGCGGAAGATCACCTTTTGCCGTTTCACCACCGAGGGCGGTAACCAGCGTTCGCCTACCAAGCGCAGTAAATGCTTGTCGCGGAATCCGCGCAGTTTCCAGCGAGGATGGAGTCGCGCAGTGAAATCGAAGACTTCTTCGTCGAGGAACGGATAGCGGACTTCCACTGACGAGTGCATGGCCACACGATCGCCCTTCGCTTGAAGGAGATGCCCGGCAAGCGTAACTCGGGAGGCGACCCAAACGCCGCGGTTCAGTGGATGCCACTTGGCCGCCCGGTCGAGCGGCATGTCGAGATCGGCCCACGGGTTGGTATTCTCCAGCACTTCACGCATGGGCTCTGCGTAAAAGCGCAGTTTGGAGAGGCCGAGCAAGCCGTAAGCGTCGATCCACGCATTGGGCCCACCGACGGCATCCTCCATCATCTGCCGCCGTTGCTTTGGATATTGCGGCACCTTTTGCAGCCGAAGAAATGCTCTCCGAAGTGGTTCGCTTAATTTGAGTCCGGGAATTGCGTCGAGCATTCCCAAGGCCTTTGAAACTTTATACCAAGGGTAACCGACCAACCATTCATCCGCGCCTTCTCCGGTCAGAACGACCCGCTGTTTGCAACTGTGGACCTTCTCTGCCAGCTGAAGAAGGGCCGCGCAGGAGGTATCGATGACCGGCGCTTCGGCGGCATGAATGAGCCGGGGATAAGTATTGAGTGTTTCGTCGGCGCCAAACTCTTGAACCACAGGCGGATCAGTGCCGACATATTTGGCGACAAGGCTGGCGGCGTCGAGTTCATCCAGCTCCGGATCGTCGACTCGGACGGTATAGGTCGAAAGCGGTTTGCCGCGAATGTGTCTGGCAAGCGCAACGATCAAACTGGAGTCGATGCCGCCTGAAAGATAGGACCCCACGGGAACATCGGCGCGTAGACGGCGTTCCACTGCACCAAGAAGAATTTCTTCAAATTCATCGACCAGCGGTTTGGGATCTTTCGAATCGAGTTCATCTCCCGCATCGGGGAAATCCATCCGCCAGTAGGTTTTCTCCTCCACTGCCGGCTGGTTGCCGCGGACTGAATCGGGAGTAATTGCCAGGAACTTTCCGGGCGGAAGCAGCTGTATCCCCTTAAAGCAGGTGGTTGGACCGGGAAGGGCCGAAAACGAGAATACATGATCGATCCCTTTCAGATCCGGCTCTGCGGGAACCATACCCGAGGCAAGAAGCGCTTTTATTTCCGAGGCGAACAGCAACCAGTCATCCTGCTTCGTCCAGTACAGCGGAGCGATTCCAAAGCGATCACGACCGAGCAACAGGCGAGATCGTTGCACGTCCCATAGCGCCACCGCGAATTGTCCCCGTAATTTTTCGAACACACCGTCACCGTGTTCCTCCCAAAGGTGCGGGATGATTTCGGTGTCGCATCCGGTCGTCAAGGTGTGGCCGCGCTCTCTGAGAGCCGCTGTCTGCTCTACGTAGTCGAATAGTTCGCCGTTGAAGACGACAAATGCAGTCTTCGATTCGTTGGTGACCGGCTGCTGGCCGTTTTCGAGTCCTACGATGCTGAGGCGTCGCGATGCCATGGCAATTCCGGGACGCTCGAACAGCCCTTCCTCGTCGGGGCCGCGGTGATAGAGCGCTCGTGCCATTCGGACCGCGACACCGTCGGGGGCCTGTCGCTCGCCTTTAAGATCGATCAGTCCTGATATACCACACATAAATCACCTGATGAGTTGCGCAACACGACCGATGGTTCAATAACAATTAGCGGAAACGGACATTTTTTGTGCTCTAATTGGCCACTTTTGACAGTTGTTGAAAACAAATCGCATTCGCTGTTCTGTCTGGTATTAAGTTTCCGACTCCATTTTTCAATAGCCTATCTCGTTCCCAATGTTAAACAAAGAACCAATCGCCATTATCGGAATAGGATGCCGCTTCCCGGGGACTGCAGACGACGCGGCAACTCTCTGGAAGATTCTTGAGGATGGCGTAGACGCGATCCGTGAAATTCCGGACGATCGTTGGAACATTGATCGATTTTATGATTCCGAAGGTGCGATCCCCGGAAAATCCATCGCCAAGCGTGGCGGATTTATCGACGGAATAGATCAGTTCGATCCACAGTTTTTCGGGATATCGCCGCGGGAAGCTCCCTACGTCGATCCCCAGCAACGCCTTTTGCTCGAAACCGCGTGGGAGGCCATGGAAGATGGCGGCTTGGTGATCGATTTTGAGAAAGGCTCGAACGTTGGCGTTTTTGCCGGGGTATCACACACGGACTATCAGGCAATTCAGGGCAGCCCGTGGGATCGGTCCGGAATCAGTCCGCATACGGCGACCGGAAGCGCGCACAGTATTGCGGCGAATCGGATTTCTTACAGCTTCAATCTCCTCGGACCAAGCATGTCGGTGGATACCGCTTGTTCGTCTGCTCTGACGGCAGTTCATCTGGCTTGTCAGAGTATCCGTTCCGGCAGCTGCTCCACAGCGCTTGCCGGCGGTGTTACGGTGATGATTACTCCGGAAGGATTCATCGGTTTCTCTCAGGCTTCGATGCTCTCCAAGGACGGGCGATGCAAGGCGTTCGACGCTTCAGCCGACGGTTTCGTGCGCGGCGAGGGGGCCGGCATGGTGCTGCTAAAATCTCTTTCGCAGGCCAAGGCCGATGGCGACCGCATTCACGCAGTCATTCTCGGAACCGCGGTGAACCAAGACGGCTCCACCAACGGAATATCGCTGCCCAGTCCAGAGGCGCAGAACCAAGTCGTGCGTGCCGCTTGCGCCGACGCTGGCATCGATCCACTTCAGGTCTCGTACGTAGAGGCTCACGGTACTGGCACAGCCGTCGGAGATCCGATCGAGGCGAACGCGCTCGCCCAAGCTCTGTGTGTTGATCGACCCGTGGATCAGCCGCTACTGATGGGCTCGATTAAAACCAACCTCGGGCACCTCGAAACAGCTGCCGGCGTTGCTGGATTGATGAAGGCGGTACTGATGCTGAAGCACAGGAAAATTCCCGCCAACCTGCACTTCGAGACTCCGAATCCTAATATCGATTTCGAAGCGTTGTGCTTGCGCGTTCCGGCCAGTTTGGAAAGCTTTCCAGACTCCGCGGAGCCTTTGGTTATGGGGGTAAATTCCTTCGGGTTCGGCGGTGCCAATGCCCACGTTGTGCTCAGCGAGAACGGAGTCTCGAAAGAGCCGGCCCAAGGCAGGATCGATCCCGCCGGTCGAGCCTGGCCGATCGTCGTCTCGGCGCGGTCGGAGAATTCTCTGCAACGAGGCGCTGCTGCGCTGAGTTCGTGGCTGAAAGCGCGCGCAAATTCGAACGGCGATTCGCCTTTGCTGTCGGACTTGACGTATACGCTCGGGGCACGTCGCAATCACCACGCTCATCGCCTGGCGCTGACCGCCACTTCACTGGATACCCTGGCGGAAGATCTTGAGGCTTTCGCCGACGGAGACGCCGGTCCGAATGTGCGTACAGAGTTTACACCGCGGCCGGAATCTGCACCTCGCATCGCCTTCGTGATGAGCGGTCAGGGACCGCAGTGGTGGGGTATGGGGCGCGAATTGATGCGTGACGAACCGGTTTTCCGCGAAGTCATCGAACAGTGCGACGCGGCGATGGGGCAGTGGACGAAGTTTTCGTTACTCGAAGAGCTTGCCCGGGATGAAGAAGATTCCCAGATGCATCGTACCGAGATTGCACAGCCGTGTATTTTCGCCATGCAGATGGCATTGACTGCGCTTTGGAAATCGTGGGGAATCGAGCCCGCTGCCATCGTTGGCCACAGTGTCGGCGAAGTCGCTGCAGCCTGTGCCGCAGGTGTGCTCACGCTCGAACAGGGCGCTCATGTCATCGTGCTGCGTGGCCGCTGCATGGATGAATGCAAGCCGGACAACGGTGGCATGCTCGCCGTCGGACTCACCGCGGAAGCGGCTCAAGCGGTGATCGATCGGCACGATTCATCGGTGACCATCGCCGCCTTCAACGGTCCGAAGTCGCTGACCCTTGCGGGAGTGCGACCGTCTTTGGAAAAAATTGCGGAAGAGCTCGAAGCCGACGGCGTCTTCGCGCGCTTCGTCAAGGTCGAGCATCCTTTCCATCACCGACTGATGCAGCCGGCTTCGGAGAATATCGAATCAGCTTTGGCCGACGTCATCCCACATAAAGAAACGGTGCCGTTTTTCAGCACGGTCACCGGCGCGAAACTCGGTGGTGCCGCGTGTACTGCTCAACACTGGGGGCGTGGCGTTCGCCAACCGGTCCAGTTTGCGCCTGCCATCGATGCGATCGATGAATTTGGTGTCGATCTTTGGCTGGAGATCAGTGCCCATCCGGCGCTGGTTCATTCATTAAACGAATGCCTTGCCGCTCGCGAGCCGGTCAAGAAATCCACAGTGGTTTCGTCGGTCCGCAAGGAGCGGGAAAGAGAGTCGCTGATCGAGGCTGCGCTCGAACTTCATCTCAACGGCGTTGCTCTCAAGTTTGACGCGATGACTCCTTCGTGTCGCCAACTGTCGCTGCCCAACTATGCCTGGGAAAAAAGTCGGTGGTGGAGTGAAAGCAGCGACTGGAACCACGGCCGGCTGTCACCAGGCGGGCGTGGATTCCTCGACCTTCGCCTGTCCGGGGCGGTTCCAACCTGGCACGTCCGGCTCGATTCCCGGCACATGGCATTTCTCAAGGATCACAAGGTGGAGAATATGGTCATCTTCCCGGCTGCGGGATACGTCGAGATAGTCTTGGAAGCCGGGTTCGAGTATTTCGAAGGTCGGCCGTTCGTGATCGAGGATTTCGAAATTCGCAAGCCGCTCATTCTCCCGGAGTCGACGCGAAATCTTCTCATCGAGCTCGCTTACGATCCGAGTGAACGCACCTTCACGCTGCAAAGTCGATTCGAAGGTGGATCTGCCTGGTCGTTGCATGTGGTCGGCTCGATGCGCGGCGAAAGGACTGAATCGGCTTTTGCCGAAACCACATGGCAGGCGACGCGCCCCGACGGTTTGTTGGACATCTCGCGCGACGAATTCTATGACCACATGAGTGATATGGGCTTGCGCTACGGCGACCAGTTCAAAGGTTTGCGTGAAGTCGCAGCAGGTGACGGAAAAGCCGCCGGCAAAGTGGCGCTGTCGCCGGAAGTCGAAGCCCGGGCGGGAGAATACCGTGTGCACCCGGTGCTCTTCGACGCGGCGCTGCATGTCTTTTCGGCGAGCCTAAAATCAGTGGAAACCCACACGGCGCGGTTGCGTCTGCCGGTCCGCTTTGCGCGTATTGCTTATCATGGTTCGCCCGGTGCTTCGGCCAATGTGCGCGCCGAGGTGAGCTTCCAGAACGAGGAGTACGTCGAAGGTCGCATCGCGATGTACGACGCCGATGGCAAACCCTGCCTTTCCGTCGATGGCTTTCGATCTGTCAGCGTTGTCGGAGCGAAAAAATCGGGGATACCGGGCGGCATCAATGATCTTTTCTATCATATCGATTGGGAGCGCACGCCAGGCGACCAAGCTACGAAATGTCATCCGCCCGTGCCGCTGAAAAGGCTTGAGCAGGTGGCGCATCAAGCGCTCGATGAGGTCATCGAGTTACGTGGGCAAAAGGCACTCGAGGCCACGCTGTCCGCCGAGGACGACCTTGCGGCAGCCCATCTCGCACGCGGCTTCGCCCGGATGCTGGAAAAATCGACATCAAAGAAATCGTTTTCAGCCGAATCTCTCGGCATTGCCAAATCCATGCAGCCGGTGTTCCGCCGACTTGTTGCCGGATTAGTCGCTCGCGGCTTGTTGAAACAGAAGAAGGACGAATTCACGCTAATCCAACCCGCGTTCGATGACGCCGCTGCCGCCGCAGACGAGTGTTTGCGCGCCTTCATTGCGGGTCATTCCGGGCACCTTGCGGAAGGGTTGCTATGCCAGTCTACGTGCAGCGAACTCGGCCCGATCCTGCGCGGAGAAAAAGACGCGATCCAGGTGCTGTTTGCCGGCGTTGGCCCGGACTTGCTGGATCATTTCTATGGTGACGGCCTGCTATCGAGTCACTGGCTCTCAGCGATCGGTCGGGCCGTCCAGGAGGCCGCCAACGAGTTGCCCGAGGGCAGGGGCCTGCGCATTCTAGAGGTAGGAGCTGGAACTGGAGGTCTCACTGCTCAGGTGCTGCCGATGCTTGAGCGCGGTATCCATTCCTATGTTTTCAGCGACGTTTCAGCTGCATTTTTTCAGGGTGCTCAGCAGAAGCTGGCTGCGTTCCCCGAGGTCGAGTGCAAGGTTTTTGACCTGGAGAAATCGCCTCTCGATCAGGATTTCGAAGCGCAGAGCTTTGATCTGATTATAGGCACCAATGTGCTCCACGCGGTGCGCGACATCAAAGCGACCTTGGGTCACATCCATCAGCTGTTGATCCCTGGTGGAACGCTGATGTTCATGGACACGGCGTCAGCGCAGCTCTGGACCGATGCGGTATTCGGTCTGACCGGCGGTTGGTGGCGATTCACTGATCACGAACTGCGCACCGATTCGCCACTGCTAGAACGATCGAAATGGGAGCAAGTTCTGCAGCAGTCCGGTTTTTCGGAAACCGCCTCGCTGCCTGGTTTACGAAATCCGCTCGGCGGTGAAGGGCAGATTGCGCTTCTTGCGCGCAAGGCGCTCAGCGATGAAGAGACGATCCCCGTCGACACTCAGGCGTCCGCCGATGCTGTGGACGGATCCTGGCTGGTATTTGCGGACGACTCTGGACTCGCTACGCAACTGATCGCCAAACTGAAATCCAACGGTGCGAACTGCCGTTTGGTGAGGCGTGACACCAAGTTTTCGCAGACCAAAGACGGAGAGTTCGCTTTGAGTGCCGAAAATCCAGAGCACTGGAAAAAGTTACTGGCCACCTGTGCTAAGACTGAATTGCCGAATCGTTTGCTCTATTGCTGGGCGCTCGACGAACAATCGCCCGAGGTTGATGCCAAAGCCGGAACCATGGGTACTGATGGCTTACTGCACTTGACTCAAGCTCTGGAAGAATCTTGTCCGGCTGCCGAACTGCGAATCGATCTGGTTACCCGCGGCGCACAGCCGGTGGGACGAAGACTCACGGAGATTTCGGTGGAGCAGGCCCCGGCGGTGGGCATTCTTCGCGTCATCTCTGGCGAACATGGCAGTTATACCTGCCGGGGAATCGACTTACCGCCTGTCGCCTCATCCGCCGATGCGGATTTGGTGTGGGGCGAGTTGCAGCGCACCGAACCCGATCGGGAAGCGGCCTTCCGCGGAGAGGCACGCTACGTTCAGCGCGTAAATAGAGGTCTGCCGACGCGAGAAACTCTCGTCGATCGAGAGGTGCCGCTGATCTTGAAGTCCAACGAAAGAGGGATCTTAGACTCGCTGCGCTTTTCGCCTTTCGAGCTGCCAAGCTGCGGTGATGACGAGGTCGTCATCGAAGTTAAGGCAGCGGGAATGAATTTCCGCGATGTGTTGAAGGCCCTCGGCGTCTATCCCGCGGAGTCCGCCGACGCACGAATCTTCGGCGACGAGGTGGCGGGCATAGTTACCTCGGTGGGTGCCGACGTGACCCATCTAAAGCCGGGCGATCACGTTTTCGGCCTCGCGGTTTTTGGTTTGGCCACGCAAACGATCGCGCGCGCTGGTGATGTCCGCAAGCTGCCAATCGGCCTCGGTTTCGAGGAGGCCGCTACCTTGCCGGTGGTGGCGATGACCTCCCTTTTCGCACTGCGCGATGTCGCCAGGATCCGGAAGGGCGACCGCGTTCTCGTTCAGGCGGGAGCAGGTGGCGTCGGAATGGCGGCGATTCAGATTGCGCATCACTATGGTGCGGAAGTGATTGCCACCGCGGGTAGTCCGACCAAGCGACAACTGCTCAAAACGCTCGGAGTGCAGCACGTCATCGATTCACGCCGCGCCGACTTCGCCGAGGCGGTGTTGGAAATCACCGACGGAAGAGGCGTCGATATCGTTCTCAACTCGATGGCTGCGGAGGCAATCCCGATGGGATTGTCGTGCCTGGCACCGTTCGGGCGATTCGTCGAAATCGGCAAACGTGATATCTACCAGAACAGTCGTCTACCGATGTGGCCGATGCGTCAGAACGGCTCATTTCACGTCGTCGCAATGGATGCAGTGTTCGATGGCGACGCGGACCTGACGCGTCAACTGCTGGAAGACGTTGCCACGCTGGTGGAACAGCGGGCGCTCGCTCCGCTGCCCTATCGGGCATTTCCCGCTTCGCGCGTCGACGGCGCCTTCCGCCTGATGGCTCAGGGTAAGCATATAGGCAAGGTGGTCATTTCTTTCGGCGATGCTCTGGTCGTCCGGAGAGTGGCTGCACTGACACCCGGGTTCACGGTATCGCCCGATGGCGCTTATTTGATTACCGGCGCATTTGGTGGCTTTGGCAGGGTGCTGGCGCAATGGCTTGCCGATCGAGGCGCTAAGCACCTCGTTCTGTCCGGGCGTAGGCAACCGGGCGAACCGGAGGCGATTGCCTTGTTGGAAAAACTGAAAGCACAAGGCGTCGATGTCCAGGTGGTGCTGGCCGATGTCGGCAGCCCCGTAGATGTGAAGCGTCTGGTTTCGGGAGCAAACACGAAAAAGGTTCCGCTCAAGGGTGTCTTCCACCTGGCGATGGTGATCGACGATGCACCGATGAGTGCTCTTGACCACGAACGCATGCTAAAGGTGATGGCACCGAAGGCGCACGGAGCCTGGCTACTCCATGAACACACCAAGGCATTCGAGCTCGACTGCTTCGTGATGTTTTCCTCGGTGTCGAGCATTCTCGGTAATCCCGGGCAGGCGAACTACGCGGCTGCCAACGCCTTCCTCGATTCGTTGGCCCATCACCGGAACGTCAGTGGCCTACCGGCCCTGGTTGTCAACTGGGGCGCCCTCGGTGGTGAGGGCTACGTCGCCCGCAACGAGCGTGTGGCTGAGTACCTGGCGCGCCAGGGGACCACGCCATTGACTCCCGGAGAGGTGGTGTCGCTGCTGGAGAAATTCCTCGAATCGGGTGCGCCTCAAGCGATGGCGTTGCGCGTTGATTGGGCAAAGTGGAGACAGTCCTATCGCGGACTTCAGGAAAATCCGCTGCTGCAGTATGTTTTCGCCGGAGGCGGAGAAGCGGAAGATAAAGGCGGTGTATCGAGCGACTGGAAGCAGCGTATCGAATCCGCTGCCGACGCGGAGAGGGGAGCAATC
>JBBKXR010000190.1:0-4116 GCA_037969585.1 Verrucomicrobiales bacterium
CAGACAGGAACTTTATTCCGGACTTGTGGCGCTCAAACAACGATTTACACGGCGTTGAACGGTTTGTAAGGCCGTGGCCACGCCCCCTCCCGAGCCAATACGGAAGTGAAAAACCAAATCATCATGCACCAAAACAGCCTGCTCCTTTTTGACAAGTATGCCGCCGAGCATTTCACGCCCGAGACCCGGGTGTTGGAGATCGGTCCGGATGCGCACCCTTCATCGTATCGAAAACGTCTCGGCGTCGAATGTGCTGAGTGGCACACGGTCGATCTGACCGATGATCCGGCTCTTACTTACAAGATGACCGACGAAAATGTCATGCCGATCGACAGCGACCGTTACGACGTGGTGTTTTCCGCGCAGGTGATCGAGCACGTCAGGGTGATCTGGCGGTGGATTCATGAAGTCGGCCGCGTCACCGCTCCGGGAGGCAAAGTGATCACCATCAGTCCAGTGAGTTGGCCGTTTCACGAGGTGCCGATCGATTGCTGGCGAATCTATCCGGATGGCATGAAGGCCCTGTATTCGGAAGCAGACCTCGAGGTCGAGACGTGCGAGTTTGAATCGATCGAGGGAGAAGGTCGTCGGGTGTTGCCGGGGCGCGGTCGCGACTGGCAAGGGCGTCGGGAGAAAGTCGCCACAGCCATCAGCGGTGTGCTTGGCGGCGGTGTTGAGTGTGCCGTCGACATGGTCACCGTCGGAAGGAAGAAAGGCGTATGAAGTCATGGATCGAAGAACAACATCGTCGGGCTCTCGGCGGATGGATCTCGGCGCTCGAGGAGCATCATCCGCAAGAGGATTTCTCGTGGAAGGATGCCGAAGCGCATTTGAAAAGAGTTCGCGAGGCGAGCTTCCTAGAAGTGACCGAGGACGCCGGTGCGTCGGTGCTGTTTGAGGAAATTGCCGGCAGTGGTTTTGATCTCGCTTGCGGTATTGGTTGGCTGAGCGCATTCCTGTCGTCGAAGGAAAAAGTGGCTCATATCGATTCGGTCGAAGCTGACGAGGGCGTTTTGGAAATCCTGCCGCAGGTCGTTGAACTGATGAAGGGCGATGCGGATAAGATTGATCGCATCAATGGTGTGTTCTATCCGATCTGTGCCGACGATGGCAGTTACGATTTCGGTGTGTGTTCGTCCGCAGTTCACCATTCGGATGATCTTGAGGCTTTGTTTGTTGAGTGCGGTCGAGTGATTCGAAAGGGAGGGCGTTTTCTGGTGCTGAACGAGCGACCGATTTCGAAATTTCAATTTTTGAAAAGCACCGTCAAGGGAGGCGCTGAAGTGCTGCGGGCTTTATTTTCGGATCGCTTTGCCAAGACGGACTACGTGATGTCGCCGGAGTTCATTTACATCGATCGTAATCTCGGTGACCGGGTTTACACTGAGGCATTCTACCGGCACTGCTTTGCGGCGGGCGGTTTTGAGTGCGTCCGTACGGTGCAGACTGGCACCGCTGGTGAACCGGGGGTTATTGATTACACCCATTTCGAATTGGTTAAAAATGGATAAGTATGAACAAGGTAGTTAGTCGTATTCAGCAGATAATTCTGGAGAATCCTCTGGTCCAGAAATTGCTCCGGAGACCGGTGGGGTATCTCTTCCACTCTGTCCTCATCCAGAAGACCGGAAATTTTGCCGACGTCACCTGGATGGGTAAACCTATTTGGCAGAACGTACTCGACCTGTGGAATACGCAGGAGGTGATCAGCAGGGTGAAGCCGGAACTGATCATCGAGTGTGGCACCAATCGTGGCGGTTCGGCCTTGTTTTACGCTGATCAGCTGGGTCTACTTGGAATCGACGGCAAGGTGGTCAGCATCGATGTTGAAAAACTGCACGACTATACTCATCCAAAAGTTGAGTTTCTGATCGGCAGTTCGATCAGTGACGAAATCGTCGATTCGGTCGCAAAGATGGTCGCCGATTGCAAGGGCCCGGTGATGGTCATTCTGGACAGCAACCACGACTACTCTCACGTGGTCGCGGAATTGGAGCGTTACAATCAGTTCGTGACCAAGGACAGCTACCTGTTGGTGCAGGATAGCTGCATTGACACGGTCCCGCATTTCCGCAGCAGTCGCCCCGGTCCACTGCCGGCGGCCCGCGAGTTCATGTGTGGCAATCGCGACTTCGTTCTCGATCGGGAGCTTTGCGAGCGCTTCGTCATTACCCATCATCCAGACGGTTGGTTGCGTCGGGTGAAGTGAGCGCGAGCGTGTCCGATAGTTCGCTATTTTTAAAATGAAACTTGATCTCGGTTGCGGAGCGAGGTGCCGCGATGGCTTCACGGGCGTTGACTGCCTGAAGCTCGACGGTGTCGAAGTGGTGCATGATCTCAATGCGCTGCCCTATCCCTTCGACGACGATAGCGTCGATGAAATCTGGCTCGACCAGGTGATCGAACACTTGCAGTCGCCGATTCGAGTGGTCGAAGAACTGTGGCGGATCTGTCGCCACGACGCCATCGTACACATCGGCGTCCCGTATTTTCGCAGCCGCTACATGGCGATCGATCCGACCCATGTCACCGCTTTCAGTGTGTCGTCGTTCGGCTATTTCGATCCCGAACACGCGCTCTGTCAGCGTTACCAGTATACTCACGCGCGCTTCAAGGTGGAGGAAGTTGAGTTCGATCGCGAGTGGCGCGAGTCAGGTTCGCGTAACGGAATATTCCACAACTTCGTCAGACGTTTCGGCAACAAGAGGCCGGAGACTTATGAGACCCGATTGTCCCACCTGTATCCGCTCAATTCGCTGACTTTTACTCTACGTGCGTTGAAAAAGACGACATCCAGTGAGTAGACTTCGCATACTCATTTACAGCCAGTGCCCTTTCTTTGGCGGTTGTGAAAATGTCATCGTAAATTTGCGCCAGTCGGACCGCATTGCCGGGCGATACGAAATCGTTCAGCGCTTCGAGGACAACGACGAATACCGTGCCGGAATGAAGAAATTCGCGATGGCCCATGGTTCGCACGGTGGTCTGGCGATCGAATCTCCGGGAGTGCGACCCGAAACCGGCCTGCTCGATGGCTTTCGGTTTGCCTGGCGGCAACTACAGATGGAGCGACGCAACTATCGATTGTTGAAACGGGAGATCACTAACGTAGAACCTGAGATCTTGCTGGTTAATAACGGTGGCTATCCGGCGGCGATGTCTTGTTTGACGGCCTGCATGGCCGGGAAAAGCCTCGGGCTGCCGGTGGCGCTGGTGGTCAACAACATGGCGGCTCCAAAATCGGCCATGCGACTCGATCACCACCTCCTCGATTGGCGGATTGCCAGGAGTGTCGACCGCTTCGTCACCGCTTCGAAAGCCGCAGGCAGGCGCTTGCACGAGATGCGCGGTTTCGCCCCGGAAAAAATGCGCGCGATTCCAAATACTCCGGTCCGCGGCGAGCAGGAATCTGTCGCGGCATCGGCCCCGGTGGTGGACGTGCGCGGCAAGTTTGGCATCGCAGCCGACGACTGCGTTTTTCTCAGCGCCGGCCTGCTGACCCACCGCAAGGGTTATCATGTGTTGCTCGATGCCCTGGCGTTACTCAAGGCGCGCGAAGTGACCGGGGTTCATGCCCTGGTGCTCGGCGAGGGTGAGGAGCGCGAGGCTCTCGAGGCGCAGGCCAAAATTCTCGGAGTCGAATCGTCGATTACTTTCGCAGGTCATCAGCCGTCGATTTTTCCGTTTCTTGAACATGCGGATTGGTTTGTGATCCCTTCGGTTGAGAATGAGGACTTTCCCTACGTCGTCGTCGAGGCGATGGCGCATGGTCAGCCGATCATCGGCACACGCGTTGCCGGCATTCCGGAACAGATCGAAGATGGCGTCACCGGCAGTGTCATCGAACCGGGTGATCCCAAAGCTTTGGCAGATGCCATGGAGGCAGCGGCGGCTGGCCGGTGGGATCGTGACCAGATGGCGTCAGCATCGAAGCAGCGCTTTAAGCAGCATTTTTCCTTCGAGCAAGTCGAGAGCGCCTATCTGGAGTTGTTCGATGAGCTCAGCCATTCTGGTGCGGTTAGCGGTTAGCACTTAGCTCTGTTGCCGCGGCCCCAAGGCCGTGGACCGTCTGCCGGTCAGGCGTTTACTTTCTCTCACCAACGCAGGGTCCACCTT
>JBBKXR010000191.1:0-78638 GCA_037969585.1 Verrucomicrobiales bacterium
ATCTTAGGCAAATCCCCTCGCAGAACCTGCTGAAGCTGTCGTTATTTATTGTTCTTATGAAAATTTACATGGCGCATCTGCGTAAGCGATACGCCTGCGAAAATTTCCACGATCAAAGCAATCGACCATAGTCATCGTAAACGTCCCGTCTAAAGAAGCTTTTCACCGCCCGCATCAACCATGTATTTCGCCGTTGATGCCTCGCCCGCTCGACGCCAAGTTTGATACTCTTCCTGTGCCCATCGTTCCCGTCTCCCCGCCCTTGTTCCGTTCATGAAAGTCATTTGGGTTAACCGCAGCGAGTGGAAAAAGCCTGGACCGATCGTTTACATCGGCCTACTCAATGCGCTGTCTTTTGCCCAAGCTGGATGCGAGAGCCACTTCTTCGTCTCCGCCGGCTCCGCCACCACCGATACCGACAAAGACCTCGGCGAATTTTACGGCGTCGAGCCGCACCAGCAACTTCGCGTCCACCGCATCGACAAAGGCGGCAAACTCGGCGAAACCTTCGGCCGCCGCATCTATCGGCAGGCGCTGCGCTACGCCAAACAAGAACTCGCCTCCGGTGAGCGCATCCTGTTCCTGACTCGAGAGCTCGGCGTCTGCGCAATGCTCGCCAGTCTTCAGAAAAAGTTTCCGAAAACGCTGACCACTTACTACGAGGCCCACGACTTTCACGCCGACCTCAGTCAACGCGATCAGGCCGACTACAACGATCACCGCAAACGCCTCACCGAACGATTATTCCTCCCGCGCCTGACCGGCGTGTTGTGCATCACAGCCGAGCAGGAAAAACTCTACCGCTCCGCCCTGCCCGACCTCAACACCCTGACCCTGCCTCTCGGCTGTCGCGATTTCGAATCACCGCCCGTCGAACAACGCCGCGCCCACCGCACCGTCG
Source organism: Verrucomicrobiales bacterium (assembly GCA_037969585.1). Taxonomy (GTDB): domain Bacteria; phylum Verrucomicrobiota; class Verrucomicrobiia; order Verrucomicrobiales; family DEV007; genus JBBKXR01. The sequence goes on from JBBKXR010000191.1 coordinate 902, forward strand.
CCTACATCGGCCACCTGCATCGCGAAAAGGGCGTGCCCGGCCTGCTCGACCACGCCGCCTTCTTCAAAGAACACCATATCCGCCTGCAGATCATCGGCGGCAAGCGCGAGCAAACCGACAAACTGCTGAGCAAAATTAAAGTCGAAGATCACACTGTCGAATGCCTGCCGGCGATGCCCCCCGCCAAGCTGCACGCTCACTTTCGCGATCACGTCAGCCTCGGCATCGTCCCCCTGCAGGACACCTTTTACAATCGCCACCTCACCTGTCCGGTAAAAGCCCTCGACAGTCTCGCCCATCACCTCCCCGTCATCGCCAGCGACCTGCCCAGCACCCGCGGAGTCATCGGCGACGCCGGTGTTTACATTTCGCCGGAGGAAATGAGCTCCGAAAAGGTGCCAAGCGCGATCCGCGACCTACTCGATTCGCCGGAGTCCTACGCAAGACTCGCGGCCGCCGCACAGAGCCGTGCCGAAGAACTTGCTTGGCCAGAGCGAGCACGGCGCATTGTAGAGTGGGCTGGATAGTGTCGGCGAAGCACGTTCGTGGCGTCACCAAGTGATCAGCCAAATTTCCGAAAGAAAGTGCCGGAGGCACGATGAATGGTAGCGCGTGCGAAGGTCGCACCACGCCCAAGCGCCGGGAGTGTGTTGAGATTTAGCATCAAGCCCCGGCAGGAGCGTTCGAGAGGAGCGGATGATTTCAGACGCCGAGCGCAGCACTATCGCCACAGCTGAGGCTGTCGAACCTCAGACTCTTGCAGTGATCAATAATCCCGTTTTCTTCCAAAAACTCCTCGGTCCACAGCAATAGCGCCCTTACTTGTACGCGCAGGAAACAAGATGGCATCGCCTACCGGGATCGGGTTTCATTCAAGCATGTCACCGACCCGACGCTCTATTCTAAAAACTGCGGCGACGATCGCGCCTGCGATCGCCGCATCTTCGCTGCCTCTGCCAGCCCGCGCAGTTCAGGCTCAGCCTGATTTGATCCGCAAGGAAAACGCTCGACCGGGCTCTGATGACTGGCAATTGACTCGAGTGAAGCTCGATCAACGCGGCGGACACCGCGCATCGATGATCGAAGGTTACGCTTCGAAACAATCGGTCGCTGCCGGCGAAACTATCGACCTGATGGTATCGACCAATCCAGCGACGGAGTTCAGCATCGAAATTTTCCGCACCGGATATTACGGTGGCAAGGGTGCTCGGCTGATGACCACGCTTGGACCGTTCCCTGGCAAAACTCAACCCGTTCCCGAGTCGACGCGCGGCGACCGGCATTTGCACGAGTGCCAATGGACGGCATCGACGACCCTGACGATTCCCGACGACTGGCCGAGCGGAGTTTATCTCGGTCGACTGAGCACGACGACCGACACCACCGGTCACGGTTACTGGCAGAGCTACGTGGTATTCATCGTTCGCGACGACCGACCGGCCGACATTCTCTTTCAATGCTCGGACAACACTTGGCAGGCCTACAATAACTGGCCGTCGAAATATTCTGTCTACACGCATCCCAAAGGCAACCAGGGACCGTGGGCCGATGTCAGCTTCGATCGCCCCTACTCGATGTATTCGCAAATCTACGACAACCCGCAATCGATCGGTTCCGGCGAGTGGCTGTGCTTCGAGTTTCCGTTCGCCTACTGGTTGGAGAAGGAAGGCTACGATGTCAGCTACTGCTCGAACTCGGACATGATCGATTCGGCGCGCGCCACGCCGGGTCGCTACAAGTCGTTCCTCAGTGTCGGCCATGACGAATACTGGGACATCCGCCAGTATGAAACGGCCGTCAAAATGCGCGACGAGGCAGGCGTGAACCTGATGTTCTTTTCCGGCAACTCGGTGTGCTGGGTCAGCCCCTTTTCGCCTTCGACCGACGGACGCGAAAACCGCATCACTTTGCGCGGCGGTCCCTACGGAGGCGACTACCAGTATGCGGTCGGTCGCGAAAAACAGCACGGTCCGTTTCCCGAGCGCGGTCCAGATGAGGGCTATCTGATGGGCGCGCGCAATGTAGAACCGGTCAATGGTGGCGGCGATTGGATTTGCGATAAACCCGAACATTGGATGTTCGAAGGAACTGGCATGAAGCAGGGCGACAGCATTCCCGGACTGATCGGCTGGGAGTATCACGGCGACTCACCGAATGACATCGATGGTCTGGAAATCGTCGGCGCCGGCACTGCGTTGCAGGGCGGCATCAATCCGCAGCAGTGGCAGGCAACGATCTATCCGGGACCGAAAGATAATTTCGTGTTCAATGCCTCGACCATTTTCTGGGCGCAGGGACTCAGCTCGCCTCCCGGCCACATGCTACCGTGGTCGCACTGGTCACGCCCACACGGCACGGACGAGCGCGTGCAACGCATGACCAAAAACCTCATCGATCGGGCGGTTGGCTAGCCTAGCGCTTCCGCCATTTCTTCTCACCCTCGGTAACAACGATGAACTGATCGGCATCGATCTTTTCAAAGCTTTGCGTGATACCTGTCACCGGCCAGAATACTTCCAGTCGATCGACTTTCTTCGCCTTGCCAAGCCCAAGATGCGCGACCAGTCGGTTGGCACCGAAACTGCCTCCGGAATTAAGCCACGTATAAACCGAGCGCTCCGCCCCGCCTTCTGTAATCACCGCACGCACCCGACAGCCGACGCCATACGAGTTCGACGCCGTGCCTTTTAATCGCACCTCGAGCCAGTGATTGCCAAAGCCGGGGTTTTCAAAAACCGCATCGTAAAATTGATCGCTCGGGTAGGCACCGCCCATTTGCTCGAATACATCGAGGTCGCCGTCGCCATCATAGTCGGTCAACGACACCCCGTGTCCCTTTTGCAGATGACCCATGCCAGACACGGTGGTCCGATCGATAAAAGTTTTCCCATCCTCATTCATCAGCAACAAATTGGGAACGATACCGCCAAAATTAGGACTACCGGTGCCTAGGTAGATGTCGGCATAGCCGTTGTTATCCAGATCACCAAAACTGCTACCCATCGGCATCATCGGTATTTCCAATCCGGCCTTCTTGGTTACATCGACAAACGCTCCGTCGCCGTCGTTTTCATAGAGCCTCGGAAGCCAGCGTCGATCAAGCGGCTTTCCCTGGTAGTAGAGCAGGTACGAACCCGAGTGCCAAACGAAGCTGGAAACGAAAAGGTCGAGATTTCCATCGTTGTTGTAGTCCCAGAACCAAGTCGGGAAACAGGCTAAGGGCTGGGCGACGTTCAGTGCCGCCGCGACGTCTGTGAAGGTGCCGTTTCCACGATTTTGGAACAGGCGATTCTCGCTTCCAAAGCAAGACAGATACAGATCAGGAAAGCGATCGTTGTTGAAGTCGCCCCAACTCACCCCTTTCACAAACGACCTCTCGTCAACTCCTGCCGCGACGGCGATATCCACAAAACGAGGCATGCCGTCGGCCGCGATACCATCGTTTCGGAACAGCTGACACGGCGCATCGGTCTCAAGAGATTCGTTGCCGATAAAAAGATCAAGGTCACCATCGAGATCGAAGTCCGCCCACTCTGCCGTGCCAGTTGGATACGATACCTCAGCCAGTCCTGCCGCGAAGGTAACGTCGGTAAATTTCACTTCGCCATTGGCGTCGACGCCATCATTTCTCAACAGCGAATTCGGTATCTTCCCGGCGGACTTTAACCAGGCGCCGCGCAGAATCAACAAATCGAGATCTCCGTCGTTGTCGAAATCGGCGGGTCTAATGTTCAACCCTCCACTGATTCCCGAGAGTTTCTCACCGACCAAGCGTTGCTGATACTTTCCCTTTGCATCGAGCTGATGAACATTCAGTCCTGTATCGAGATCCCAGGTCGAGTTGATGATTTCAAGTTTCCCGTCGCCAGTGAAATCATCGACCAGAACTGATCCACTCATACTGAAACGATCAACTCCGAGCAACGGAGCAATGTTCTTAAAAACGGGAAACTCTGTCTCAACATCGCCCCCTGGCAGCGCATGCAAGCGATACAGTTCAGGCACTTTCTCCGGGTATTCGCCCAGCGCCATGGCGGCGATCGAGATCAACCATTCCGCATCGAACCGGTCTTCGGGGGCCGCCGTCGGTGACCCGGCGACTTTGAAAAGATACGGCAAGGCCTGTCGCGCTCCTTCCTTTTTACGATGCTGAGCATTTCGACTGATCGGAAAAAGACACGCTTCACCGCCTGGATTTGCGCAGCAGTTTTGATCCTCGCTAATGCGCAGGTAGGCTAGAGCGACGACCATCTGAACGCGGCCCAACAGCGAGTCGGCGATCTCCGGACGCTTGAAAATCGATATAGCCTGCTTTGCATAGCCGATGGCCAACTCAGCCCTGCCCTGCTCCAACTCCATGAGGGCAAGATCGTGATACACTTCAAACTGTCTTACTACCGGCGTTGAATCATTGATCAAATTCAGCCGACGACGCTTTTCCAACAGTTCGGCATGTTCACCGAAGTAGCGCGTGTCCCGGTAGGCGCGATCCCTGGCCACTTTCAGTTCCTTTACCATGCGCTGGTGCGACGCCTGACCGACCCGGTCCGGCCCAGCTTCCGATTCAGGTGAAGGACGGCAACCGGTCGCCCCAAAGCCAATGCCTGTTGCGATGATTACTCGCAGAATGCTTACCAGCTCAGTATCAGAGAACAGCCTGAATGTTAGCAAATTTCCCATCGTCATCGACGCTTGGTTCCCGCGTTCACTTCATGCAATTTGATCGACTCCATCGCAGTCCATTTCGCATCCCCCTCAGAGACCACGATTCGCTGATCAATGGCAATTCCGGTGAGAATTTGCGTAATCCCGGTCACCGGCCAGAACACTTCCAGTTGCGTGATCGACGTTGCCTTGCCCAATCCTAGATGCGCGATCAGCGGATTCGAACCAAAACTTCCGCCACTGTTCATCCAGGTATAGACAGAGCGCTCCTCGCCTGCGTCTTCGAGCACGACGCGCAAACGGCAACCAATTCCGAACGAGTTGGAATAATTCCCCTTAAGCCTGACTTCGAGCCAGTGATTACCAAAACCGGGATTTTCGAAAACCGAATCGAAGAACTTGTCGCCTTTGAAGGCTCCTCCCATTTGCTCAAAAACATCCAAGTCACCATCGCGGTCGAAATCGGCGAACGACACACCGTGACCTTTCTGCAGGTGCCCCATCCCTGAAGCTACGGTGCGGTCGATGAAACGTTTGCCGCCATCGCTCATCAGCAGTTGATTCGGCACCAAGCTGCCGAAATTGGGAGTACCAGTTCCCATGTAGATATCCGGGTAGCCGTCGTTGTCGAGGTCACCAAAATTGCTCCCCATCGGCATCATCGGCACCTCCAGGCCAGCCTCTTCAGTGACGTCTTGAAAACGACCGGCACCGTCATTTCGATACAGCTTCGCCAACCACTCCCGTTCCAGAATTTCCCCCTGATAGTAAGACACGTACGGACCATTATGGCGCACGTAGCTACTGGCGAAAATATCGAGGTGCCCGTCGTTATCGTAGTCCCAGAACCACGCGGGAAATGACCGCCTGGGAAGTGTCACCCCAAGCACTTCGGCAACATCGGTAAATGTACCATCACCTCGATTCTGGAAGAGTAGATTAGCGCCATCGTATCGCGACACGAATAAATCAGGGTAGCGATCATCATTGAAATCCCCCCAGCTGACTCCCCTGACAAAGCCCTGCACGGCGACACCCGCGGTGGCAGCGACGTCGACGAAGCGCACCATTCCGTTCTCTCCGACACCGTCATTTCGAAACAGCTGACATCGAGCAGCCAATCTCCGATCTGTTTCGTTGCCCACAAAAAGGTCGAGGTCTCCGTCTAAATCGTAGTCCGCCCACTCGGCAGAAATAGCCGGGTAAGCGGGTTCAGCAATGCCGCAAGCGTAGCTGACGTCGGTAAAGCGAATGACGCCATCTTTACCAGGTCCGTCGTTGCGCAGCAAAGAATTGGGATGCCTGCCTCTGTCGGCAAGCCAGGCACCCCGTATGACGTACAAATCAAGATCACCGTCATTATCGAAATCTGCGTGGCGAACATTCAGTCCACCATTGATTCCCGAGAAATTGGCTTCTTTCGATAGATCGACAAATTCGCCGCTACTGGCGCGTTCGTAGTAGCCTAGTCCGATATTTGTATCCCAAATAGAATTCACGATTTCAAACTCTCCATCACCATTGAAATCGTCGACCACCATCGCTCCCGAAACACTGAACTTATCGAGCCTCAATGATGGCGCGATATTGGTGAATTTTGGAAACTCCGATCCTGTTTCGTGACGCTGCAATCTCGTCAACTGATAGGCTGCGGGAACCTTCTCTGGATACTCACCCAGCGTCATGGCAGCGATGGGGATCAACCAACGCGCATCGTAGCGAACTGCAGATCCTGCTGAATTCGAGCCAGCGACGTCATAAAGGTACGGCAGCGCATTTCGAGAACCTTCCTGCTTATCGTGCAGCCCACCCCCAACCAAAGGGAAAATGCACGCCTCATTGTTAGGGGCCACGCAACAATTCTGATTTTCGCCCAAGCGAAGGTAGGCTTTGGCAATCGTCAGCTTCAGCGAATCCAGCGAAGACTCATTAATGTCAGGTCGGCGAAAAATTGACAAGGCCGCCTGACAGTGGATGAGCGCTTGCTCGACATTGCCCTGCTCCAGTTCCATCGAAGCCAAATCAGAATTGGCGTTATACCGCTCCAAAATAGGTGTCGAATCATCCAGTAACGGCAGTCGTTCACGGAGATCGAGCAGCGCCTTATGTTCCCCAAAATAGGGCGTATCTCGATAGCTTTGCTTTTGCACATCCTCAAGCGCAGCGAGCATCTGCTGATGGGAATCGACCGCTAACGAGTTGCGTTGTTTCGATGAACTACCGGATCGCGAACAGCCACCACAGATCGCCACGAGGCTGGCAAACATGAGCAAAATTGGCAATAGCCGGTGGCGGTGGCGACGCTGAGTCATCAATTGAAAGCGAAATCGGATAAGCGCCACAAGCTACACCTCCAATCTGTATCCTACACCATGAACCGTCACCAGGTAGCGCGGCGAACTGCCTGCATCGCCGATTTTTTTGCGCAGCTGAGCGACACACTGATCAAGCGTGCGCGTCGTCCCGTAGTAATTGATCCCCCATACCGCATTGAGAATCGCGTCGCGACTAAGCACCTGGCCGCGATGTTCGCTCAGAAACTTGAGCAGCTCCATCTCCTTTGGCGTCAGCCGCTCAACCACGTCACCGCGACGGATCTCGTAACGGCTCTCGTCGATATCCGCCTTGCCAATGGAAAACTTTGCCACTGCCGACGACCGCTTCTCCCCGTGGTCAACGCTATCCCCTCCCGAACGGCGCAACAGAGCATTGACGCGCGCCACTAACTCGCGCACGCCAAAAGGCTTGGTGACGTAGTCGTCTGCGCCCGAATCGAGGCCAACTACCTTGTCGATCTCCTGCCCTTTTGAAGTCAGCATCAGAATCGGTATGCGGCACTTCCCATCGCGCAGGCTTTTACAGATCTCGTAACCGTTTTTGCCCGGCAACATGACATCGAGCACGATCAAATCGGGCAAGGACTCGGCGATTTTTTGTTCAGCCTCGTCACCTCTCTCACAACCGGCGACCTCGAAGCCCTCGCCTTCGAACACCTCGGTCAGTCCGAATAAAATACTCGGATCGTCCTCGACGACCAGAATGCTCACTTTACTTTCGTTGGGGCCGTCACCACTCATGAATTTATTTCCCTGCTCTGTTCGTCTGTTGGCGCAGCCAGCGGCAACGTCAGCACAAAGCAACTACCTGCATCGCCGTCGTCGCGGGCACAACACTCAACTTCGCCACCGTGTCCGCGAGCGATTTGACGCGCCAAAGTCAAACCGAGTCCCGAGCCTTGAATACCGCAGCTCAGCGAATCATCGACTCGATAAAATTTATCAAAGATACGCGTCGTCTCTTTGCGCGAAATTCCCGGACCGCGATCGAGCACTTTGATTTCCAATTGCTGTTCATCGTTCGACAGCTGCGCGATGACACTGATCTCGCCGCCCGCGGCACCATATTTCTCTGCATTCGAAATCAAATTCACCAGCACCTGCGCCAAGGCATCGCGATCTCCCAAGATCGCTCGCTCAACACCCAGCCGATTGTCGAAAGCCAGCGTCAATCCTTCCGACTCGATTTGCAGACGGTAGTTTTCGACGACTTCCGTGACCAATCCAACGATGTCGAACTCGCTCCGATCATACTTTCGCTCGCCACGTTCCATGCGTGAAAAATCGAGAAGATTATTGATCAGGCGAGTCAGACGCGCCGCTTCAGTAGAAATGATTCCAGCGTAATTGCCCATCTTTGTCGCATCGATGTCCGACTTCTTGCCGAGCAAATCCGAGAACATTCGAATCGATGTCAGTGGGGTTTTCAGTTCGTGACTGACGTTACTGACAAAATCGGTTTTCTGCCGAGCGGCGTGCATCTCGCGACCGACATCGCGAAAAATCATCAGACTGCCAAACCCGATCGCCGCCAACAATATCGGTACCAGAAGCCACAAGGTCAGTCGAGTGGTCTGCGCCGAACTGGCGACCTGCGAAGGATCGAGGAAATACGCAGCCACTTCCCAATGAGGCAAAATTTCGCCGAGTTCACTGGCGACAAAAGGAATTTTCCAATCTGTGGAAAAACTCCCAATGGTTCGAGCCACCGGATCGCTCTCTTCATCGAGCAGAGCGACGCAAACACCTCGCTCATAATCGTTGTCGACCTGCGCCGAAGCCTCAACGACCGAAGCCAGATCCTTACGAATCTCGCCGAGGTCGAGTTCGACCCAGAAGATTTTCGACGTCAGAGCCGGGTGCCGGTACCAGAGCAGCACGTGCAAGCCATCATCGAGTAATCGACTCAAGGCACCCTCCCGCTGATCGCCGATGATTTCCCGGACTTCGCCGGAGGCTGGGATGAAATTCGAATAGTCCCCGGCATTGTCGTTGTCCCACAAAGTCTTCTGCGCAACTTCCGCCGCCGCATTCCAGCCGTTGTGTCCGAGTTGGCTGAAAGGCGCTACCTTGCGTTTGTTGCTTTCGGCTGCCGCCACCTCACGCAGGGCATTTTTGTCCTCGGATTTCGCTTGTTCTATAGATGGCGTGGTCGGCGTTGCTGGCACCCTGCTCATCGATTGCGTCAGGCTGCGCAATTTTCCGGAAATTACCTCCACTCGATTCAGGGAAGCATCGCTCAACGCCACGTCGCTATTCGAGTTACTCCGCGCAGAAGCCAGGCCCGAAGCTTTATCGGCAAATTCTGATTTCTTGGCCGCCGACCGACCCTCCGTTTTAGCATCCGCAGTAGCGGTGATGGACATGTTCGGGGCCGAAGCGGCTGAACCTGGCTCAAGCCTTTCTGTCGCATTCGGCAGCGTTCGATCCATTTGCTCCAGCTGAATGACGTTACCCAGTACTACCGGCGCTTCGTAGACTTCAGCGACAATGTTGTTTGTCAGGAACAAGCGATTGTCTCGAACAAATCCCTGAACCCGAGTGTCGGTCGAGTTCAATGCTGGCGCCAGCCAATCGCCTTTCTCGGTCACCACAGCGGCCGTCAACGCCTGCCCCCAGCGCGAGCGGACAATCGGATCGATCTCGGTGCAGAGAAACTCGGTATCGTTTTCCTCCACCAGCTCATCAACCAGCGTTCCGAAGTAACTGCGAATATCATCCATCGCCAGGCGCAAGTCGGCGGCAAGTGAATCGGTTCGCCCCTGATGCAACAATGCCAACTGGCTCTGCACGACGATCTCCTGATCGCGCAGCGAGCGCATCGCCAACCAGGCCAGCACCACACTCGGCACCAACACAGCTACGACAAAAACGATCGCAAGTTTCTTCATGCTTTCAAATCAACGATTCTCGCGCAACTGGCTAAGGTAACCCAATCCCCGAGCCTCGCGGCGAAAATCCCAGCGGCAAATGCGGTGGCCGATCCAGATGGTAGGGCTGGCGCTCCGCCGGCCTCGGTGCGTTGGCGAGGGAGGGCTTCGAGAGACCGAACAGCGGCCTCCCTCGTCGCTCGCTTCGAGTGGCGAGCGGAGCGCTCGCCCTACAATTCCTCAGGTAAAGTCTGACCTACTTTCTACTGTCGAGACTCTTGGCGTTGGCCCGATTGAAGATGCTCCACTGCAAGCGCTTGCGACTGCCACCATCGAGGTCACCACTCCTTTTCAAGGTCGCCTGACTTTCCTCAAGAACGCTGATCTCGCGTTCCAGCACTTCCTGCTTAGCCGCTGGCGCCGCCGCTTGTGCTGAGCGCAATTCGACGATTTGGCTGTCGATTTTCTTTTCCGCCTCGGCAGACTTACCCGCATCAGCGAGCGCAATTGCCTCGCGACTGACGTCGGCATTCGCCCACACCGCCGCATCGGCGCGCACACCTTGATCGACTTTCTTGTCGGCAATTTTGACATCGTCGGTCAGACCGGCCACCGCTTGACACTGAACTTCACGACGGTGGAGCCCCCCGCCTTTGCTGACAGCCATCGCCTCGTCGTAGCTGAGTCTCACATCGACGACCGCAGCCTCATCAGCCTTTGCTGCTTCGAAGATCGCAGGATCGACCAGGCAACTCAGCATGATCTCCCGACTCTGCTCACCGGCGAGCATGCTGAATCGAATCGTGCCGGCATTTTTCTTAAAACTATCCTCACGACCGAGGTAGCGCAGTGGGCGAACGCCTTTGGGGAATTCGATTTCAACGACCAGCTTGCGCGCGACCACCGACTTGAGTTCACCGATTTCATTTTCGAAAACCTCAGCGAGCATTTCGACGTCATCGACGAAGTAGTAATTGGCATCGCTCGATTCGGCCAGAGCGGTCATCAGGTCTTCATTGTAGTCATCGCCGAGACCAATAGTGCTCACCGACATGCCGTGTTCGGTCAACTGCTGGCCTAAGCCGACGATCTCGCGATTGCTCTTCGGACCGACATTGGCGATACCGTCGGACAGCAACAACACGCGATTGATCGCCTCATCACTGAGATACTCGGCAAGTTGATCGCCGCCACTTTTCACACCCGCATACAGCGCCGTGCTTCCACCGGGTTGAATGTTGCCGATCAGGCGCTTCAGTTCCGCGTGGCGTTTGCCAACCCGACGAGCCGGAGCCACGACCTGCACTTCGCTGTCATAGACCACCAGCGATACCACATCGTCCGCACCGAGTTGATCGACCAGCATCATCGCCGCCTGACGCGCCTTTTCCAGCTTCGCACCGGTCATCGAACCACTTCGATCGAGCACCACCGCTAGATTCAAAGGCGGTCGCTGCATTTCCATATCGGCCACCGGAGTCCCGGTCACCTCGATCTTCACAATTACCTCCTGCTCGCCCCCACCGCGAACCAGCAGTGGACGATCCAGATGCGCGTGAATTTTCACTGCCTCTACGGAGGGCGATACGACTTCAACATTTTTGCCACGCGACGCACCCAACGAGAGTGTCAACAGCGACAAACCAACAATCAGAGTTTTAGTTTTCATGCCGCTACTCTGCCACGACTCGGCAACGCGTGTGTCAGGGGACGGTAAGGAGGTTGTAAAAAAAACGTCAGGGCTGTCTCAAGACACTCCATCGGTATATCTCAACTGGCACTTCGAACCATTCGCTGTCTCCCGTGCGTCCATCGAGTGTAATCACTTGCCCTGCCTCTGGAGAGGCTTGTATCCATCGGGTATCCCCTGCGTAAACTACAACATGAATACCATTGGAAGTGATCGCCAGGTCACCCGGCTCCAATGTCGAATAGTCTATCGTCCTGACGTTTCCGGTAATCTCAAGCGGTCGCGTATACCCCCGATAGCCTTCGCTAAGTGCCCGCGCACTGGCATCGAACCACCACTGTTCCAGGTAAGCCCGCAACGCTCGACCGTCAGCATGTTGCAGCCCATAAAAAAATAGCGCATCGCGTAGAGCTCGACGCGGCAAACCCGAACAATCGATTCCCCGGCGGCTTTCGCCTCCCCAGAAATACTGAGTCGATTCAAACTGCCTCATTCTCTCGACGTAGTCCTCCCTCAATTCATCCACCGCGACCGATCTTCCCGGGAGCACAAGCATCAGGGCCATCAATGCAAAGATCGACAGCAATATCCATCTGACTTTTTTCGCATTCCAAAGTAGCAAGACAGAGCCAGCGCAAAACACAGCGAGGCTCGCCAGGAAGCCCAGCTTGATCAGCTTGCCTTGAACAGGGCTTAGCTGGCTGGCAAAAATCCCCAGGAATGCCCCTAATGTTAAAATATACAGCAAGCGACGAGACATCTTGTGAGTTTCCAAAAATCTAAATCATGAACTGCCACCTGCGGGGCCGGAGAAGCACCCGAAACCATCAGTGGTTCTGGACAAACATTCCCGGTAGCGTCAACCAGACTCGCACCCCGCTTACAAATCGAATTCGCCCTGCTCAACTTTACGGGTCGAAGTATCGGCGCCAGCAGAATGACCGATGTCGGCGTCGCCGGCCGATGGATCCGCCCCAATCCGCTCCACTCTCCCCGGCCTGGTAAACACCAGCAGGCACTCGATGCTTTCCGCAGCGAGTCCGGTCAGTCTCGCCAATGCAATGCGGTAAGTCTGCATCTGCGAGCGGTAGTGGTCGATGGCATTGTCGATTTCCTCATCGGTGTCGACGCGGTTAGTTTTGAAGTCGATGATCTGTGCGCGATCGGCGAAAAGGTTTACGCGGTCGAACACTCCCGACACCCACTCATTGTCACCAACGATCATTTCGAAGCGTTTTTCCAACCACACTTTTGCGTCTGCGTCAGCGCTGTTGGCGGGCCGCTCGAAAAGGGCCCGGATCTCATCATTCTTTAAACTCCGTTCAACCTCGTCACGCGCCTTCCCGGCGAATGCATCGTAGCCAACCAATGCCGCCATCCAAAGTTTTTCGCGCTCAGCATCATCGGTATCTCCCAGCCAGGTGATGCATTCGAACAATGCGTGAACCGCCGTACCGAACCCAGTCGCCTGCGCATTTTCGTGGGCAAACCACAGTTTTGCATCGCCGAACGGACGACCGTCGGCATTACCGGACGGGAGGCGGCGACGGCGTTGGGGAAACTTTCGGCTGGTCGTCACGGTAGGTCGCGGTGCGGGCACTTCGGCGATCTCCTCCCCGTCGGCTTCGAATTTCTCCAGCCATTGCGGGTCGCCATCTTCGTAGCGCATTTCGATCTCTACTCCATCGACCTCCGACGTTTCCGGATCGGCATTAACCAAGGTCGCCTGCAGCAATGCGGTCGGCGCGCAGCCGCCACTATTCGACGGCGCCGAGCTGACCACGTAGTTGGCGTGCTTGGCTCGAGTCAGGGCAACGTAGAGGTTACACAATTCTTCGAACGCCGCGTCCATCTCAGCCTGTCGATAAGCGCTGCGCAAAGGCTCAACCGCAAGCGCGAGATCTTTTTTGGGGCGCATCAGCAGCCAATCGGGATCGCTGTCGCTGAGCACGCCGAGCCGACGTCCCGCCGTGGTGATGCCATCGCCTTCGATGTCGGCTATGATCACCGCATCGAAGGTCAGCCCTTTGGCTTTGTGAATCGTCATCAACTGCACCGTGCCCTTAGCCGGTACATCGGCCGCTTCGTAACCGGCGAGGTATTGAAGAAAATCGTCGATCGATCTATCGCCGGTCTCGTCAAAATGTCGACACGCTTCGGCGATCTGCTCGCAACGATGTTCCGCGAAGTCACCGATACCTCCGTCAGCCGATTCACGTAGCCGACTCGCCCACCAATCGAAGGCTTCGCCAAAGCCGTGGTCATGAATCGTTTTGAGAATCTTCGGCGCAACGGTTTGCCGAAACGCCAACAGCTCCTCGTGCGACAATGAGGTCAGCGGCGGCGTCATTTTTACATGCGCCCAACTGCGCGTGTCGCCGGGATGCGCGGCCCACTGCAACAGAGCCGAGAACGAAGTACCCACTGGATGGTCAACACCGACCGCCATGCGCCCCTCGACCATGACTGGAATATCGCTGTGCTGGCGAACGTAGTCGGCCAACTCGTGGGCGACTTTTCCTTTGCGCACCAGCACGGCACATTGCAGCCGATTTTCCACCGGCCGCAATTCTTCGAGAATGCCCAGCACGGTCTTCCAGCGCAACTCGCCTGGCAGCGTCCGCCCCGCATCGATCGGCTTCTTAACGGTTACCCAGCGAGCGTAGCCAACGCGATCAGGCTTGTTCGATTCATGATCGCGCCAAGTCGTCGACCAACGGTCATCGATGACCGCGCGGTGATCCTCACCTACCAGTTCTGCCAACGCGGGTCCGTCACCGAAAATACGATTGACCATGTTGAGAATGACCGGCCCCGAGCGCCACGAGTTATCGAGCTTTTTGACTTCGATTCGCCGTCCCTCCGGCAGCTCCGCATAGCGGTGCCGAACCTCATCAAAAAGGCGCGAGTCACCGCCGCGCCAACCGAAAATCGCCTGCTTAACATCGCCGACGTAGTAAAAGCTTCGTTCACCGGAATCGTCGAACATCACTTCATCGATCAGGTTGCGCAGCACCTGCCACTGACGCCGACTGGTGTCCTGAAATTCATCGATCAACCAATGGTGAAACTGCGCGTCGAGCCGGTAGTCGACCAAAAGGCGATGCGCCTCGCGATCCTCATCAGCCGTACCCGCATCGGCATCCATCGACAGCAGGAAATGCCCTCCGGCTTCGTCCTTCCCCGGCGTCTCCCGAACCGGCGCCACCCCGGCCAGAACTGCCAGCACGTCGTCAAAACCGAGCCGCCCCATGCGCCGCACCTGCCGATCGTAACCGGCTTCGTAACGACTGACGATGTCCCGGACGCCTCGTGTCTGGCGCAGCTTGGCGATCATCTCGCACCACAGAATCCAATGCCCCGACATCAGCAGGGCATCACGAAATGCGCCACCGACTTCGACGGTCGATTTACCGTGAAAAGCGAGTTCTGATACCGTGCCCTTTTGGATGCCATTCAGCATGGCGAGCAGGTTCAGCAAAAATTTCGGCAGCGTCGCGGGAATGAACCCGATCCCGATCTGGTCTACAGTTTTCACCAGTGAACGCACCGCATTGGCAAGCGCCTTTCTCGGCTTAGCCTCCGCCTCAAAATCATCCGCTGCCGAGCTGAGCGCCCTCATTGCTGCATCGACATCCTTGCGCTCAGGCTCGGCCAACCACCACTCTCCCTCCGGCCAAATACGCGATGGGTCGCCCCATACTTCGGTCGTTGGCGAACCGAGAAAACGTGCGTGAAAATTTCCGACGTAATCCTCGAGCGAGGTCAGCACATTTTTCTCTTCGCTACCGAAAGTCGCCAGCCGAAACGCATCGAGAAATGCCTCGCTCGCTGCCGAATCCGAAACGCCGAGCACACCATCGAGCACTTCACGCTGCGCCGCCTTTGACGCAACCTCGTCGAGGACCTCATAGTCCGCCGTGACGCCGAACTCCGCAGGGAAAGCCCGCAACACTCGCGCGTAAAAACCATCGAGCGTTCCCAGCGACAACTGATGCAGATTGTCGGCAAGCAAGCGCAACAGCTGCAGCGCCCGCTTGCGGGTCAGCGTCGGCACGTCAAACTCGACCGCTGCAGCGCTCGCCTTAGCTTCACTCTGCGCCGCCTCCGCCAGAGCACCGAGAATTCGGTCAAAAAACTCGCCCGCCGCCTTGCGAGTGAACGTCAAGGCAACGATCGACTGTGGCTTTTCGAAAGTATCCAGAAGCCGTAGGTAACGACCAACCAGATCGTGTGTTTTCCCCGACCCGGCCGAAGCCTGGATCATCAGATTTTCGAATGGGTTAGCACCTGCGTCGCTCATGCCGATTGCCCTCCTTCGATAAACTGCGCATCGATCGTCTTGTCGGCCATTCCCAAATGCAGCCCATCGTAATTGTCCCAGTCCCCCTTCGGCTCCAGCGGCCAGAAACGCCCCGCCTGAACGTCGGCGATGATCCCTTCCGCGCACCGCCGCGCCGCGTCGAGCATGCCGTCATCGAGATCGAGCGTCATGACTCCCGTCTCGCCCATCGATTTAGGTAATGCGAAATAGCCCGCCTGAATGTTACTCCCGTAAACCGACTCAAGAGCCAGACAGTAGAGCGGCAACTGCAAGTCCTTCCAGCGCTTAGGCTTAGGCTTATCCTCCGTGCCCATTTCAAAGCGCGCGTAATCCCGAAGATCCGAGTAATCGACGCCGGTCACAATGCCGACGTAGTGCGCCTCCTGGGGCTTTTTCGCCTTGTCTGAAGTCTTGTAGTCCAATACCCGCGTCACGCCATCACGTTGTTCTATACGATCAATGCGGCCACTCACCCTGACGCCACCGAATACCAGCGGCGGCGAATCTTTCAAATCAAGTTCGGCGCCGATGATGGTCCATCCCGCCTGGCGTTCCAGCGCCTGAACTCGAGCCGCCGCCTGCAGCCGCTGCTGCGCCGCACGCAACTGAACCCGCACTGCCAACGGCGGCGAGGCACCGAAAACACGTCGCGAGTGTCGCTCAGCCTCGTCCATGAAATACCTCTCGATCGCCTCGGCATCTTCGAGATCACGAGCCTCATCATCCAGGCCGAACACCTCCAACACATGATGGCAAAAATTACCGAACTCCATCGCGTCGAGTTCGCCACGCGCCGGCTCGACCGTTTTAGTACGCAGCACTTTCTCCATGTAAAAGTGAAACGGCGAATCCAGATAGGCGCGAAACGCCGTCACCGACAGCTTCTCGATCACCGGTAGCTCGTCCGCATCACCCACAACTGGGGCATTCGGCAACAAACGAAAGCCTGCATCCCACGAAGCGCTGGTTCCGCCACTCTCGATCTCACGGAACAAATGCCCGACCCGCGCCGGCAATTCCTCATCCGCACAGCGCAGCAACAAACGTGAAGGTCGCATCGGATCACCAGTCGCCGAACGGCGAACCAATAACAGATCGACTCGCCCACCGTCGCGTCGGCTTTGCAGCAGCGCCGTCAACTGATAGGCATCGCGCGCAAACCGCTCGGCATTGCCCTTCAGCCCGAGCACATCGAGCGAGCGCAGACTTTGCGGCAAAAACGGATGACCGACCACCGCTTCCGGAACTACTCCGTCATTTAATCCCGCGACCACGAGATGCGGCGCGTCCTCCCATAACAGTTCCAACCAACCTTGCAACTCCAGTGCCGCTGCCGGTCGTTCCGCACTCAGCCGTGTCTTCGCCAGCAATGAAACCGCCAAGGTCAGTTGCTCGGCGTGATTCAGAGCGATTCCAACCTTTGCGGAAACCGCGGCCGACAGCTCCGCGAGGTAATTCAGCAAAAGTGGACCCGCCGTCTCGATGACTTTTTCGGGCCAGAGCTCATCCGTTTTATTTGAATCAGGCTTACGGCAGATCAAAATTTCACGCAACACCTCCGGCAGCGTATCCTTGAGTTCATTCGTCGACAACCGACGTCGCAGCATCAGTAACTCATCCAGAGCCGAGGCAGCCATCCGACATCGCGCTGCCTCGCGTTCACTCGGTCGCTCACGCCGCTCGGCGTAGTCCGCATCGCTGCGTAAAAAAATCGCCAGTCGCTCACAATCGTCGACCAAATGCCCCGCGCAACCGTCATCGATCGCACGCAAACCGTCCGCTTGTCGCCAACCCTTGATCTTCACCTTCAGCCAGGCATCGATCTCCGGGGTGCGCAGCAGAACCGCCGCTGCAGTCGGCTTTGCCCGTGAGCAAAAGTCCCGCAGCGCTTCCAAAAAATAAACGATCCCCTCTGTTCGCAGGGCCCTCCCCTCCGGCGCAAACCCCGGGATGTCATGATCGCGCAAAGCTCGCTCCATCAACGACGCTTGCGCACTGTCGAGCACGCCAACTGCCAAAGTCTCTTCACGCGCCGAACAAGCTTCAACGGTTGCCACGACCACTTCATCCTGCTGATCCGGATTCGCCAACACGCGCACCGCCAATGCAAAATCATCGATCTCAATCGGCGCCTGATCACCACTCCAGAAATCCGCTAAGGGCTGCCCCCACTCATCGAACGCCTCCGCCATCGACTCCGGCGCGTACACTGCCACCGTTACCGGAATCGTCTTCACGATCCGTTCGAGAAAAATCCGCGCCAACGGAAAGGGATCGGACGTGCCAACCATGACGATTTTCTTCGTTTCCGGTGGCAAACCTGCCCGCTCAGCCGCCGTTCGCCGTGCTGCCACCGGATCGCAGCGTCCCAGCTTTCGCAAAATCTCCTGATACTCCGATTCGATTTTCCCTAGATCCTGCCAACGCTCATTCTCTTCGTGATCCGCTGGCAAACGCCGCGCCACGTCCGCCATGAGCAGCCCCGCCTCCCCGAGAATCGAACGCACCTCGATCAAGTCTCGAGCCATGCCCTGCGCCCAGGCAAAATCCCGCAGCGTCGGTTCGATCGGAAACAAATGCGGATAGCGCCGCGCTTTAAAACTCCGCAGAACCGAGATCCACGCCGCCAATACCTCTGCCGTTCCCGCCAGCGGTCGTCCCATCAATCCCGCACCATCCTCCGGTCGCACCAGCAGAGTCGGCGGTCCACACAGTGGAGGGATCACGGCCGTACCGCGCTCATCAGCCAGATTGGCGAGCATTTCCCTGAGCCGGCGGGCAGCATTGCGGGTAGGCACGATCGCCAGGGTGTCACTAAGGTCGAGCAACTTGCCCTCCCCCGCGTCCGCTATCAAAAGTTCAGCCGCCTGCTCCAGCAGCGGGCGATTCCAATCGAGAAAAATGCGTTGCAGACCTTTTGACATAATGAACGCAATCCTGATAATCGCATTCCCACCGCCGGGCAACCTTCGCCGTCGGACAATCCACCGCAAACGTCTATTTATGGCTCAACGCCGACTCACCATCCTCCTGATCACCATCTTCAGTCTAGCTCTGCTGATGGGCCCCGGTCCGGGCAATCTACTGATCAATCCCGAACCCGGCGACCCTGACGCCCGGCGGTTCATTTTCGGCATGCCCATCGTCTACGCTTGGGCATTGCTCTGGTTCGGCGTGCAAGCCGCCTGTGTCGTCGTCGCCTATTTTTTACTCTGGCGCGAAACACCGAAGTCTGAATCCGGGGAGGAAGCATCATGAGCAATCTACTTCCGATTCTGTCCCAAGCCGCCAACACCGATACTGACGACGCCCAACTCGCCAGCATCGGAGCCATTGTGCTCAGCGTCTACATGGTGATCCTCCTCACCCTCGGCGTCGTCGGCTGGATCCGCTCCAAGGGCACCGAGGAAGACTTCTACCTCGCCGGTCGAGGCCAGGGATTTCTGGTCACCACGATGACCATCATGGCGACCTTTTTCTCCAGTGCCGCCATCCTCGGTATCCCTGGAAATGTCTACAAAGAAGGCGTCGCCTTCACCCTGTTCGCACTCAACGTGCCAGTCATTGGTGTCTGCGTCTATCTGCTCGGTTCGCGCATTCGACGCATCGGCCAGAAGCGGAGCTACGTCACTCAGGGCGACATGATCGCCGACTACTACGGCGACACCATTGGCATTCGATTGCTGGTCGCCGTCATCGGTTTTCTCTACGTGTTGCCCTACGTCATTATGCAGATCAAAGCTGGCGGCCTGCTCGCTCAGGGCATGTTCCCCAACTCAGAAAATGCCTTTCGTAACGGCGCCAGCGCACTTTCCGCCGTTACCATCATTTACGTATTAATCGGCGGTATGCGCTCAGTAGCATGGACCGACGTCCTGCAAGGCCTGCTTTTGATCTGCGGGATCTTGATAGCTGTGGCCGCCACAGCCTGGTCGCTCGGCGGCATTGGCGGAATGTTTGAAAAGATCCGCGAACTGCCGCCCGAAGCTCTCTCCTTACCCGGCCCGTCAGGCAACTACCTGCCCTGGGTCCTGGTAACCATCTGCATTTTTGCGTCGATTGGATCACTGGTGCAGCCCGGCCAATGGATTCGCTTGTACGCCGCCAAAGACGACCGCACACTGAAGCGCGCCTCGTTGGTATTTGCCATCGTTCTACCCGCCTGCTTCCTGCTCGGCATCATGCTCGTCGCGCTAAGTGGGCGCGCCCTGTTCCCGCCGGAAATGATCGATGGAAAAATGGTCGCCCACGCCGCCGTCGGCGAATTTGATCAGATCGTCATCGTCATGATCAAAGAACAACTACCCGCCATGTTCAGCGCACTCGGCATGAGCGGTCTCGGCCTGTTCTTTGTCGCACTGATCATGGTCGCCGTGCTCGCCGCATCGATGAGCACCGCCGACAGCAACCTGCACGCCCTTTCCGCCGTGATGACTCGCGATGTCTACGACCGCTTTCTTCGCCCGAAAAGTTCGCAACGCGAGCGTGCTTGGTTCGGTCGTGCCGTCATCGTCGCCGTCGCGCTTCTGGCTTTGTGGCTGGTCAATACCGGGCACAACAACGAGGACTTCAAACCACTGAAAATGATCGCTGATCTGATGTTCGCCGCTATCGGCTTTTCCACCCAACTGCTGCCGATCACGCTCGACATGCTGTACATCCGCCGCGGCACCCACACCGGAGCTGTCACCGGCATGATCGTCGGCATTCTGGTGATCTTTCTGTTCACACCGTTTCCCGATCTCATCCTTGGCAACAGCACGATCAGCGACGCTGTCAGCCCGCTGAAGCAGATGTTCTTTATCGGCTTCACTGGATTTGCCGCCAATTGCATCGTATTCGCCATCGTCAGCAGCTTCACCAAAAAGCTAGACTCCAGCCACCGCGCAGCCTTCGCCCGTGACATGGAGCCCTAGAAAATTCAGCCTTAATCCTTCCTCTTTAAGCCTTAGAAAATGCCCAAAACCGTACGCCTTCTCGACGTCGATTGTCACGTCCTCCCCACTCGCACGCGCTTTCCGTTTCGCTACGGCATCGCAGCGATGACCTCCGCGCCGCATCTTTTCCTCAGGGCGAAGTTTGAGATCAATGGCCATGAGTCCGTCGGCATCGCTTCCGAAGGCCTGCCGCCCAAGTGGTTCACCAAGACCCCCAATACCACCTTCGAGCAGGATCTCCCAGACATGCTCGCGACTATAAGGCACGCGATCGCAGCCGCGATCGATGTTGGAGAATCTGCGCATTTCTTCGACTGGTGGCAGGCTACCTACGCCGCTCAGGCCAGTTGGGCAAAAGGTCGCTCGATTCCGCCGCTGCTCGCTAACCTCGGCACTTCACTGATCGAACGCGCAGGGCTCGATGCTCTATGTCGCTCCCTAAACACCCCGCTGCGCATCGCGCTGGCCGAACACCAACTCGGCCTTCATCTCGACGCCATTCACGAAGGCCTCGAAGCGACATTCCTGCCGCCACCATCGATCGAAACCACCGTCTTCGCCCGCCACACCGTCGGTCTGGCCGATCCACTCACCGATGCCGATATCCCCGACGAAGACCGGGCTGACGATGGCCTGCCACAGTCCCTGGAAGCCTGCATTGGCGCCTATGGGCTGCGCTATTTCAAAATCAAAATCTGCGGTCAACTCGACACCGATCTGGCGCGGCTGATCTGCCTCAGCGAAATTCTCAGCAGCCATTGCCCCGACTATCGCTACACGCTCGACGGCAACGAGCAGTACAAAACACTCAGTGAATTCCGTGAACATTGGCAGGCTTTTCACGACGAACCCAAACTGGCAAGCTTTCTGTCCGACCAGCATCTGATTTTCGTTGAACAACCGGTCCACCGCGACCGTGCGCTCGACGATAGCATCGCCGCCGACTTCGAAAACTGGCCGGATGCCCCACCGCTGATCATTGATGAATCGGACGCGGAGATCAGCAGCGCGACACGGGCCCTCGAACTTGGCTACTCGGGCACCAGCCACAAGAACTGCAAAGGCGTCATCAAAGGCATCGCCAATGCGGCGTTGTTAGCGAATCGACGCAGCGCCAATCCGCAACGGCCCGCCATCCTGTCCGGTGAAGATCTCGCCAACCTCGGTCCCGTGGCCTTGCAGCAGGATCTTGCTGTCATGCAGTTACTGGGGATCAAACACGTCGAGCGCAACGGCCATCACTACTTCCCGGGTCTGAGCGCTTACCCGGACGAAGTTCAGGTCGCCGCGCTCGAACACCACGACGACCTGTATCGATCGCACCAAAATAAATTTCCAACTCTCGACCTTCGCGACGGACGCATCGATGTCGGCTCCGTGACTCACGCACCGTTTGGTACGGCATTTCGGATCGATGAAATCGCTACCGATTGGGGCTGGACAAACTTTGCTGAACTGACGGTCGAAGACTTGATCATCGACGATTAAAGTTTGTACTTTGCAACACTCGAAAATCGCGTAATGCTCGCCAACGTCATGGACAGCTATCAACTTTCAGGCCGCATTAAGACGGTCATGGATCAAGTCACCTTCCCTTCGGGTTTCACCAAACGCGAATTTGTCGTCACCACCGAAGACAAATTTCCGCAAGATATCAAACTCGAGTTGATCAAGGACAAGTGCGCACTGGTCGACGGATATGCCTCCGGCGAAGAAGTCACCGTCAGCTTCAATATCCGCGGCAATGAGAACAACGGCCGCTACTACGTCAATCTTCAAGCATGGAAAATCGACAAGGGTATCGTCGCTTCTTCCGGCGGAGGTGGAGCACAAGACGATGGCCCGCCACCCGAGTTCGGGCAGCTTTGAGAACGGGGTCGTGAAGTCTTCGCGACGTCATGCCACGATTGTAGGGCTGGCGCTCCACCTGCCTCGGTGCGATTGCGGAGCGGACTTCGAGTAAACTTTCAGCGAGGCAAGCGTCGCTCGCTTCGAGTGGCAAGCGGAGCGCTTACCCCACAAATCGCTCGAACCGGCACTAAGCAGTTTCGGCGAGCGATGCCTTCAATTCACGCAGTTCCTTGTCAACTTGGGCTAAGTGTTCCGACGTCGCCTTGAGACGCTTTGCCGTCAGCTTGGCGATAAATTCATAGAGCGCCGCGTAGAAACTCGGGTTGTCTTCTTTCGGCTTCTGGAACTCCAGAAATTTCTGATCGACGGCTAGACAGAATGTCTTCGACTTCGATACAACAGAAGCGGATCGAGTTTCGTCCTGCAAAGCGGCAAGTTCTCCGAAGATATCGCCGACGTTGGTGATGCTCGCCACGACGTCGTCATCAACCACCACGTCGATCTCGCCCGCGAGTAAAATGAAAATACGCGACGCTTCCTCGCCCTCGGCGATGATAACATCCCCCGGGTCACATTCTAGAAACGCACTGGAGTGCAGTACGTCATTCAGATGCTCTTCAGTGAACGATTCCAGAAATGGAACCTGTCGAAGCGTGTCAGGGACATGGCCCTCGTCGTGGATATAAGCGAATTCTTTCACAATCGGGCGAATTTATAGCAAATTTGACGAAACAGGTGAAGCGCCAAGTTTCACACAATGGCCTCTTTGTTGCGTCCGGCGATCAATATTTCGCGCAACCACTGGATTGCCGCCTTGAATCCGCCGACCATCAACCCGTCACGCACGTCAACGATTCCGAAGGCCACGGCAATTTCATCCTCCCTCGATCGATAGCGCGGCGACAGCATGAACAGCGGCGTCGTCCTTTTGTTGCCACTCTCGTCACGGATCTCTTGTAGCAGCAACGGGCACAAAAGGCCGCGCACCAAGACCAGCCCATTGCTCGGCAGCGGACTCGCTGGCGTGGGAATCAATCCCATTTTGCGAGACCGAAACGCCAATATGCCATCGGCATTTTTCAAAATGCGGCCACAGGTGCGCGCCGGCCGGCTCAGAAAACCACGTGACGAGAAACTGCGCAAGGATTCGACGGGCTCGGCCTGACGCTTCTCGATTTTCAAAAAACGAACCAAATCGAAGCCAAACCAGCTTCCGAAAATACTCAATCGATACGTCCAAGGTGCGAGGAGAATCGCCCCAATCAGAATGGGAATACAAACGACAAGTCCGATCCAGGGACTCAAGAGTGCACTCGCGGCGACTAATCCCATCAGTGCGACTTTGGCCAGTTTGAGCACGCTATCGAGCATGCCGAAGGGGCTCAGCACGATAAGCACATTGATCGTGTGACTCGCCAACCATACTACGAGGAAAAGCACGATCATCACGGGGATCAACATAATGGACGCTCCCGAAATTCCCGCCAGCGGAACTGCTGCCAACATTCCATCCGTCGAAAGCGACAGCGCGGCATCGGGCGCAGTCGCTGGCACGTCGCCCCCACCACCTGCACTTAAAAGCTCCGATGCCAACAGCGGCACAAAACCCACGCTGGCGATAAGCGCGCTGATTTTATCCTCAAACAACTCCGCGACATCGAGCGGCTTCTTCACCAGCGGCGGAGCCACCGTGCCGAACAAATCCTTGGCAAAACACATCGTCAGGAGACTGAAACCAAATCCCCAAACGTACGGATGGCAGTACCAGGCAAGATGAACGCGCTCATCAGCAGGAGTCTGCCAGTAGGTCCATGCCCCGACACAACTTACGCCAAGCAAGGGGGAAATCGCGACACCGGTAATCTGCGAAATACCTTCCGCCAGCTTCACGCCAGGCAGCTTCGGTGCAGCGGAATCGGCAGCCGACTGCGCGTGGATGACATTGCCACAATTGACCAGAAAAAACGTCGCCGCGACGAGCGCGAATAACCACTGACGACGGCGAGGATTCGCCTTCATGACTCGGCAACGATGGCCGTGCAGGATATTTCGACGCTGGCTCCAACCGGCAGGGCCGATACTTCAACCGTCGCTCGCGCCGGTCGATGCTCACCGAAAAACTCCGCATAGATCGTGTTCACAGCAGCGAAATCACCGAGATCAGTGACGAAGACTTGTGCAGCGGCGACGTCCGAAAAACTACATCCACCCGCTTCGAGGACCGCGGAGAGATTAGCAAAAACCTGACGCGTCTGCGCCTCGATTCCACCCTCGACCAGTTTCCCTGTTTGCGGATCGAGCGGCACTTGGCCCGAGCAGAACAGCATCGAACCCGCCCGCATCGCTTGAGAATAGGGACCGACTGCAGCCGGGGCTGCGTCAGTGTGGACGGATTGTAAATCGCTGCTCATCGTATCGCGGATTATTTCAAATTCAGGCCCGGTCACCAGACTTTTCTGCCGTTTCCTGAAGCTCTGGCAACGTAAACGCCAGAACGCTTCCCGCAATTCCCAGCAACGCAAAAATCAGAATGACAAAACGCTCGCCGATCGTGTCAACCAAGAGGCCAAAGCTACCACTAAGCAACAGCACGATGCCCATCAGGGTATTGCTGACCGCTACCAAGCGAGCGCGATTGTCCGCAGTAGCATAGTCGACAAGAAAAGTTTTCCTGCCCACACGAATGCCGGTGTGCGCCAGACCTATGAAGAAAAACAGCGCACCGAACGCCCATACCGCCACGGTCTTCTCCAACTCAAGTCCACCGATTCCCGCTGCTGCGCATCCAACGATCCCTGCCGCCGTGCCGGCGATGCCCAAGGTCCGCCGACTGCTAGAGTCGGCCAGCTTTCCCCACGTCACTCCGCTGATCGCCGCCGCCAGGCTTCCAGCGATCATGAGAATTCCCAGGCTGGCGATTTTTCCACCTGTGGCACGATGCGCCAGCACCACGTAGAACGGCATCGACAATACCGTGCTGGCGAGCAGCGCGCGAGCGATGCAAAACTTACGGAACACGGCATCGTCCCGCAGGAAGTGCAAACTCTTCAGGGCCTCCTTCACGGCGCTTCCGCCGCCGCCCGTGACGCCCGGCATTTCGATCAGTCGCGCCATAATCGCCGCCGCCACCAACCACAGACCACCGGCTACCAGCAGCAAGCTGACAAACAGACTGACCGGCAACTCCTCTGCCTTGTTGAAAGCAAAAAACAAACCGACGCCGACCGCGATCCAGCCCGAAATCGACGACGCCAGACCACTGAGCCGGCCGCGGCGAGTCTTAGGAATGGTCTTGCCGAGGAGATCTTTAGAAGCAATGGAACAAACACCGCGCGACAAACTGAAAAGTATGAGCAAGCCCACCACCGTCCACCCTACGGCAACACCCTCCAACTGCCAGGCCGCGAGAGCAATCCCTACGACCGCCATGCCCTGCAAAATACTGCCAACCACCCAGAAATGTTTGCGGATCGGATAGCGACGGATCATGCCTCCGACGATCATTTGCGGCAACAGCGAACCCGCCTCACGCACCGGAACTAGAAGACCAATCGTCGCCGCCGGTGCGCCCAAGGCAGCCAGTAGCCAAGTTAAAATCAGCCCCGGCTTACTGAGTTGATCACCGGTTTTCGTGGCCACCAGCGCCAGCACCTGTTTACCAAAATTCTGCGGCACCACCTCACAGGCTTGTTCCGAGATGTCTTTGCAGATACGGGCGTCTTCGTCGGCGTCCGTGACCCATCGGTAAATTTTTTCTTCCATCCGATGCGGCTTTAGGAGTTCGTCTGCCTGACGCGATAGACTACCTCCTCGGCCATTTGCTGAAAAACAAAATGATGAAACGGTAGTACCGCCAGCCAGTAAAGCCTGCCGAGCAGACCTCGAGGACGAAAGGTCGCGGTTTGTATCAGACGCCACGGCGAATCAGTCTGCGCGTCGCCGGCCTCAATGCGGAACTCCAGCCAGGCCTCGCCTGGCAATTTCATTTCGGCGTACAATACAAGCCGTCGCTGGTCGCGATCCGATACTAACACTCGCCAAAAGTCCAAGGCATCGCCAGCGTTCAGTTCACTGGGATGGCGACGTCCACGACGCAGACCGGAGCCGCCCACCAAGCGGTCCAGCCCTCCTCTCAGCCGCCATGCCCAGTCCATCGTATACCAGCCTTCGTTGCCGCCGATTCGCCAGATATTTTCCGCTACGTCATCGGGGTTGCGTTCAAAGGAAACCACTCGCCGATCGGTGAGGACGCCGTGAGTCGGAACTTCCACCTGGCGCAAACGGCCCACCTCCATTCGTCCGGATGACAGTGAATCGATCCAACTCGATTTCACCTGGTTCTGCTCAATCAGTGTGAACGCCCGCTTCACGGCATCGCGGTAGGTGATCAACTCCACAGGCACCAGTTCCCTGATGCGCGAATCTCCGGAACTCATGTCATGGCTCAATGAATCCACCAGATGGCGCGCCAGCGAGTAACTGGTGTTGGTAACGAAATAAAGCCAGTAACTCGACAAGCGCGGTGTCAATAAGGGCACTGGTACGAGGTAGCGCTTCAATCCTCGAACCTCGGCGTATTGCAGCAACAACTCGCGATAAGGATACGCCTCGGGACCCGCGATATCAAAAATCTCCCCCTTCGCCGCATCCATGCCGATCACTCCCGTCAGGTAATCGATCACATTGCGAATCGCAATCGGTTGGCAACGGGTCTTCAGCCACTTCGGTGCAATCATCACCGGTAGTTTTTCTACTAGATCGCGCAAGATCTCGAACGATGCACTGCCCGCGCCGACTATGATCGCCGCGCGCAATACTGTAGCGCGTACCGGTCCTGAGCGCAGAATATCCTCGACGTTTTTTCGCGAAGCAAGATGCCGGGACAATGCCTGCTTCGATTCGTTGACGATGCCGCTGAGAAATATGACCTGTTTCGCCTGCGTCGCGCCGAGTGCTTCCGAGAAATTGTGCGCACAGCGGGCTTCCAGTTCGTAGAAATCGCGGCCCGCACTACCCATGGAGTGCACTAGATAGTAGGCAACATCGACGTCGTCAGGGATCGACTGCAAAGAGTCCGCCTCCAGCAAATCCCCCTCGATAATACTCAGTCGTCCCGGTGCATCGGACTGCTCGACAAAGTCTTTTTCCGGAAACCGTCGTCGGTCCCTGACCAGACAGACTACATCGTGCCCCATGTCGAGTAGCACAGGGAGCAGACGAACGCCGATATAGCCGTTGGCTCCAGTAAGAAGAATTTTCATTGTTGTTCAAAGTTACCGATGATTTCACGCGCTGCCACGAAACCTGATTTTAACGCTCCCTCCACGCGGCCCTTGCCGACCAAGCCGTCCCCTGCGAAATAGAGTCCGGCAGCCGACGCCGATGGCGGCGCATTAACCTCTGCACCGGGTTCTGGACGCGCAAAGCGCCACCACTGCACATCGGTCCACTGTGGCGGCGATAGATCATCGTCCCCAAGCAAATCGGCGACCTCTGCGAAAGTCTGCTGGGCGACATCAGCCTTGTCCGCCCCCTCGCGATGCGCACTCCAACGCGGAGACATTTGTGCAACCAAGAGTGACTCATTTGCAGGTACGTGCCCCTGTTTAAAATTTTCGTTACTGATCCAGGAAATCGCATGTTCCCGGTCAGAATTGATCATCGCAAATGCATCCTCGGGAAGTTGTCGACAACCTTCAAAGTTGAGCACAACCGAATACTGGCAGAAATATCGAATCCCCGAGAGCGCAGCAGTTAACTCATTCACAATTTCTCCAGTGAGCGAGCTGTTCTCGATGAGCTTAACGGTCTGCGGAAGCGGTGCAGTCACTAGCACGGCGTCGTATTTGCCGGGGCGCATTCCGCTGTAGCCTTCCAGAACCCAACCGGCTTCACCTGAATGAATGCCTTGAACTTGAACACCCTGAACGACGTCGAGATTGAACTCTTCACGCATATTTTTTCCCAAAGTGCTGATTCCACTGCGATACGAATACCGCAGTTGGTCGCCCCGGTTTTCAGCGGACGCCCCAATGTTACCGTCTCTGTCGAAGGGCACTATTTCACCTTCGATCTTTATGAGATCTTCCGAACAGAGCCTGTCAAAGATCCAATCACGCACTTCCTCATCCTCAGTCGTGAAATAGTTCGCTCCGTGATCATAGCGGCAACCTTTACCGGATCGTGAGGCCGCCCGTCCACTGAGACCTCGACTCTTTTCAAAAATCTTTACGATGAATCCGGCACTTTGAAGCAGGCAGGCGGCTCCCAAGCCCGCCACTCCGGCACCGATTACTGCGATCTTTCTACTCATCGTCTTGGATACGTCTGCCCAACGGAAATGGTCCCAACTAGCCCATTATCATTCTGTTAGACCTCCTGAGAACACCTTCCGTCGAACTTTCGTTTAATTATTGTGCCTTAAAATTAGACAAGTATGGATCCAAACACTCAGGACGCACGTTTCTTTAAGCCGAACCGACTGCTCAAGAATGCTAACGGTTTCTGCTAACAACCGCCATCTAACTGAAACCCTCGCCAAACTTGAAACCGAACGTCCCGTCTTCCTCGCCACTGCAGCGTGCACGCTGGCTTTTAATAGCCGTGCCGCTGACGCAAAAGACATCGAGGCAAGCAACGGTGTGATTTACGTCACCGACACGGTGATCATGCCCTCAAAATAATCCCCCCCGGATAAAAAAGAAGATCGATTCTGCAGTTCCCCCCTTTGCAGATCGAACCCCCGGTCTTCGCTCGGGCCCGTCACGAAAGTGGCGGGTCCGTTTTTGTTTTGGGAAGCGGCTGGTAAGACGACCAACACCGCGCTCAATCACGCCATAATGGCTCTGGCAACTTTGCCATGAACATCGGTCAGTCGAAAATCGCGCCCGGCGTAGCGATAGGTCAGCTTTTCGTGATCGATGCCTAACAGGTGCAAAATGTTGGCGTGGATATCGTGCACGTGCATGCGCTTATCGACTGCCTTGAAGCCGAACTCATCGCTGGCTCCGTGTGCGTAACCGCCTTTCACCCCTCCGCCAGCCATCCACATGAGGAAGCCGTGGGGATTGTGGTCGCGCCCATCGGCATTTTCACTGACTGGCGTTCGACCAAATTCGCCACCCCAGACCACCAGCGTTTCGTCGAGCAGTCCGCGTTGTTTTAAATCAGCGAGCAGCGCCGCGATCGGTTTGTCGATGTCGGCACCGAGAGCGCGCGTCTTTTTGTCGTGGCCGCTGTGCGTGTCCCACGGTTGGCCATTGCCGTAATACAGTTGCACAAAGCGCACGCCGCGTTCACTGAGTCGCCGAGCCAGCAGGCATCCGTTAGAGAAATGACTGTCGCCGTAGCTTTCGCGCACCGACTTGGGCTCAAGATCGATATCGAAGGCATCAGTCGCTTCCGACTGCATACGGTACGCTGTTTCCATCGCCTCAACCCGTCCCTGCAATGCAGCGTCTACTCCTCCACGAGCTTGCAGATGATCGCGATTCAACTCGGAAAGTAGATCGAGCTGCCGGCGTTGATCCGTGAGGTTGAGGCGGTCATTGCTCAACCATGGAATCATCGCCTTGGGGTCGAGCTTGGAGTGATTGACGTAAACGCCCTGATGCTTTGCCGGCAGGAACGCGCTGTTCCACAAAATCGAAAAACGTACCGGCCGCCCCGGACAGAGCACCAGGTAAGAGGGCAGGTTCTCATTTTCCGTGCCCAGCCCGTACGACATCCAGGCGCCCATGCTCGGCACCTTCGGGGTCATTGTGCCGTTGTTCATCAACAGCAGCGCCGGACCGTGATTGGGGTTGTCCGTGTAACACGAACGCAATACGCACAAGTCATCGGCGTGCTGCGCCGTCTTTGGCAGCAGTTCGCTGATCGGCAGCCCACTTTCGCCATGTCGAGAATATGCGTACGGCACATCCATCAATCCGCCAGTGGGACGCTCGGTAACCAGGTTCGCGCCATCCGGACGCTTACCGGCATACTTTTTCAACGAAGGCTTCGGGTCGAAGAAATCGGGACCGAATGGACCGCCATTCATGAACAGATGGATCACCCGCTTGGCCCGACCGGGAAAATGCGCGCCCGCCGTGTTGTAACCCGCTGCTTGAAGTGCCGAAGCCAGACCGAGCGAACCCAGGCCGCCACCTATTCCGGCAAGGGCTTGGCGGCGTGAGATTCCAGCTGCGGTGGTGAGATCCATGACTAAAAGGTAAGCTAGTTTTCAAAAAGGCTACGCAGACGCCGCTTTCGCATTCAACGCCTCGAACGGCACTTCGTGAGGCAACACTTTCTCTGCGCAGGCGATCGCACTGGCGACCCCGGCAGCCTCACCCATCGCGACGGCATTCCCGGTGACGCGATAGCTGCTGTGAGCGATGAAATCGCCACTGATGCAACGGCCAGCCACCATCAAACCGTCGACATCACGCGCATGAAGCGATCGGAGCGGGATGTCATACGGTTGCGATTTAAACGGTTTGCTCTCGATCTCCTTAGTCTTGTCAGGCGAAGTCGAGTGCACATCGATGCCAAAGGTCACATGGCAGATGCCATCATCAAACTTTGCGCCGTTTTTCAGATCCTCGCCGGTTACTTCGTAGCGACCGTGAATCCTGCGCGCCTCGCGGGTGCCGATCTGTTCGCCGGTGCAGACCATTTCAATCCCCTTCCACGGACCGCCCTTTTTGCGCAGCGCGTTGATCAAGGCATTGTTCTCACGCCTCGCTTCCAACGTCGCCTTGCTGACATCATCGGCATTGATCGCTGACGCGTTGTACTGGTGATTGCACATCATCGCGTAGAGACCGTCGTGAATTTCAAAGATCGACGGACCGCCGTACGACGGATCGATTCCCGCACTGCGAAATTCGGCCAATAAGTTGCTCTTCGCCCGGCCCAGGCCGCGTTCGTCGGCGAGGTGATTGACGAACGGAGCAATGTCATCGGTCTTCACGCCGTGAAACAGCGCCATCAAGCTGAAGGGTTGAGTGATACCGTCTCCGGGACGACCGAACTCGAAACCGCAACCAGCCTGGGCGGCGAGATCGCCATCGCCAGTAGCGTCGATAAATGCCTTTGCAGTAAAAACTTCACGTCCCGATTTGGATTCCGTCACGATCGCGGCGAGACGATTTTTGTCATCGTTGACCGCGCCGACGACACGAGTGAACAGCCGAATATTAACTCCGGCATCGAGCAGCATCGACTCGAGCATCAGCTTCATCGGTTCGGGATGGTAGACCCAGGCGCTTTTGACTTTCCTGCCATTGCCTTCCTCGCCGAGGCGGACCAACAATTCCGCCATGATGCCCGGCTTGTTGAAGCCATCGAGAATCCACGACAGCATGCCTGACGTCCATACACCGCCGATGCACCCGTGCACTTCGACCAGAGCGGTTTTCGCACCGCTGCGCGCCGCCGCCAACGCCGCAGCAAATCCGGCTGGACCACTGCCGCAGACAATCACGTCGTAGTCGCCCGCAACGGGAATATCGCGCGCATCTTCAGCCAACCAGCCGTCACCTTTGAGGGTTCCGGAAGTGCGCACGTGCATGCGCTCAGTGGTGCCAAACTGTTGCTTAACACCCTCGCCGCCACGGGTACGCGGAGGTTTCGGGCGATTGTCCGGATTGACGCGTTCCTGACCACTTGCAGCCGTCACCCCAGCAGCAGCGGCAGAGGCACCGACGATAATATGTCTACCGAAATCACGGCGATTGATGTTCGGTTTCGACTTCATTTTTTGTTAATCGATAAACAGCATTTCGTTACTGCCAAGCAACACCTGAGCATACTCGGCCCATGCCGTCTCAGCATTCTGGTGCTGCGCAATGAATGCTCCGCCCAATTCAATCTCACGTTCAGTGGGAACACGTTGAAGCGCACGACGATAAGCCTCTGAAATACGGTCGGCTGTAGAAGCTCCACCCGGCAACGAATCGGCAAAAGCGACCGCCTGATTCTGGATGAAAGACCCATTGAGCGTGAACAACAACTGCAGTGGTGTTGTTGTCTGACCGCGTTTCGGACTGTGCGCGGCGGGGTCGGGAAAATCGTGCAGACGCAGCATCTGGTCGAGGTCTCGACGGTGAATCTTACCGTAGATCGTTCGGCGCACATTGCCGCCGGCCACCAACTCGGCGGGAGCCCCTCCAACCTTAGCATCGAGGACACCCGCGACATGCAGAGTGGTATCTCGCCACACCTCAAAGTCGAGTCGGCGGCGGTTCATGCGCGCGTAGCTGGTGTTTTCCGGATCAAATGCCTCGGACGCTGGAGCCGTCGAACTCTGCTGCCAAGTCGCCGAGCTTAGAATTTCCCGATGCAGCCATTTCAGCGACCAGCCGTTCTCAACGAAACGCGAAGCGAGATCATCGAGCAATTGCGGATGACTTGGCTTATCACCGGTAAACCCAAAGTCGCTGGGCGTTTCGACCAGGCCGCGACCAAAGTGATGCCGCCAGACGCGGTTCACGATCACTCTGGCAAGCAGCGGCTGCGAGTCTTCGATCATTGCTTCTGCCAGCTCCAGTCGACCGCTGCCTTTTTTAAATTCGCGCGGCTTGTTACCGGCCTCCTGTGATGGAAACGCGGCAAGGAAACGCCGCGGCACGACCTCGCCCACGTCGTTGGGATTACCACGCTTCTGAATCTCCAGATCACGCGCCGCGCCGTCCTTATAATCGAGCAAAGTTCCATGGCCTTCTTTCTTCGGCATGACGTGCAGTGCGGCATCAGCGACACCGGAGATCGTCGCCATGTCGTAGTGCGGAGTGTCTTTTTTAATCTTGGCGATCTGCTCAGTCATCGCCTGCAATTGTGCGTCGAGATCATCCGGCTCTGGCTTCTTCTTTTTCAGTGCGGCATGCTTCTTCTCAATCGCGGCGACATCTTCCCGCGCCGCCTTCACGGGCACCCAAAGCTCTTCAGACATCATCGGACGGTCGGTGATGCGCACACTGGCAAACACGCCGGCGAGCGCGTAGTAGTCGGCCGTCGAAATCGGATCGCTCTTGTGATCGTGACAACGCGCACAGGCCACCGTCAGCCCGAGAAAGGTGCGCGCCAAAGTATCAACGCGTTCTTCCCACTCGTCAGCGACCGTGGTCTTGATGATCTCCGGCGGGAGTTGCAGTTCTTTCCAGTAGGTCGGACTGAGACCAAGAAACCCGAGCGCCGCATTTTCCTCCGGCGGAACCTCAGGCATCAAGTCCGCAGCGAGCTGTCGTTTGATGAACTCGGGATACGAAAGGTCGTCATTCAAACTCTTTACCACCCAGTCGCGGTAGCGCCAGGCTGATCCTGTCGAGTTTAACCAGGATGCGGTGACGTCGGTGTAGCGGGCAAGATCCAGCCAGTGCCGCGCCCATCGTTCACCGTAGTGCTGCGACGAAAGCAGCTGATCGATCCTTTCCCAAATGCCACCATCGCAATCGCAAAACTCATCCGTCTCGGCCATGGTCGGCGGCAATCCAGTGAGATCAAAATGCATCCGTCGCAATAAGGTCCGACCGTCGGCAGAAGCGGCGGGATTGAGCCCTTCGGCCTCGATCTTCGCGAGAATAAAGTAGTCGATGCGCGACTTCGGCCACGACGTATTTTCGACCGTCGGAAGTGTCTCAGATTTTACCAGCGGAGCGAACGACCAAGGGACCTCCTTGCCGATTTTCGAGTCCTCACTCTCACTAGCGTACATGCCAGCAGCGGTGACGAAAAACGTCAAACCCATCACTGCCTTACTTAGAATAGTGCGCATAGAAGCCAGCCAAGATACGAAGCCGCAAGCCCGGCAACAACGGCGCGTTCGCGCACGAAGCGCTGTTGCCAGCAGGCAACTGAACCTTAGGCAAAGCTGACGGCAATTGTAGGGCTGGCGCTCCGCCTGCCTCGATGCATTGGCGAGGCACGGCCTTCGAGACACCATACTGTATCGACAACGCCGGCCAATTCGGGTGGCAAGCGGAGCGCTTGCCCGACAATTTCCTCGAAAACACGCTCGATTGATAACGCCAACCGGCGGTGCAGTGAAACTTTCAGCAGCTCAGTAAACGCCTTCGATCACTTTGTTCTCGAGCATGCCGAACGGACGGACATCGCCGACGCCATCCCACGCGTATTTCTCGTGTGGCTTGCGGCGCACGGCTTCATCGCGTTCGAGGAAACGCGGCATGAAAAATTCTTTGGTCAGCGTGGTCAGTTCGACACGACCATACTCGTCGTAGTCGCAAGTCTCTTCGGTCTTGTCCGGATTGACGATACGTAACACGGCGCGCGGCTGTGGCGCGTAGTAAGTGACACTGTAGTTTTTCTCCTTCAACTCACTCGGCAAACTGACCGCGAGCCCCATCAGGGTATTGCCGTAGGTCGGAACGAATTGAGCTCTGTCTTCGAGCACTTCTTCACTCAAAAAGCGGACGTATTCCGGCGTCATCGAAGTACCACCACAGAAGCAGCCCTTAATGCCATTATCGGCGATACTGATGCGCTCACCAATCGATGCCAACAGGCGCGGCGTTGTAAATATGCACTCGATGTTGCGGTGCTTGATCAGACCAACGGCCTGCTCCATGACGTGCGCCTGGTAGCGCTCAACCTGATCGACTTCCTTGCGGCCGATCAGTTTCTTCACCCAACGTGGATCGAGGTCTACAAAGTAAGCCGAGCCGCCACGAATGTTGGCGAGATGCTCGATGGCGAGACGCAAACGACGCGGTCCAGTCGGGCCGACCATGATCCAGTTGGCACCTTTGGGAAAATATTTCTCGTCGAGCTGATCGGAAAATTGCTCGTAGTCGTGCTTGTAGTCATCCCAGCCGACGCGCTGCTTGGGCAGCCCTGTGGTACCGCCAGTTTCGAAGACGTTGTAGGGGCGACCACCCATGCCTTTAGGCACGAAACGCTCATTGGGTTCATCGCGCAGCCATTCGTCCTGGAAATGCTCGAACTTGACGATGTCGTCGTAGCTTTTGACTTCCTCACGCGGGTCCCAGTCGGAATTTTTTAACCAGTCGAGCCAGAACGGACAACCGGTGTCTTCGGAGAAATGCCACGCGATCATTTCGCGAACGCGTTCGTCAAGTTGGGAGCGGGCTTCGTCGGTGGTCATTTTGGAAAGGAGAAAGGAGCTGAAATCGAGGAGCGCGACCGTCCCCGGTCACATATCCTACTACGGGAAAAACTTGGCGATAGTTTCGTCGGAGGGTTTCTTCGTCATCATCGAAACGCCAACCATAGCAATGGCCCCGGCACCGAAGCAGAACGCGACCGGCATGATGCCTTCACCGATGTGATACTCGCCACCCCAGCCACCGCGCCAGAAAAGGAAAAGCCATGTACCCATCGAAGCGAGCACTGCGGCGTAAGCGCCAGCCTTGGTGGCCCCCTTCCAGTATAAGGCCGCGATAACCAGTGGCGTAAGCGCAGCAAATCCAGAGAAACTCCACACCGCCAGATCAAAAACGTTCGCCGGAGCGATCAATGAAATCCCGTAAATCAGCGCCACAATTACCACGATGAAGCTTCTCGCGATCAGGATGACTTGCTTGTCAGTGTAGCGATCCGGTCCGGTGGCGTGCAGTACCACGTCATTCGTGAACATCGTACCGAGACAGAGAAATTGCGAGTCGAGCGACGACATGATCGCCGCCAGGATGCCGGCGGTGATCAGACCGACGAGGAGTGGATTGCCGATCAGAAATTTTACCGAAAGGCTGAGCACAGCACCGACACTGGCATCGGGCAGCCCGGCCATGATTTTCGCCGCCGGCCCCCACGCGGGATCGGGATAGGCGGTAAATACATTCGACGCCCACATACCCATCAGCACGCACGGCACCCATACGATCATGATGAAAATAGGATGGGCGATCACCGTCAGCTTGAAAGTCTTCGCACTTTTTGCGGTCAACCAGTGCTGGAACAGATGAGGGAACATTCCCACCGAGAGAGGAATGAACATATAAGTCAGGAATGTCAGTGGTCGCACCCCGACCGTTCGCTGAAAAGCGCCCTCCTTGCCGTTCACGGTCACTTCGCTGAGATCACGGACGAGGTGGCCAGGATTGGCCTTGGCGATTGCCGCCGAGATCCCGCCAAGTTTTTGGGAGATCAGGTAGACGGCGAGCACCCCCATGACCATAAACACGATCGTCTGAAAGGTGTTTGCCCATGCTGTGGCACGCGAGCCGCCGGCAAAAATGTAAGTCAGCACAACTCCGCAAATCACCAGGCCGGTGAGCCAGTCGGGAATGCCGGCCGTCCCTGCGATAGGATCCGCGGTCAATGGTCCGATCACTTTATAGGATCCCATCACCCCGACGAGCAGGTAAGGTACAACGAGAATCACCAGAATCGGAAACAACAGGTAGCCAAAGGCTTTCGACTCGAAGCGGGCGCGGAAAAACTGAATCTGCGTCACATAGCCGTGACGTTTTCCGATCGCCCACAAGCGAATGCCGATGAGAAAGAAGCAAGCAGCATGGATCAGGCCGGAGGACGACGCCATCAGGCCGTAGGTGCCCACGCCGGCTTGGAATGCCTCGCCGGTCGAACCGACCAGAGCAAAAGCCGTCATGGTCGTGCCGAACACCGACATCAACAACAACACCGGACCGATGCTATGGCTGGCTACGAAGTAGTCCTTACTCGTGCCCCGGAACAGGCGCTTACTGAACAGCGCGAGCCCCAACAGCAGGCAGAGATAGACTATGATGACGGGAAGTGATTGCATATCAAAAGAGGGAAAGAAACGAGTGGCACCGAGAGATTACTTCGGCATCAGGAAGGTTCACTGTCCACGCCATCCGTCGAGGCGGCAGCCGGAGTAACGGACGATGAAGCTGTCGGCGAAGGCACCGCTGACGCAACCGGAGCCCCCCCTCCGTCGGCCCATTCTTCGAGTTCGGTGGGCCAGGAAAACTTCATCACAAGCGTCCAGAACAGTGCAGCAATTAACGAATACGCCGCATGATATGCCAAAGCCACCGGCATGATGCCGAACACCAGATTACCATTGCTCCAATTCCAAAAGTCTTGGTGCAGGATTGCCAGCACGATGAAAATAGTGATGATGATGCCGGACTTATTCATGATTCAGGGGTGCGGATTTCGCGAAAGACAGGGCTAGCGTCGCCCGACTACGGCAACGGCGAAATTCTCATGAATTTCGCCGCGCGTATGACGTGCACCGACTCACAACTCACTCGCCAATCTTGTAAGCGTAAAGATGGGTGTTGGTGGTCACGTAGAACGTGTTGTTGGCAATCACGACGCTGGAGTAGATCGAAGACGGAAATTCGATAATGGCGAGTTCCTCGTATTCTTTGCCAGCCTTCAGGATGCTCAACTCACCGTCTTCATTGCCGAGGAAAACTTTGCCGTCAACCACGGTCGAAGATCCCCAAATGTGGCTGAGCGTGTCGTGCTCCCAATACTTCTGACCGGTTTCCGCGTCCAAGCAGTAGAGCTTGCCAGCGTAGTCGGAAATGTAGACCAGTCCATCGACGATCGAAGGCGTTGAGATCGTGCGACCGATTTCTTTAAACTGCCATACGATGGCGTCCTGCCCATCACCCTTTGAAGGATCAATACAAGTGAATGCACCCACGCCTTCGCCGTGCTCCGGGTCTTGTCCGATTGCAGCATAGACCTTGTCATTGTAGACAACTGGAGAAGAAATAATTTCACTCGGCCCTGGATAGGTGGCGTACTTGATAGGCTCACCGCTTGCATCAAAGCGATATTCTTTCGGGCAAGCATCAACCGACCAAAGCGTAGGCAAGATTTCGAAGTCTTCTTTGTCCTTCACCGCTTTAGTTCCAAAGCCGTAGACGAAGCCGTCACCGGCACCGAAAATCGCCTGCTCCTTGCCGTTGACCTTGGCGAAAGCCGGTGATGACCAGTTGCAATGCATGACGCGATTGCCGATGCCAGCACCCTCTTCGCCAACAAGTTCGCCCGTTTCTTTATCGAGAGCGATAAAACAAGGCGCCTGCGGAGCAGGCTTGTTGAGGTGAGTCCAGTCTACGCCGTTGGAGGTCGCTGCAAACACTTTGCCATCGCCGATAACGACTGAGCTACTGGTAATGTTGTGCGGAAACACGCCGAGTTCGTCGCGCATGTTGTAAATCCAGACGATATCCGCGTCGGTATCACCGGGCTCCATCGGCTCTTCCCCTTCAGCCGCGAGGTATTTTGCTTCGTCCTTGTACGGCCCGTCGTTGCCGTCGCTAAGTCCATAGGTATCGAAGCACAGCACCTCGCCACGGTTGGTTACGACGTATCCATACTTGCCATCAATGGTAGCCGACGAGCACATGCCAAGGTATTCCCAGTCGGACACTTTGCCGGCGCCCAGCTTGTGGGAAGTGAGCTGCCATTTGAAATCGCCGGTGGCTTCGTCGAATACCATCACTACGCCACGGTCACCGATGATCTTCTCGTTGCGGGGCTCTTCGTTATTCGTACCTACGTAGACTTGACCGTTGGCAATCGTCGGAGTGCCATAGGTCTGTGAACCCAGGTGGGCAACCCACTTGGCACCTTTTGCTCCAGTAACTTGACCGTCGTCGCCAAGCTCACCCGCAGAAATGTCGATCGGCACACCTTTGGCGGATGCCACCATGTTGTTCGTAGCATCGCGTCCCCACTGCGACCATTCTGAAGATCCGTTGTCAGAATCATCACCTCCGGCCGGAGCTGCAGTTTTAACTTCCGTAGCAACTGCGGCGGCAGGCTCGTTGACACTGTTAGCCGCAGATTCCGGAGTGGCAGGAGCTTCAGGTTTAGCCTCAGCTTCTGGTTTCACTGCTGGAGCAGTGCCGCTTCCTTTAGACTCAGGTGCAACTGCAGGTGCGCTGCCGCTGCCCTTCGGTTCATCGGTCGACGAATCGTCAGACTTGTTGCACGCGGTATTTAGCGCCAGCGCGACCAGCGCAGACAGCCAGAGAAGTTTTCGAATTGATTTCATGATAGCAGTGAGTTGAAGAGTGGTATTGGGCGGTGGGCGAATTTCTAGGAGTGACGGCATTCGTAGGAATCTCGTCGACGGTCTTTCGGTCAGCGCAACGGCGACCTCCGACCGTAAAGTCAGTTCTATTCGTTCGGGGTGATGGTGATGTTGTCAACGAAGACCGCCTTCTGACTTTGAGGCGAGAAGCCAAACAATCCAGGGGCGCCCTTTTTGTGGGCATTCTTATGCTCCACTTCGATGGTCCAAGCGTCAGGTTCCGCTTCGCCTTTCGGCCAGGCTTTGCCGCGGATTACACCGCTGCCGTCTTCACCGATGTCGACGCGAGTCTTCAGGGTGTACCAAGTGTTGGCAGCGATGGAAAAAGGCGCTTCTTCCTTCACGCGTTCGTGATTCGAGCTGACCTCGATGACGTTGGAATTTCCAACCAGCGAGATAATATAACGCTGATTCACCAATCCAACCACGCTCTTCACTCGGCGATTGCCGTCGGTCATGACATCGGCTTGCATCGTGTAATTAGACAATTCAGGATCACCAATAAAAGTGGTGCAGCGCATGAACAGAATGCGGTCGAGAGTTTTCATCAAGACCTTGTTGCCTTCGTGCTCCTGAACCTCCCACTTGAAACGACCTCCGATCCAAGGCAGCGGCGGATAGGCGAACGCCGCGCCGTTAGTCGTGCTCTCACCGGTGAGCTCGTCGCCTTCGAAATCGAGCGAGATCGGAGGATTAGGAATCACGCGTCCACGAACGAATCCGGTCAAGCCATCTGCGCTGACTTTGAACATTCCTGCTGACTCATTGGCGTCGGCGGAGGCGGTCAGTTTTCCATCGATAACACTGGCATCCATCTCGGCTTTCACCTTAGCGGTCGGCGGGACAAATTTCTCCCACTCTCCAGATTCCACCGTGCCGACCGGGAGACCATTGGCATCGACGGTGCGCAGAGCAAACCCTGTCGAGTCACCGGCGTTCAGTAACACATCAGAAGGCACCACCGAAATTGAAGTCGCCTCACCAGCCTTGGGCCACGCGTCATCGGGAGCGTCATTCCATGCAATCGAATCAGTATCGATGCCGAAACGATAGAGCTTCTCAGTGGTGTGAACATAAACCTTGCCGTTGCAGATCGCTGGAGAACCGATGGCATTACCGACCAAATTGATCTCGTGCAGAATCTCAGCGCTGGTGTCACCCGGTTTGACGACAAACAATTTACCTTCATACATCGGAATGTAGAGAATGCCGTCCGCCATGGCTGGCGAAGCGTGAAGCTGTTCATTCGAAAGCTTGAGATCCCAGAGAATCTTGCCCGACTCAGCATCCATGCAGAATAGGCTGCCAGTCTTCACCAATTGGTAAACCCGACCGTCATGAACCAATGGCGAACTGGTAAACTGATCCAAAGGCGCACGCCAATCTTCGATGTCAGCCGACAATTGCGGCGCACCGCCTTGATCTGCCTCGACCTCGCCACCCGTGTTACCGTAGTCCTCAGGAAGATGGAGGGCGAACGCACGACCGGTTTCAGTCGTATCGATGTTCTCTGCTCCATGAACGCAGATCAGACGCTGCCGGGCGGCGTCCAAAACCGGCGAGGA
This sequence comes from Verrucomicrobiales bacterium, assembly GCA_037969585.1. GTDB lineage: Bacteria > Verrucomicrobiota > Verrucomicrobiia > Verrucomicrobiales > DEV007 > JBBKXR01. Next base: position 42,148 of record JBBKXR010000191.1, read on the forward strand.
ATTAATTCCACCCTTGGAAATCTGGAGGCGCCACAATGGCGTGCCGTCAGCGACGTTGACGCAGACGATGTTGCCGCAACCCGTGCCGGCATAAAATACCCGGCGACCGCCGCGAGTTTCAAGGAACGGAGTCGACATCGAACTGTCCTTCAAATACGGCGGACCAGTTCCCGGCGCAGACGACCACACCAAATCACCAGTATTCTTGTCAAAAGCGAAAAAGCGATCCCGCGCTGGACCATCGGCCCCCCAGTAGCTGGTCACCCCACGGATGATCATCAGGTTGCCATCGACAACCGGAGAGCCGGCACGGCCATTCGGAAAAGTCAGACGACCGAATCGTTCGATCATCGAGATCTGCCACAGCTCTTTACCGCTGTTATCGAAGCAAACGACGAGGCCGTAGGTGGTCGCCATGTAGATGTTCTCCGTCTCCGCATCGACTGCGACCGAGCCAATCGAGTAGCGGTTGTAAATCGTATCACTGATGAAGTCGTGATAGGCGGCTTCCCAAATCGAATCGCCAGTCTTCTCATCGTAGCAAGTCAGCACTTCCTCCAAATCGGGTCCTTTGCCGCGGTAGCCCCATGAATAAACCTTACCCTTGAAAATGATCGGAGTACCTCGGCCGGCTATCTCTTTTTCCCACTCCGGCTTCGGATTGAATTTCGCGCCGTCCGAATATTTTTCCAGACTGACACCCGTCTGCAAAGGACCGCGCCAGGAGATCCAGCTACCCTCGTGAACCGAGGCCGCCGAATCCTGAGATAAACCGGCAGTCGGCGAAAATGAGACAGCAGCGGCAGCGACCGCCATCAGGCACGCAGCCGAACGAAACAAAGGTGCAATTTTTTTCATGACAAAAGTCGAAGAGGCAGGAGCGAGAAGACAGCTCCCGCGAGAGCGAAATTAGGAGTCTGCAACTTCGCTTGCAAGATGATTTATGCGCTATTTTCCTAATATTAATCCCCCTAATCAATAAAACTGAAATAGACCGCCTGATCGCGGCATATTTCGCAAAAATCGGTTGCAATCGCCTGCAAGATTAGCCCAACTGATGCAAAAAGCGGTCACAAAACCCCTCCCAGCTTCGCAATAGACAGTGAGTTCGAAGTTTTGCACAATGAGTGCCACCCTAATGTCCGACTTTAAGAGTCCCAGCACCGGTCCCGCCCCTGGCGGTGATCTGCCAGACGATATGGCTGAGCATGGAAGTGAGGCCGATATCACCCCCGAGCCCGGCAATGCCGCCGCGTTCTCGCGACTCGTGCAGCGTCACCACCGCGACCTGCTGGTCTTCGCGCGTGCGCTCACCCAGAACCGGCAGGCCTCATCGGAAATCGTCCAGGACGCGTTCGTCACCGCATGGGACAAACTCGCCGCTTTTGACGTGACTCGCGACTTCGGAGCTTGGATGCGGGGCATCGTTCGCAACAAGTGGCGCGAATGGCTGCGGCGCAACAATCACAGCGTCAACATCGATGACGAACACCTCGCCTTGCTCGACGGCTCGGTCGCTGAATGGCAAGGCGTCACCGCCCGTGAACACAGCCCGGTTTTTTCCGCACTCGAACTCTGCCTCGATCGATTGCCAGATCCGCTACGTGAAGCCGTCGACGCCTATTACTACAAACACGCTCACGGCGAGGAAGCCGCCGCCGATCTAGGCGCCTCACCCGCTGCCCTGCGCAAACGCCTGCAACGCGCTCGTCAACTGTTGCGCGACTGCCTCGACAACAAACTCGGCACTCAACAAGATTAACAACGGAGTTACTCCAATGTCACAAAACACCCACTCTCCCCCGCGCCGCCCCATGCCGGATGCCGGCGACCGCTTTGTCGACGCCCTGCTCGACGAACATGCACGCCTCGGCAGCGGCGACGACAAAGCTCTGCTCGCTTTGATCCGCGCCCGCACGGTTGAACACCCCGGCACGGACCACGTCGTCAGCGAGCTCAAGTTCGGCATTCTTCAATGGGCACAGGTCGCCGCCGTCGTGCTGCTCATCGGCGTTTCGGTCGCCGTCGCCGTGCGCAACTTCGTGCCCGTCGACAACGCCGTCGCCGAGACCGGTCCGATGATCGCCGCGCACGCCCCTACAGAAGACGACGAACCTCCCGCCGGACCGGCCCACCAACCGCCGATCAAACAGGGCACCGCGGCGCCGCACACCGATCCCAAAATGCCGATCGTTGCCGCGCTCAACGAAGTGCTGACCGCGATCACGGTCGAGTTCTCGCCATCGGTCGTTGGCGAATGGCAATCGCCGCTCACCGCACCATTGTCCACCATCGCCATCGGTGAAAACCGACCCGACCAACTGTCCGTCGAAGCACTTCAGCAACTCCTCGGCAATGGCCAAGCAATCCCCGAAGGAGCCGTCAGCGTCAGCGGACTGCTCGGTCAGTTCAGCTACGACTACCCTCGACCGCCGACCGACTCGGGCCGCCCCGTCGCCATCGATCTGGCCGCCGCCACCAGTCCTTGGAACAGCGAGTTGCAACTCGTTCGTGTCGCCGTTCAGGCACGAGATGAAATTGCTGCCACCTCTCCGCGCGACGAAGTTGAGTTGGTCGCCGACGACACTGAGCTCCAAGTCGAATTCAATCCAGCGCAGGTAGCCCGTTACCGATTGCTCGGCTATTCCGCCGATGCCAAAGGCGGCCCCTCGACTTTCGCTGTCGGCCAACAGCTCACCGCTCTTTACGAAGTTGAAACTGCCGATCGTCAGCCCGTTTCACCTAAAGAACTCAAGTATCAAGCGCTCGCCACTCCCGCCAACGGGCGTAGCGCGAGCACCGATCTGCTTAGCGCCAATTTCCACTACCGCACCCCGAACGACCGGCAATCGCACACCCAATCGACCACCATCGATCGCAGCAACACTGCCCCCTGGCAACAAACTCAGCCGAGCTTCCAACTCGCCTCCGCCACGGCCATGTTCACCGGATTGGTGCGCGAAAATGCGAACCAAGTGAGTCGCGCTGACCTGTCGACACTCGACAGATTACTCGACGCATCCGGGCAACAGGCGGAGAACTTGCAGGACTTGGTCCTGGCGTGGTCAACGAAGTAATTTGCTGCCCTACCTGACAGGAGCGATGCGCAGGCCGCAAATACGCGCCTCAGAATTTCCGTTCGTCGCGGTCATCACGATGCGCAAAGCATCGAATCGAGTCTCCGTATCGTCGAAGCGATGCCGACGCAGCCGTTGGTAATTGCCTTCGACGTTGGCCAGCTGACGCCACTCGCCATTGGCCGCACGAGCTTCGATCCGATAATCCCGCACCGTCTCCGGCTGCGCCTGCCCCCAGATCATCTTCGTCGCCGTATAACCATCGTGCTGACTGAGCGTTAAATGACGATGCAGTCCTGTGTCGAAAACTAACGCAAGCTCGCGGATCTCACGCGCCCCATCCCACTCCAGCATCAGCCACGCCGGAAGATCGTCGACTGGATCCGAACGCCAACGATGCCAGCCCGCCTCCCTGCGCTCCGGCGCCGCCCCGCGCTCGCCATGAACTGATCGGGTCTGCCGCGACACTACATTGATCGCTTCACCACCCGGCAGTTCACTCGAAGCCGAAATGCGCGCATCGCTCGCAAGGTTGTCCGACGAAAAGTCTTCATCGAGGAGAAAGGCATCGCCGCACGTCAGTTTTTGACGAATCGCCCGCATCGCCGCTTCACATGCACTCAACTCAGACGGCGCCATCTCGCGACCCACCGCCTCCGCCGCGGCCGTGCCGACCCCTTGTCCCACCGCCGCACAAGTCGCCATCACTCGCGTCGATGAAAACGCCACGTGCGTCGCCGACAGATTCCTACCCGCGAACATAAGATTTCCGACATCGCGCGCCACGCAGCAGCGCAGCGGAATGTCATACAGCCACGGCACCTCGTGTTGCTCGCACGGCTCAACCGCCGGCGCGTCGACGCCCTCCGGCGGATGCAAATCAAGGGACCAACCACCGTAGGCAATCGCGTCGTCAAAACGTCGCGACTTCAGCACGTCGCTTTGCGTCAAAATGTGCTGACCGATAAAACGTCGGCTCTCGCGCTTTCCGGGCACGAATCCCAACCAATCGAGCGCCCAGTTTTCCGCGCCGTGTCCGTTACCCGAATTCTTGATGTGATCCCAAATACCCAACGCCACCGCCAGTAGCTCATCCCTAATCTCCTCGTTGTCCTTGATCGTATCGAGCTCACCGCCCCACTCCGCCCACCACCATCCGTATTCATGACTAGGTTCTTCGTCACCCGGATTCGCATACAGCCGAAGACGCAGATCGTCCCTGGAAAAATTTCGCGCCCAATCCGGTGCCACGAACGCCATTTCGCACTTGTGCTTTTTCGCCTGGATCAAAAGCGTCGACCCGAGTCGCTTGTTGTCTGCACTTTCCGGCGCCAACGATTCACCAAACTCGTCCTGCGCTTCACGCCCCTCCATGAACGCCGCACCCGCCTCCGCCGCGAGGCGCCCGTCGCCCGTGCAATCGACAAAAATCTTTGCCTCGATCCGAAAACGATCATCCGTCGAACAGCGTTCCGCGATCGCAGCCGCGATCGTTGCCGGCTCCCCCTCCTTCTTCTCGATGGCCGTGACCGCTGTGTTCAACATCAAGGTCAGGTTACTTTCTGCGCGGCATTTTTCGTAGAGGATCAGATCGAACATCGAAGCCGATCGCTGCGGGTTTCGCATTGCCGCTTCGAGCCGAATTTCCTCAATAATACCGCCCTCACGCGCCTCGGTTTCCAATTCCGCACCGCGCTCCGATCCGCCGATGCCGTTCGCACCGACGATATGCATCCGAATCTCACTCGAAGCATTGCCGCCCAACACCGGACGATCCTGACACAACACTACCCGAACACCATTGCGCGCGGCAGCGAGAGCGCAACACACGCCCGCCGGACCACCGCCAGCCACCAGGACGTCGGTGAAAATCTCATGCTGCTGGGTCAAGTTGGACATCGCAGCGGACTGTGATCGCAAACTGGCCAGCACGCCAATATTCGTTTTATTCCAACCGAAGAGATTAGTTGATAGAAATCGGCCAGCTTTACAAACCAGTGCGCGCAGCGCCAATTTTTCACTACATTACCGCAATCATTCTGCCGGATAATCTATCCGGTTGGTATAAGCTTACCGCCATGGAACTCAACCTCGCCGGCCAACGCGCCGTCATCATCGGCGGCAGCAGTGGCATCGGTCGCGCCATCACTCAGAGCTTTCTCGACGAAGGCTGCCGCGTTGACGTGATCGACCTTTCTGAACCCACCGACCTCGATGGCGAGATTGGCTTCCACAAGGTCGACATTACCGACGCCGACGCTCTGGCTACTTGCGCAGGCAGCATCGACGAGGTAAACCACATCGTCGTCACCGCCGCCATCGGCTCCGGAAAAACCGGTTTCCCGTTCTGGAATCTTAACGCCGCCGACTGGCGGCGAGTCATCGAAGTCAACGTCCTCGGCGCAGCGAATTGCGCCCACGCTTTCGCCCCTCGCCTGGTCGAACGCGCCGACAACACGATGCTGTTTCTCACCTCGGTCGCGGCCCAGATCGGTTCGCAAACGGACCCGCCCTACAGCGCCAGCAAAGCCGCCGTCATCAACCTCATGCAGTGCGCCGCACGCGACCTTGCGCCACGCGGCTGCCGCGCCAATGCCTTGTCTCCAGGCATGGTGCGCACGCCACTGAACGAATCTGTGTGGACCGCCGCGCAGCAGGCCTTGCCGGAATCCGAACGTCAAAGTTACGAGGACTGGGCCGGAGCAAAAATTGCCCGTGTCGCCCCACTCGGACGATGGCAGGAACCGCAAGAATTCGGCGCAATGGCGGTTTTTCTTGCCTCAACTCATGCCCGCAATATCACCGGCCAGACGATCAATATCGACGCCGGCCAGGTCATGCACAGCTGATACCTCTCTCTCCTAAGAGTAAAGCCCTTCGATCCTTCGCCCACCATAAACAAAATGCGGCCGATCAAGTGGATCCATCCACGTCAGAGTGCGCGGCAAGCCAAGCGTTTCGTAGATCGTCGCCGCGACATCTTCGGGTTTCTGCGGATCGGAATCCGGATAGGCACCGATCTTGTCGGTTGAACCGACCGCCCGGCCACCTTGCACCCCGCCACCGGCGAACAGCATCGTCTGCGCCGAGCCCCAGTGATCACGTCCTGGCAACCGTGCCCCACCTGGCAGTGTCGAAATCTTCGGCGTGCGCCCAAACTCGCTACCCATCACGATCAAGGTGTCGTCGAGCAAGCCGCGTTCGTTGAGATCATCGAGCAGCGCCGACACCGCGCGATCCATCGGCGGGAATAGAAAGTTTTTCAGATTCGGGAACACCGATTGATGCGTGTCCCAGCACTCATTATTGCCCAGATTCACCTGCACCAGCCGAACCCCGGACTCAACCAATTGCCGAGCCATCAGCAGGGACCATCCGAACGAATTTTCACCGTAGCGTTTCAGCACTTTCGGATCGGCACCGTCGACATTAAATGCAGCCTTGACCTTCGGATCGAACAGCATCTTAGCGGCCATTTCCTGAAATTGATCGGCACCTCGCGTTTCGGCGAGTTTTTCAAAATGCGCGTGCTGCCCGTCGAGGTGGTCGAGCAACGCGAGCCGACTCTTCATCCGGTCACGACCGACACCTTCCGGCAAAGAAAGGTTGGGCGCATCGAATGACATTTTTGATCCGTCTGCCGGCCCCTTCTCGTGGTGGAACAGATATTCCGGATAGGCCCCGTAAGTCGACGGATTGAAACGCGACGCCTCGAGAAAAAACGGATCTTTGCCCTGCCCCAGCTGGCCGGCAAACTGACCGGGGATCGTGCGTCCGACGCGGTGCACCATTTTCTCCGGTAACACGATGGACGGCGGCAAATTGTTCTGCACCGGAAACATCTCGCCGGCGATCGCCGCCATCGACGGCCAGTCGGTCTCTTTCGGTTTACTCGCATCAAAGCCGACCGGCATGTCGCTGCGCCCGGTAAACATCACGTGATGTCCCTGAGAGTGCTCGTTGTAGGGATGCGTCACTGAGCGACACAACGACCAAAGATCGCTGCGCTTCGCCAACTCGGGCAGGTGCTCACAAATGTGCAGCCCCGGCGTTTTGGTGCGGATCGGATCGAAATCGCCGCGCACTTCCTGCGGCGCGTCCGGCTTCATGTCGAAACTATCGTGCTGCGATAAGCCGCCCGACAGGAAAATGTAGATCACCGACTTGCCATTCGGAGCCACATGTCCGTCGGCGCCGGCTTCCTCTGCGGCCAGAGTACGCAGCGAGGACAAATGATTGGTGCCGAGTCCAAGTAGACTGATGGCACCCGCCTGAATCATAGAGCGCCGACTCGGGCGCAAACTCGGATGGGTACGATCTCCCGGATGGTTCGATCTTTCACTCACAATCAGGAGTTAACATCGACATTGGAAGCGATCCTGTAAAGTTGCTGACACGGCGTAATCACGGAATACCAATCGGCACGCTGCTGCCCAGTGACGCAGACTTTACAAAAGCCAGACGAACCTTCAGGGTGCCGAATCGAATAAGCCCCGACTTTTGCACCTGCACGCCATGGACGAGACCAGCGATTCATCCACACCCTACCAATCCCCCTACGCCAACCCCGCTCCGCTCGCTCCGGCTACACCCGAGCTGCGCGAGTATCCGTTCAGCTTCCACGGCAATGGTGCGGAATATTTCCGGATCTGGATCGTCAATGTCATGCTGACGGCGGTCACTCTGGGGATCTATCTTCCATGGGCCCGGGTGCGGACCCGCAAATATTTCTACGGCAACACGCTGCTCAATGATCGCACTTTCGACTACCTCGCCAAGCCTACGGCGCTTCTCAAAGGCTACCTGATCGTCACCCTCGCGATGATCATCTACAACGTCGTTGGCACCATCAATCCGCTGGCCGCTATCCCGATCATGCTGCTCTACATCTGTGTTGCGCCCTGGCTGATATTTAAATCGCTACGCTTCAAATGTCACAACTCCGCTTACGCCAATGTGCGCCTGCGTTTTGTCGGATCGCTCAGAGAAAGTTTCGGAATCTACCTTGGCTTTTTGATACTGATCCTGCTGACCTTCGGCTTGATTATCCCCTACCAGGCCTACCTCAGCAAAAAATACATGTTTGGTAATCTGGCGGTTGGTCAGAGCGAATCCGAAACCAAAATCGAGCCTGGCAAATTTTACCTCTTTTACCTCGCTTATCTGGTTCCAACTGGACTGGTATTTCTACTCGCGATAATCGCCGCGATGGCAATCCCGGTCGCCACCGGGATGCTCGAAAAGGCCAAACAAACTCAAGATGAAAACCGCGCCAGGATTGAGACGGCTGAAGAAGCCCTCGCCCAAATTAGAGCGGACGATGAAGCCGCAGACGATGCAATCGACAACGATGCCCCACTCACGGCCGCCGACGATCCAGATGACGCCACGATGCTCCCTGACGCGGATGCTGACGAGGACGTTGATCCCGAAGACTTCGAAAGTATGGAAGGAGGCTTGTTCGTAATTTTCGTGAGCCTCTACGTGCTGTTTATCTTGCTGAGCATTCTTCTTCAGCAGTTCGTCTTTGTCCGCACCACGAACTACACGATGACCAACACCACGCTCGGCAGCTGTCGACTGCACAGCGACATGCGCGCTCGAGACATGATCTGGATCACGGTCAGCAATGTGTTCCTGTGCATCGTCACCGTGGGGATCTTCATTCCGTGGGCGATCGTTCGATTGCGCAAGTACCGCATCGAACACATGAAACTGTTCGCCTACGGAGAACTGCAGGACTTCGTCGCCGCCAAGGAAGCCGAACAGGATGCCACCGGCGATGCCGCCGCAGACTTTCTCGACTTTGAACTTGGCTTTTGATCGAGCGATAGTCAGTCGTGCCAGACCAGTTCACCAGCTTTCAAGCCAGACTCAGCGCCGCCGGCTCCTCGGCGACGCAATTGGTCGACGTGATTCGCACCACGGCGGATACCTTACGTATAACCGGACCGGATGTAGCCGGTGGATCGATCGAAGTCCCGCTGGGAGAATGTGTTTTTCGCCCACCGCTAGGTCGTATTCGAAGGGTGATTGAACTTCCCGATGACAGCACTTTGGAGAGTGATGATCTCGAGATCGTCGATCAACTCGGTTCGGCATCGCCCAGCGGCCACCGCCAGCGTATGATTCACCACATGGAGAGCAAATGGCAGTGGGTGCTGGCGAGTATCCCCATTCTCATGCTCACCGTCTGGATTGTGTATCGGTTCGGCATTCCCGCAATGGCCGAGAGCGTCGCCTTCAAACTCCCCGTCTCGACCTTGGTTTCAGCATCAGAGGGAAGCATCAAACTGATGGACAAACTGATGTTCAACGACAGCGAACTCACCGAGGAACGCCAGGACGAAATCCGCAGAGGTTTCGACGACGTCGTCGCAAAACTCGGCAGCGACGACTACGAGTTCGAACTGCATTTTCGCAGTATGAATAAAGTCCCGAATGCCATGGCGCTGCCCTCCGGGGACATCTTCGTCACCGATGCCCTGATCAATAAGGCCGAAGCTGACGAAGAAATCTTCGCCGTCTTTGCCCACGAATTGACGCACGTCGAACGCCGCCATGGTATGCGCATGGTCCTTCAGGATTCCGGCGTCTTCTTTCTGTCGGCGGTCATGCTCGGCGACGTAGCCTCCGCCGGTGCGGCCATATCCGGCGCCCCCGCAGCCTTGGCCAACAGCGGTTACTCGCGCAACTTCGAAAACGAGGCCGACGCCGGAGCCGCCCATTACTGCGTTGAATGCGGTTGGACCACCTCGCCTATGCAAACCATGTTAAAGCGCATCGCCCCGCCCGGCGGTTCGGCAGTTGCCGGCTGGATGTCATCCCATCCCGATACCAAGGAACGCGTTCGACGTTTGAAAGAGCTCGAAATCAAGTTGCTCGACAAGCTGCAGAAAGAAAAAGCTGCAGAAGAGTAAACGCCTTGAGCAACGGGCAGAATGCCAGCCTTCGCGCAACCGACGACTCGCGGTTATCACCGCGTTCGTCGAATCTTCCAACTCGGCGACATTTTGCAACTTGTTCGAGTCACAATCGTGATCGGAGAGCTCGCGGGCCACGATCTCACGCAGACAATCGACAAAAACAAACCTGGCCGGCCACGCCAGATCAAACCTTAAACAGCAATTCACGAACGCCCCTTCCGGATTGAATTCACGCGCGGTCTCGTCCACCCTACCTCCGTGCCAGACAACGCCTCTTACCCGAAAACCAAGTTCGCAGAAAACCTGACTCGCCGCAGCGGCATCCTCGAACTGATGGATGACCTCGGCGAGGCGATGACCACTGGACGCGACAAAATGCTGATGATGGGTGGCGGCAACCCAGGCCACATTCCAGCCATGCAAACACTTTGGCGCGAGCGCTTCGCCGAACTGCTGGCCACTCCTGATGTCTTCGATGCAGTTCTAGGAGACTACGATCAACCGGCCGGCAGTCCGCGTTTTCGTGAAGCCGTTGCCGGATTCTTTCAACGCGAGTTCGACTGGCCGATCACTGCAAAAAATGTCGCCATCACCAACGGCGGGCAGACTGCATTCTTCTGCTTGCTCAATCGCTTCGGCGGCCGCATGCCCGATGAAAAATCCCGCCGCCGCATCCTGTTGCCGCTGGTTCCCGAATACATCGGTTACGCCGATCAGAGCGTCGGCGCCGATTTTTTCGACAGTCGCCGACCTTCGATCGAGCACATCGACGAGCGCACTTTTAAGTACCACATCGATTTCGAAAAGCTCACCGTCGCCGACGACATCGGAGCCATCGCAGTGTCCCGCCCGACAAATCCGAGCAGCAACGTACTCACCGATGAAGAAATCCAACGCCTCAGCGAACTCGCCCGTGAAAAAGGCGTGCCGCTGATCATCGACAACGCCTACGGCGCTCCCTTTCCCGGAGTCATCTTCGAACCCGTCACTCCGATCTGGGACGAGCACATCGTACTCACCCTCAGTCTTTCCAAGCTCGGCCTACCCGGCACCCGCACCGGCATCGTTATCGCCCGCGAAGACATCGCTGCCGAAGTTTCGGCGATGACCGCCGTCATCAGTCTAGCCAACAACAACGTCGGTCAGGCCATCGCCGCGCCTCTGCTTGAGTCCGGCGAAATCCTGCGGCTCGCCAACGACATCGTTCGCCCCTTCTACGCCGAAAAATCCACCTCCGCGCGTGCGCTTATCGAACAGCACCTGCCCGCCGACTTACCGTGGCGCGTGCACAAAAGCGAGGGCGCGTTTTTCCTTTGGTTGTGGTTCGAGGGTTTACCCATCACTACTCGCGAGCTCTATCGCCGGCTGCGCGACCGGCACACTCTGATCGTTCCCGGCGAATATTTTTTCTTCGGTCTCGCCGATTCGGAAGGAGGCGAAGACTGGCCGCACTCGCACGAATGCATCCGCCTCAGCTACACCCAGTCACAGGAGACACTGGAACGCGGCATCGCCATTCTCGGCGAGGAAGTCGCCAAAGCTTACTCTGAACGGTAAGCCGCTCAGCAATCGACAGCCACTGGCTGGATCAGCACAAATGGCGTCACCACCAACGCCAGAAACTTGGCGTTCTCCGCTTCCCAATATTGCGCATGCGCTGGCCCCGGCTGAATGATGTCGCCGTTCCCCTTCCACGCCAGCACCGACTCCGTCTTGTCTTCGGTAAAAGCACGCCCGACCTCAGCGAGATCCAGAGACGGATCAACGAACAGAACTGCACCGATCTCGTAAGGCTTCTTCAGGTACTCCCACCCGACTTCACCGGTATATTTCGCCAGTTTATCATCAACGTTGCCGTCATCTTCGCCGAGCATGCCATAGCGCATCACTTCCGGCTCATCCGCTTCGGATTCACCGCCACTATTCGCGTCGGGTAAGATCATGACTACAGCCTTAACGGCCACTTGCTGACGCTCGCAGCTACACCGTGATTCGACGATTGCGCGCGTGAATGGTCCAGCGCTCGCCGGTAGCACGACCATCTTCTATGACTACCGCTTCCTGATGCAGGGCGACGGTCGGACAGATGTGCCACGGCATGCCGTATACAACATCGCCGACCTGCAAGAGTTCTCGAGCGTCCAAAGCATCGTCCGGAAATTCCATTACTAAATGCTCTTCACTCTGCCCCACCGGCTGGGCGGCTTCGGGAAAATTCAGCAAACGCACCCGACGCTCGATCGGATTCTCAGCCGAAACCGACTTGTGACCGAGATCGATGCAGACATGATTCCGCCCGGGCTTGCTGATGATTCGACCGAGCAGCACCGTCGCCGGCACAAACTCCAGATCGGGAAATTTCGTGCCGTAACCGTCATCCCAAAACAGCGTGGTACCGGGACTGCACTGCCAACCTTTTTGCGCTGAGTGGAGACCAAAGGTAGGTGAACCACCACCGACAATCAGTGGTGGCTTCAAACCGTCTGAATCAAGATCGGCGACGAATTTTTCAAAAACCGTGAAGGCATCATCGAATGCCGCCTGCCGCTTATCGAGTCCCGGATCGTGAATGTGGCCATCGTAAACGTGCAGACCACCCCACACTCCGGCGTCGTTCAGTTGCTGACACAACGCTGCCGCCTCGTCGCCGACTTCGATTCCGGTTCGGTGCATACCACAATCGATATCAACAAACACACACACCCGATCCTTGGCGTCGGCCGCAGTGATAGCGTCGGCGATCGCCGTCGCGATCGACGAGTCATCGGTCAGGCAGGAAAACCGGCAGTCGGAATATTTTTCTGCGAGAGCGATCAGACGAGCAATGTTCGGGCCGACCGCTTGATAGGCGAGCAATACGTCAGCGGCGCCGCCTTGAGCGGTCATTTCCGCTTCGGCGATGGTCGCGCATTTGAACTGGGTAATGCCTTCGGCTACCTGCAGGCGCACGACTTCCGCGAGCTTGTGGGTTTTGACGTGCGGCCGTAACCGCGAGACATCGCCACCGACGCTGGCGATCATCGTTGCAATGTTAGCCTTGACCCGATCCGGCCAAACCAGCAGGGCTGGCGAGGCAACTTCAGCGACGTTTTCAACTTCGTACCAGCTCATAATTTTCAGTCTGAAAGTTCGATGATCACTTCGATTTCCACCGGGATGTTGCCGGGCAGAACACTGGTGCCCAACGCACTTCGCGCGCCAACACCATTTACTTCGCCGAACACATCACGCATCAGTTCGCTGTAGCCATTGATGACCAACGGTTGTTGGATAAAGTCGTCGGTCGAGTTGACCAGTGCGAGGCTTTTGATGATTCTTTTGACGCGATTCAGGCTGCCCAGGTGCGCGTGCATGGTCGACAACAGTGCCAACCCGGTTTGCCGCGCGGCGGCCTTCGCGCCTTCGAGATCGATGTCTTCACCAACGCGACCCGTGATGTAGGTTTCGTCATCGAGCAAGGGTCCGTGCCCTGACACGTAGGCGATGTTACCGACGACGACGATCGGCTGGTAAACGCCACCCGGTGGTGGCGGTGGTGGTAGTTTCAGTCCCAGTTCCTGGATTCTCGCTTCGGCGCTCATAATGCTGGTAGATAGCGGAGACCACGCCGCCGGTCGACCGCTTTTTTTCCGCAACGACGCCGGTCGCTCCAGCTAGTCCTTGCCAAACTGCCCTTCGCAAAGGAGCCGGTAGAACCCGCGGCCTTCGTAAAGCTCCTTGTGGCTTCCCCGCTCGGCGACTTTGCCATCACGCAATACGAGAATTTTGTCCATCGCTCGCGTGGTGGTCATTCGAGTAGCGACGACAATCGCTGTGCGGCCTTTTATCAAAGCTTCTTCGACGCTGCTGAGTGAGCGTTCGGCAATGCCTTCGGATTCCCCTTTCGTGGTGGGCTTTTCAACAATCTGAGTCGCCGGAGCATCGATGAAGACGATCGGTGGATCTCCCAAAAAGACTCGCGCCAGCGCGATGCGACGCCTTTGCTCCGCCGATAAACGGAGCCCGCGCTCAGAAGAACCGGCAAAATTTGTGCCACCAATACCGCTAGCCAAAGCGGTAGCTAATCCATCTTGCAACGATTCGATGAACGGCAGGGCACCGGCCTTTTCCACCGCCTCCCGAATTTCCATCACCGAAGCGTTCGGTCGACCGTAGCCAATGTTCTCGGCCAATGTCCCGGAAAACAAATAGGTCTCTGCGGGAACCCAACCTATTTGGCTGCGCAACCACGATAAAGGGTAGTCGCTCAACGGGCGATCATCGATCTCAACACTGCCTGACCGCAGCGTATAATAGCCGAGGATGAGGTGCGCGAGCGCGGTTTTCCCGGAACCCGGTGGGCCGACGACGGCAATTTTTCCGCCCGGCAGAATCGCCAGACTGAGCGAATCGATAACTAACTGGTCTGGCTCGTCCGGATAAGCGAACGATGCTTTGCTGATGTTGAGCCGGCCATCCAGCCGCTCACGCGAGCCCGGCATGAATTTTCCGGAATCGAGACGCTCCGCCGACTCGGCAAATAGAGTATCCAATCGCCTCGCCGCTCGGGAAGCGGCAGCCAGACGACACAAGCTTTTTGCGAGCTGACGCAATGCCGCTCCCGCGATGGCCAAAAGGATAACCAAGGCCGTGAATTCGCCGGCCAAAAAGCTCTCGTCGCTCACGGCCGTTGCGCCGAGCCACCAGAGATAAATCACCAGTCCCAACAGCGCCAAACTACCAACAGCCATGACTGCCATTTCCCTGCCTGCCGAGCGCATCGCACCGCTGAGGAGAGTCTCAACCCGATGCCTGAAGCGGGTTCGTTCGTGGGTTTCGTTGCCAAAGGCCTTTACCGTCGCCAGCCCGTCGATAGCTTCCCTGACCGCTGGAGCAACCGCTGACAAATCGCAATCACCGTGGGTCACGGTTGCTTTTTTTGCCAGCAACCAAACGGCGATAGCCCAACCCGCGCCAAGAGCCAGTGCAATCCCGACCACCGGTCCGGCAAGTTCTGGTGCGACGTTGAACATCAAAATTGCGGTCACTAAAACCAGCAATGCACACTTCAAAGCGAAGAGAAGATCTCGAGTCCAGGCACGGCGGATGCGACTGAGATCTTCGACGACGTTCGCGTCGATGGCTCGCGCTTGTGATCCTGCGAAAAATGCCATTGGCTGCGATACGAGCTGGGCGAAAACTTTTTTGCTCAAGCCTGCGGTGGCCTTTTCACCGATCTGCACCATCCACAGCCGCTCGAAATACCTACAGGTGACGAGCAGCAATGCCGCAAGAGACAAAAACACCGCCATTTCCCTCGCGTCCCGTCCGACAGCCCAGCTAACCACTCCCCCGTCCGGTGTCGCCAGCGCCAAATCGGCCAACCGTGCGAATGCGAAAACGAAAAACAATCCCAGCGCGATTTCAAAGAAGAGCAATGCCACCGATGCAATGAGCTTCCCGCGAGCCGCTATCGCAAACTCACGAAACTGCCTCAGCAGCAGTCTGAAGTCAGCGAACATCGCGCTCATCCTCGACCGACTGCCATCGTGTGCTTCGTTTTCCTTTAATTTTTCGTCGCCGTTCCCCATTGATTGCGACTCTAAGCCCCACGCACGTCAAAATGCAATCCCGCCCGGCTGAGATTTCCCAAAAAACGAATTCGCACTCGGCACTCATTCCGCCTTTAGTCGACTAGCAGGTCCGCATATAAAAGCCCCCCCAATCCTCGCATTCATGAAAAACTCACTCTTTTCCCGCTCATCGTCTAGCTACTCACACGCGAAGCATAATAGACTCGCAGCGCTGGCTCTCAGCCTCGCTGCCGTCATTGTCGCGCAGACCCTACCTACCGCTCACGCTGACCCCAATCTGGAACCGTTGAAACGCTGGCTGACATTTCAGAGTGGCATCGACACGCTGAAAACCAACTTTGTCCAGGATCGTAAGTTGAAAACCATGCGCCATCCGTTTCGGGATGAAGGCACATTTTGGCTCGACCATCCCAACCGCTTCCGCTGGCAAATCGATGGCGACCCGCCAAAAATGATCGCGATCCGGGACAAGAATACGATCACGCTGCTCAAGCCTGACAAAAAAGAAGCCGAACAGGTTACCGCCGGCAGCGGTGCCTCTCCCGCTCTCGATTTTCTCGCTGAAGGCTTCCCGCGCAGTCTCGATGCTCTGCTGAAAAAATTCACGGTCACAGAAATGAAGCAGACCAAGGAATCCTGGGAGGCGCATCTTAAACCCAAGGATGCCGAAACCGCCCGCACCCTGAGCAAAATAACGTTTTTTATTGATCCCGAAAGTTTCTACCTCCAGGGCTTTGAGCTGAATCTAAAAGACGGCTCCAACATTCGCACCTACTTCACTCGCCAAGTCTACAATGAGGCGGTCGATGCCAGCTTGTTCAAGGTCGACCTCAACGGCTATACGGTGGAGAGAAAATAGCTCGCTAGCCTATGTCTGACTCCCACGACTCTACTGCCGCATTCGGCGCAGCTCTTGAAGCGCTGCCACATGGTCCATCGTTCCGCTTTGTCGATGAATTGATCGCGCTCGATCCTGGAAAATCAGCGCAAGGCGTCTACCTACTTCGCGGTGACGAAGCATTTCTCGAGGGACACTTCCCCGGTTACCCAATCATGCCCGGCGTGCTCCTTTGTGAAGCGGTCGCTCAACTCGCCGGTGTTGCTGCTCAGAGCGATCCCGACATTCCTGCGCTAAACAATATGCGCCTGACAGCGATCCGTGCCGCGAAAATTCTGGGCTCCGCCGAACCCGGTGAAACGCTGACTATCTCAACAACCATTTCGGGTCGGCTGGGAACACTCGTTCAGGCCGAAGGCAGCGTCAGTGTCGACGATCGGCTCGTTCTTAAAACGCAGGTCACCCTCAGCGGCGACGCCTGAGCGAGCTACTTGATCGCCAGCTGTTCCGGGGCGACCGGACATGGGAAAAAGCGGCACAAAAGACGGATCAATCTGCGATTGAAAGGACGGGCAGTGTTGGCACCGGCTGCCATGGTCCCGACCTGTCGTTCGATGAAGGCACTGACCATTATATTTGGCCAAAAATTAAACTTTTCGACAAAGCGTTTACCGCCCCTCTGAAGAGCGAAAATTTCGCCGCTGTAGTAGCGGCCTACATATTCGCCCCACGCCTCCAGTTGTCGGATCATCTCGGTATCGTGCTGCATACGGACTGCTTTCATGCTTGTATTGCCCGCGCGCAAACTAATCAGTCCATCAGCCAATTCCTCCGCCGATTTCATAGCGAGATGGAGCCCTGGTGAGAGCATGGGATCGACGAATCCAAACGCGTCCCCCACCGTGAACCAGTTTTCGCCAGAACCGCGTTCGGAAATCAGCTGATAATTTGTGTAAGTCATTACCGAACTGACACGGCGAGCATTGGCGGCATTTTTCCTCAGTTGAGGCTCGCGTCGAATCGCCTCTTCCAACCGTTCCTGAGGAGTGTCGCCAAGTTGCTTCGCATCCTCTTTGTTAACCACGATACCGATCGACATTCGTCCTTCGGGAAGCGGAATGCGCCAGCTCCAACCCGAGTCCAGGACCCCGATCACCGCTTGCCCTCTCGGCTCATACTCTTCTTCGTAGCCTTCGAAATGGGCAAAGTGTGCGACATCTTTGCGATCACCAATACTCGTCGGAATCTTCAAGGCTCGAGAAAAAAGCCGTACACGTCCGGTGGCATCGATAAGCAAATCAGGCTGCTGGCCATCAGCGAATTGATCGCCAGCTGCTGCCAGCGTCTCTTCATCTAGCGCAAGCCGATCGTCGCCGTCTACAACCACCCCCGCCCGATGACAAATGCGTGTCACTCCGGCCTCCAGGGCACGATCCGCGACCAACTTATCGAACACTGTCCGATTCACGTTGTAGGCGTAAGTCGGCAGCTTTCCCTCAACCGAAGTAAAACAGAACTGCACGTACTGGTGATCGCGAAAAACGAAACTCGCTCCCGGCTTGATCACCGACGTCGCCGCAATTTTTTCCTCGATCCCCAAGCGGCGCAGAGTTGGCACCATCGCTGGCAACGTAGATTCGCCAACGATAAGTTCAGGGCGCTCCTCGAGGTCGAAAATGGTCACATCAAAACCCGCCTCGGCAAGAAAAGTCGCCAAGGTGTTACCCGCAGGTCCGCCCCCTACGATGGCGACGGTTTGTAACGTTTTCATATCGATTGGATCAATTCCGTCGTTTATTTTCATGCCGCTCTTTACTCGATGCATCAGACGTCTCGGCCGTCATTGCTTGCCGATTTTTTTCGACCCAACGATAGCATAACAGGCCGACTTGGCATCTGGATGATTAGCCGTCGTTCCTGCTCATTCCAGACCGCTCACGCATTCGAGTCTGCCTGTTCCAAAAATCGCTGACGCCACTTGCTACGGGAAAATTTGCCGCGGCTGTCCGGCTCCAGTGATGCATTGATCCACCAGCGTCGAGGCATCTCATACGGCTGCAAACGCTCAGCGATTCCGCTCTTTAATGCTTCAAGATCGAAATTCTCAGCGGGCGCGACGACGGCCACGGAGTCGTGAACTCGTGAGGGCTCACTGCTCGGAACACCGAATACGACACAGTGCTTTACCGCTGCCTCGCGTAAAATCGCCGCCTCCACTCGAGGTGGTGACACCTTTCGGCCGGCGACGTTGATCAAATCGTCGCGGCGCCCTGAGAGGGCCACCATCGGAGCAGAATCTCCTGTGTCGGCTGGCAAAAGCTCCGCGAGATCGCTGGTCACAAACCTCCCACCTCCCAGTTGCTCTGAATTTTCCTGACTGGACGGCCAATAACCCTCACCCACCGCTGCACCCCCGATTACCAGGCAGCCATCGTCGTTGATCGACAGTTCGACATTGGCCATCGCCTGACCGATCACTTCGCGGGCATCGCGGGGACTTTCGCTACGATCGTAAGCAATCCCGCCGCATTCGCTCGAGCCATAAAAATTGTGAATCTTCACGCCGCTGGTAGCGAACGCTTTGCGCTCGAGATCCCCCGGCAACGGTGCCCCGGCCGAGATCGCCAGCGCGATTCGATCAGCGTCAATCACACCCGCCGCATGCCAGGCGCGCCACATCGCCGGCACCGCAGCGAGAGTGTACGGATGATCGGCAAATAGCCGATCCCCCTCCCCCAACAGCGCAGCATGCACCGCCGCCGGCAGAGGATCGCCCAGCCAATCAAGCGGAATTCCATGCAGCAACAGCGGCAGCACAAGATTGGAAAAGCCGTAAGAATGCGTCAGCGAGATCACGCCAAGATTCGGCCACTCCGACTTCAGCCCCATTGTTTCGACAATGTTATCCGCGTCCGCCACCAGCTGCTCAGCGCGAAACATAACGCCACGCGGCTGCCCCGTACTCCCGGAAGTTAACTTCACGTGCACCACACCCGCGGGCAATGGGTCGCCCTCAGTGATCGGCGGCTCCGGACCGTTCGCCTCCAAAGGACAAAAAGCGACCCCGTCTCTCCACGCCGCCAGCGTTTGCAATATCAGTTCAGATCCCGTCGCCTGCGTTACCGTCACCGCCGAACTCGTCGGCAATTTGTCGACAGCAGCAGCCAATTCGGCAAAAGTCCACGACCGCCCCACCTGACGGTCGCGCAACGCTACAGCGTCACCGCTTTTTGCAGCCACGCATTGCCATCGTTCATATAAATACATCAATTCAATTCACCAGTGGAAACGTGCCATCTTTTTCGCTAGTGTGGCGCCCACGTCAAGCCCTGTTACTGATTCGATTTGGCCTTTTCAAAAACATCTCCCCATAAAGAACCGCAACGAGTCGTCGTTACCGGAGCTGGCATCATCACTTCGATGGGCCTCGGCTGGCGGGAAAATGCCGACGGATTTCGCGCCGGTCGCCTGGCATTTCGCGACGTTACGCTGTTCGACACCAGCGGCCAACGCGTGCATCGCGCTGGTGAACTCGATCTGCCCGAGCAACTTCCCGGCGGCCATCAACTCACTGACCGGCAGGTGAGTCGGCTCGACCGCGCATCGGCAATGCTGATTCACGCCGCCAACGAAGCGGTGGCACAATCTGGCTGGGCTCCACAAGATACCGACAAAGAGCAGATCCCGATCGCGCTCGGCACCTCCGCCGGCGCTATGGCTCTAGGTGAGGATTACTACAAACAGGCCATCGCCACGCCGAATGATTCGCGCGGACAGGCCAGTCGTATTCACGTCTACCAGACGCAAACCCAGGCCACCCACCTCGCCGACGCCCTGGGCATCGACGGTCCCGTAACCATCATTACCAATGCCTGCGCGTCTGGAGCCAACGCCATCGGTCACGCCTACCAACAATTGCAGGCGGGAAAATGCCAACGCGCACTGGCCGGTGGCTACGACGCACTTTGCCAACTGGTGTTCGCCGGCTTCGATTCCCTGCAAGCTCTAAGCACCGATCTGCCCCGGCCCTTCGATGCCGATCGCGACGGACTCGCCCTCGGCGAAGGCGCCGCAATGGTTGCACTTGAGACGCTGGAATATGCGACCGCAAGGGGCGCCAACATCCTCGCCGAAGTCTCCGGCTACGGTGCCAGCACCGACGTGCATCATCTCACCCAGCCGCATCCCAACGGTGATGCAGCACTGCGCTCGATGAATGCCGCTTGTGCAGACGCTAAGCTCAACGCAACCGACATCGGCTACATCAATTCCCACGGCACCGGCACCCCGCTCAACGACATCGCCGAAGGCCACGCCATTCAGCGCTGGGCCGGAGCGGATGTCGACAAAGTGGCGGTCAGTTCGACGAAAGCCTGCATCGGCCACCTGCTCGGAGGCGCCGGCACGGTCGAAGCCGTCATCGCCCTGATGGCGCTGCGCGAAGGGTGGCTTCCGCCATCGATGAATGTTCGCACGGCCGATCCCGTGTGCACTTTTGACCTGGTTCAGCAGCCACGTGATCAAAAAATCCGCCACGCATTGACCAACTCCTTCGGGTTCGGCGGTGCCAACGCCACCGTCATCCTGTCCGAATTCGCATGAGCTCCCAACCCGCCATCGAAATCGCCGGTTGGGGTGCCGTCTCACCTGCCGGCTGGAGCAGCGCCGACTTGCTGGCAGCTGTCGAAAAAGGTGACCCCTTACCTAACGAACTCACTGAACGCGAAGGCCGCGACCAGAAAGTTCCGGCACTTCGTGTTCCCGAACCTGGCGAAAAACTGCCGTGGCTCCGCCAACCTCGTCTGCGCCGCACCAGCCCGATCGCCCGTTTCTGCGTTTCTGCCGGCCGCGAAGCCATCGGTGAAGAACGCATGGCTGCCGTTGAAGCTGGCGACCTCCGCCTCGGCGTCATCTATGCGCTGGTCAACGGCTGCGTAAATTACAGCCAACGCTTTTTCCGAGAAGTTCTCGACGACCCCTCACTGGCCAGTCCTATCGTATTTCCCGAAACGGTGTTTAACGCGCCTGCCTCGCACCTTTCCGCAATGCTGGGCGCACATGCGATCAACTACACTGTCGTCGGCGACTCGGCGACCTTCCTACCGGCGATGGAACTCGCCACCGACTGGCTGCGCGAAGATCTGTGTGATGGAGTCGTCGTCATCGGCGGCGAAGAATTCGATTGGCTCAGCGCCGAGGCCTTCCAACTGTTCCACCCCGACGCAATCATCTCCGAAGGAGCCGGTGCCATCTATTTGCAAAAGTCGGAGGCACCAATAATCGAACTGACCGCGCTGACCGATCCCGTCCTGATCACCAATCGCCGTCCACGTGCGCAAGCGATCGCCAAGGTGCGCGCCGCGCTCGAGCTTCCAGATTCTTCGAACAAGGCGCTGTTCGACAGTCGGTCCAATCACTCCCAACTCGATCTCGCTGAATCCAACGCATGGAGTGACTGCAGCGCCAAGCAACACTCGCCACGCCGCATCCTCGGCGATGGCATGGGCGCCTCGACTCCCTGGCAATGCGTCGCCGCCGCCTCATGGCTCGCCGCTAAACCATCGGCAAGCCATTCCATCATCAGCGCCGTCGGCACCAACGAACAAGTCGCAGCTGCAATTTTCGAAAAGTCCGCTGCCAATGTCTGAGCAAAAAGTCATCCTCATCACCGGCGCCAACGGCGGACTCGGCCAAGCCATCGCCCGCGCCTTTCTCGCCGACGAAAACACGCACGTCGTCCTCGGCATTCGCTCCGGTCGCAACAACGCCGAAGCCCTGCACAGCGAATTTCCCGAGCGCAGCAGCCTGATCGATCTCGACGTTGCCGATCCCGCCGCCTGGCCAACTGCCGTTGAAAAAATCATCGCTGACCACGAACGTCTCGACGTCCTCGTCAACAACGCCGGCTTTCACCGCGACAACCTGCTCGCCACCATGCCACTCGAGGACTGGGATGCCGTACTGCGCGCCAACCTCGACGCCGTTTTTCACGGTTGCCGCGCCGTCGTGCGCACCATGATGGGCCAGCGTTTCGGCCGCATCGTCAACATCGCCTCGCTCAGCGCCCTGCTCGCACCCGCCGGACAGACCAACTACGCCGCCGCAAAGGCAGGAGTAGTCGCCCTGACCCAGTCGCTGGCCAAGGAAGTTGCCCGTGCCGGCATCACCGTCAACGCGCTATGCCCCGGTTATATCGAAACCGATGCCCTCGCCGAGATGGATCCAGATCAAAAAAAGGGCCTCGTGCGGAGTATCCCGATGCGACGCTTCGGCAAGCCCGAAGAAGTGGCCGCCACGGTGCGCTTTCTCGCCAGCGCAGACGCCGCCTACATCACCGGCGCAACGCTCAAGATCGACGGCGGAATCTTTTAGCGGAAGACCTCCTATCATGCAATTTGCGATATCGGTAAGGTCTGATCGGCAGCGAATTTTGGCAAAAAAACGTGCCAAGCGCAGAAATCGTGGTTTTATCTTCGGATTCCCCTGAATACCGAATTTTTACGCCATCACCATGTCCGACGACGCCCCACTCAAAACCCGCATCAAGGAAGCCATGATCGAAGAGCTCATGCTCCAGGAAACCCCTGACGAAATCGCCGACGACGCTCCGCTGTTTGGTCCCGAAGGCGTTGGCCTCGATTCCGTCGACGCCCTGCAGTTGGTAGTTGCTCTTGAGAAAAACTTCGGACTGAAAATTGCCGACGCTGAAGCCGCCAAAGGTGTGCTCGAAAGCGTCAACACCATCGCCGCTGCGATTGAAGCCAAGCCTGCGACTGAGGCATAACGCTGAAAGACAGCCCCTGGGGCTGACGTAGATTGAAGAGCCAGCCAATGACTCCTCCACCACTACGACGCGTCTCCCTCTTCGCACTCATCCTCGTTAGCGTCTCGCTCCGAGCAGAAGCGCAGACCGACGAGCAGCCTAAACGCATCCACGTCATCGTCGCCCTGTGCGACAATGCCACCCAAGGTATTCAACCCGTCGGCAAGCGAATCGGCGACGGCGACAAACCGGACGACAATCTCTACTGGGGATGCTCCGACGGCCTGCGCGAGTGGTTCAAAAAATCCGCGAACTGGACGCTGGAGAAAACCGAACGCGCCGACCTCGCCAAAGATCCCGACGCCAAGATCCTGCGCATCCTCACATTTAAGCATCGCAGCGGCGCAGCCATCCTCATCGCCGAAGCCTGGCGGGGACGCAACATTCGCGAGGCAACTCTGAGCTACTTCGACAAACTCATAGACAGCTCCGACACTGCACCCGACTTCGTCGCCTACATTGGCCACAACGGGCTGATGGATTTTTCCCTACCCAGCGATCTCAGCACCGCCACAGAAAAGCCGAAGGACACCGCCGTTCTCTGCTGCCGAAGCCGGCCATTCTTCGACGAATCTCTCGTCGCCCGTCAGGCAAGCCCCATGCTGATGACCGAACAGCTCATGTATCCGGGCTCGTTCCTCCTCGAAGCCGCTCTCGAAGGTTGGATGAAAGGCGAAACGACCGAGCAGCTGCGCGACCGAGCCGCCCGAGCCTATCAGAAAAATCAAAAGATCAGCTTCAGGGCTGCTCGAGGGATCTTCAGCGACTTGTAGATTAGCTGCGGCCGTCAAATCTGGAGGGCCACTTTCAAACGGAGTAGCCTATGCCTCAGCCGCCAACCTCACCGCCTCCAACTCCTCCCAACGCGTGAACTTTGCCTCGATCTCTGCCTTCACCGATTCGCGTTCGGCGTGCAAGCCTTCGGCTTCAGCCGCTCGTGATTTGTAGAAATCCGGATCTGCCAGGGTCGATTCGATTTCAGCAGCCCGTGCCTCGAGTTTTTCAACTTCCGGTTCGACCGCTTCGAGTTCACGCTCCTCTTTCCACGTCAGCTTTCGCGCCTTGACGGCACTTTTCTCCAACTTGGACGCAGGCTTAGCCTTCACCTGAGCGGCAACGACAGACTTCTTCGCCGCCGACTTCTTTTTGGGAAATTTCTCACGATAGTAAGACCAATTGCCTTCCGCGATTCGAACGAAACCATCGCCTTCGAACGCGATCATTTGATCAGCTACCCGGTCGAGGAAGAAGCGATCGTGACTGACTACCAATACCGTCCCCTCAAAGGCGATGATTGCCTCCTCAAGCACACGTAAGGTTGCCAGATCAAGATCATTGGTCGGTTCATCAAGAATCAGGAAATTGCCGCCGGTGCGCAAAATCTTCGCCAACATCACCCGACTGCGCTCGCCGCCCGATAGCGTATCGACGCGCTCATTGATGCGATCATCGGCAAACAAAAAGCGCTTCAAATAACCGCGCACCGACAGACGCTCCGAGCCAAAAGCCACGAACTCCAATCCGTCGGCAACCTCCTCAAGAATGCTGTTCGATCCATCCAACTGCGCCCGCGATTGATCGACGTAGTTGAATGACGTGCGCTTGCCGATCGTCACGTCGCCCTCGGTCGGTTCCATTTGCCCCATGAGTACCCGCAATAGCGTCGTCTTGCCCAGACCGTTGCGCCCGACCACGCCGATACAACGCCCTGCCTCGAAGCGGTGACTCAGCCCTGAGAACAGGCGCTTGCCGCCCAGCTCCGCGCCGACGCCTTCGAGATCCAGTACCGTGTTGCCGAAACGCGGTGCCGGCGGCAGCACCAGATCCATGTTTTCCTCTTTCTCCGGCCCCTCCTGATCTTTGACTTCGTAAAAATTATCAAGCCGGCTGCGTGCTTTCGTACCACGCGCCTTCACGCCGGCACGCACCCATTCCAACTCGCTGCGCAAAAAGCGCTGACGCTTGCGCTCCGACTGTTCCGCCACGCCCTGGCGAATTACCTTCGCTTCGAGGTAGTCGTCGTAGTTGCCCTCATGAGAGAAAAACTTTCCGCCATCCAACTCAGCGACACGCGTCGCCACCCGCTCAAGAAAGTAGCGGTCGTGAGTCACGAACAAAGCCGATCCAGCGAAGTTTTGCAGAAATCCCTCCAGCCATTCGATCGTTTCCGCGTCGAGATGGTTGGTCGGTTCATCGAGAATCAAAAAATCCGGTCGCGAAGCCAGCGCCCGGCACAGAGCCACGCGCCGCTTTTCTCCACCGGACAGATTTGCCACAATCTTCTCGGGATCCGGCGCACCCAGTGATTGGCGCAGGCTCTCTGCGCGATTGTCAAAATCCCACCCGTCCGCCGCCTCAATACGGTTCTGCAAGTCTGCCGTCTCCCCTGCCGAAAGGTCCGCTGTCGATTCGTAGCGCTCGATTAGATCGAGCAACCAACGCGCACCGTCGCGAATATTTTCCATCACAGAGGCATCCTCGCGCAGGGTAAATTCCTGCGACAGATAACCAATCACCAGCCCGGACTTTACCGAAATATCCCCCTCGTCCGGCTGCTCTTCGCCGGCAAGAATTTTCATAAAGCTCGACTTGCCGCAACCGTTCCGCCCGACGAGACCGATCTTGTCACCCTCGTGCACTGCCACTGTTGCCCCGTCGAGGATCACCTGAGCTCCATAGCTCAGCATAAGATCCTTCGCAGAAACCACCGACGCACCGAGACTCGAACTTTGTCCTTTTTCTGCCATCTAAAAAACCCTTTTGAACTACGCCACGACCGACACGGGTCCATCAGCCCGCTCGACTCCACCCAGCACCCGACTCAACGCAGGAAACAATTGCTTCTTACGACTGACGACTCCTTCCAGTAAAAAGACGCCATCGCCGGCACGGGGATATTCGATGCGCGCGATGACACGCTTGTCGCCCGCGGTGAGCAACATCGAATTATTTTTGGTAATGTCAGTGACCATCGCGCAGGCAAAATCGAGTCCGTCACGTTTTCGCATTTCCTCCAAAGTCGCAGTCAGCTCCTCGCGCTTCTTCTCGAAGTGACGCAAGCCGAGTTCCTCGATCTGCGAAATGCTGATCCGAAAACCGCTCTCCTCGTAAGTCTTGCGATCACTTTCAAGCGCCTCTTCGGCCGGCAATTGCTGGAGCGCCGAGCCGGCACTGAAAAAGCCGGTCGCGAACTCATCGATATTGATCTTGCCGAGCGTCGCCAGCCAGGGCAGCATCTCCTGATCGACGCCTGTGGTGGTCGGTGAAGTCAGTTTCAGCGTGTCAGAAATCATCCCCGCACACAGACAAACCGCGACTTCCTGCGGCGGCTTCAACCCGCGCTGACGATACATCTGCGCGACGATCGTCGACGTCGAGCCAAGCGGCTCATTGATGAATCGAACCGGCTCCTTCGTCACCAGATTACCACTCAGGCGATGGTGATCGATCACCTCCAGGATCTCCGCTTCATCGGCACCCTTCACTGCCTGAGAAAACTCATTGTGATCGACCAGCACCAGACGAGTCCGCGTCGGATTGAGCAGATCACTTTTTGAAAACACCCCCTGGAGCCGGCCGTCCTCTTCATCCATGACCGGAAACAGCGCCTGATTCGATTCGCGCACCAAACGACTGATCGCTGACACCAGTTCGCCTGGTGCGAACGATTGAAACGGCTCGAATTCGCTGCTGCCAACGCGACGCGAGCAACGAATCAACTGCGTCGTCGTCGCCGTGTCCTGTTCGCAATAAATCACCGCAACATCCTTGCGCCGAGCCAGCTCGAGATCGGATGCTGCCAGTTCAAAACCGCCGGTCAAAACCAGCGCGCGGATGCCCTCATCGATCGCAAGCCGCTGCAAAGACGGCCGGTCGCCGACGATCATCATCATGCGCTCGGATTTGAAACGCTCGGTTCGCTCGCGAAATGTCTCCCAACTGGAAGCCGCCACAGTCATGACCATGTCCTCTTCCTCATCGGGTCGAATCGAATTGACCAATTTACCCCGCAGCGCTGCCGTCAGGTGGGTCAACGTGGTGCGAACATAGCGCGCCCGACTGCGCATCTCGCCGGCGTCATCCGGCATCAACAGACCGAGAATTTCGCGCATCGATGGCACACCGACCACGCGACCATCGTAGTCGACCACCGGGATGCTCCGATACGAGCGCTGCATCATGCGTTGATAAACGTCGAGAAAGGTCTCATCGATGTGCGCCTTGGTCACGTCGCGCCTGCAAATGCCGCCCGCGGTCGGGCGAACGTCCATGATCAAGCGTGGCGCCGATACACCCGCCTGTTTCAGCACCCACTCAGTACGCACGTTGACATCGCCACAGCGAACCGCTTCGGCATTTTCGATACCGGTTTGACGAAGAAAATCCGCGTAACCGATCGCCGAACAGATCGCGTCAGTATCGGGATTGCGGTGCCCGATCACCAGACATTGGGCAGATTTTTCTGAACTCATTGGGTGCAAATAGCTTGGTTGCGGGGGAAAGTCCGACAATACCAGCAGAAGTCACGCAAATAGGCGTGGAAATACCACACCGTTTGCGGTTTAATCCGGCCATGAAACATCTCAAATCTCTCAGCAAGATCGCTGCCAGCTTGGCGATCGCCGTTGCGATCGCTCCTTTTTCGTCCCTTCACGCTGACGAACTCGACGTCGGCGACGACGCCCCTAAAGTCGTTACCACAGATCAGGACGGCAAAAAGGTCGATCTCGGCGAAGCCCTCGCCAAAGGCACCAGCCTCGTCTATTTCTACCCGAAAGCCGACACCCCCGGCTGCACCAAGCAGGCCTGCAACCTGCGCGACGAGTTCTCGGCAGTGAAAGAAGCCGGCATCACCGTCTACGGCGTCAGCGCGGATAGCGAAGACGACCAGAAGGCATTCGCCAAAAAATACGAACTGCCCTTCACCCTGCTCGCCGACAAAAAGGGCGACGTCATCAAAGCTTTCGGCGTGCCGACTCGCGGTGACAAAGGCATGGCCTCACGTCACAGCTTTCTCGTCAAGGACGGCAAGGTGATCTGGCGCGACACCAAAGCCAGCCCGACCACGCAGGCAGCCGATGCCATCGCTGCAGCCAAGGAAGCTGGCTAAGGCGCTCGTATCAGTCGATATATTTAAGAGCGGTCCCCTGTTCGCAGTGGGCCGCTTTTTTGTGGGAACATTGGACAACTTCGCTTTGGCCGCTCCCGATTTGGTCCTTCGGGTGGCTGGTGAATGCCTGCGTCATCGTCGCTACGCGACGCCTCGTTGCGATCACCACTCGGACCAGCTTCCCGAAGCGACTACTTCGCTTCCAGTTCTGCGGTCTTCTTCACCACGGGTTTCGGCTCGGGCACATCTCCGAGCTGCTTCAATTGCTCATCGACCAACTTCGCAACATCCGCCGCAGGCAGAGCGTAGGTTTTGATCCGGCCGGCGCGGGCGATGTTGATGCCGATCACTTCGCCGTCGAGGTTGCACACCGGACCGCCACATTGTTCGGGGCGTATCGGTAGGTCGGTCTGCACGACGCGTAGAAAACCGGTGCTCTTGCCACTGATCTCGGTGCCAAAGCGGTTCATTCGATCACCGCGTTCGCCCATGCTCATCATGTCGTCCAGCTCGCCACGGTCGCCGAGTTGAATCGACTTCGAGAGCGGCTTTCCACCACGCAGGAAATGCAACTCTACTGAATCTCCAGGGGCCGTTCCGCTCACTTCCTTGATCAATTTCTCGGGCGTGTCACAGACTACCTCGTTGATCCTGGTGATCACGTCACCGACTTCCATCCCGGCTTTACCAGCATTGCCTCCTGGTAGGACGCGAGCGACTTTGACGCCTTTCGGATCGACGTCAGTGCCGATACCTAGAAAGCCTTTGTTGCCGCCCGAAAGCGTTCGCTCCTGAACGCTGATAACGCCAATCGCCAACGGATCAGGGCCAGAGCCAGCAGCAGCGATCAGTGAGCCGAGCGCCAGGGGTTTGTCCCCTGGACTCCATTTAACGGCTTTCATCGGCTGGGCATCGTCAGCGAGCTCGAGCTTCAACAACGCCAGGTCGTGCTTCGGCCACGTGTGCACGATTTTTGCCGAAACCATCAGCCCCTTCTCGACCAACACATTGAGCATCTGATTGTTGCTCGTCTCGATCTCGCTGGCTTTGGTCACCGCGTAACCATCGGCTCGGACGATGGTGCACAGGCTCTTCCACTCGCTACCGCGAAATACCAGATGAGTAGCGTCGGAAGCGGAATCGATAGCGGGGTGAAAAGCATCGAGCACGTCGCGGAAAAATTCCTCGGTCACCTCGATCGCTTGGTCGGGGTCGAACTGGTCGGGACTGATTCTTTCACGCTGCTCGAAGGAGCGCATCAGTTTGGCGACGTCTGCCGGCGTCAGTCGTTTTTGGAAATCGCGCAATAGATCGGCGAAACCTTCCGGCCCGCCAAAGCGTTGCAGTTCTTCGGGCGTCAGTTCCAATTCACCGGCATCGATCGAGTCGTGCATGCGTTTGTCGAACTCCACCTGAAGTGCTGCGCGATCTTCTTTTGACATCGTCTCGGTTTCGCTATCGGCGGCGTCATCCATTTCGGATTTCTCTTTCTCCTCAGTCGTCCCCTCTTGCTCGCGGGCTTTCTTGCGTGCCGCCCGACGCTCCTGTTTGGTCATCGGCGCTTCCGTCTTCTCCCCATCGGCGTCGCCTTCAGCTTTTTCTTTTTCTTTTTCGGATTTCGGATCAGTCGTGCCCTCGTCCGGTTTCGACCCGACATCCTCGTCAGCTTTGTTTTTCGGCTTCACCTCGGGATGTCCCTGAGGCAACAAGTCACTGGCAGGACCGTCTTCCATG
This sequence comes from Verrucomicrobiales bacterium, assembly GCA_037969585.1. Lineage (GTDB taxonomy): Bacteria > Verrucomicrobiota > Verrucomicrobiia > Verrucomicrobiales > DEV007 > JBBKXR01. The sequence continues at coordinate 72,229 of JBBKXR010000191.1, forward strand.
GCGGACCGAAGCTTACGGGCAGCGACCAGAGTCACTTCGACGGCGCGCTCGTCTTCGCCTTTACGAACCTGCAACTTAAGAGTGTCACCCACCCGGTGCGTATCGACGGCAGTCATCAAATCGGCGACGTTCTTGATTACCTGCTTGCCCATGCGAATAACGGTATCGCCCGGCCCGAGCCCGGCTTTCTCGGCTGGCGACAGCGGAACTACGCTGCGAATGAACGCTCCGGTATTTTTTTTGGCGTCCTCCAAAAGTGCACCGATGACGGGTCGCTCAGGATTGTTCAACATGCCTCCGAGATGCTCTCCCCCGAAACGATCGCCGTTCAGAAGGCGTTGCCAGTTCTCGACAAAGGTGGACAGCGGCACATGGCGATTTTGCGAAAGGCTGAAGCCGATGTTGGAGTGGATAGCGATCAATCTGCCATCGATGTCGAATAGCGGGCCGCCCGAGTCACCGCCGATCAACGCCGAGTCGGAGGTGAGAAATTCTTCCGGATCGTTGTTGATCACCCGACCGAGACGAACCGGTGGCGAGCGGTCGGCGACAAAACCTCCAGCGTGACCGAGCGCGATGCACCAGTCATTTTCGCTCATCTCAGCCGAGTCGCCTAACTCAACGAAAGGATACTCGCCGCCGTCGGTGATCTGCAGCATGGCCGCATCGCGCGAATAATCCATACCGAGCACATCGGCATTGGCCCGGCTACCGTCGGGAAAAATCACCGTAACCTTGTTGTTCATTTCCATGGCGACGTGCGCAGCGGTCAGGATCAACCCCTCTTTGCTGACCACAACTCCACTGCCGGTGCCGAGGCGCATTTGTTTGCCTCCGGGAATCAGTGACACCGTGCTCGGCATGACTCGTTTCGACAGGTCCTGGATCTTTTTCTCCGTCTGCCGCAAGCCATCGATCCCGAGCTCAGCGGACGCGGGTTGCAATGCAGCAAAGCTGATCGCGAGCGCGGCGAACGCACCGCTGATCGCGAGCGCGGCGAACGCACCGAGAAAAGATCTAAAACAAATCCAGCCAACGTTTGTCCTCGGCGGGGAGATCGTAGGGAAAAAGCCACTCATGTTGCCTCAGCAGGAAATCAAACCCTGCGCCCGAAAGCGTGCCTCGTTCGCCGCCCGGACGCAAGGCGATAAGCATGCACATACACGTGTCGCTCTAGCGCGCACGTTTCCTCAGAACGAACGTCGAAACGAAAGCCGTGTGCTTGCGCTCCTCGATCACGTCAAAGTCAGCATCAGTAAATACTGACAGCCAACTGGCTCTCGAATGAAAATGGAAAAAGCCGAGCGAATAGGCCAGAAAATTTGGCAAATCGCGTAGGTGCTCGGTGACGCACACCGTCCCATTCGATTGCAGGATACGGTGCACTTCCTCAAAGAATTGCCTTCGCTCTGAGCACTTTCGAATTTCATGCGCGGACATGATGAGACTGATTAGATCGACTGAACCATCGCCCATTGGCAAATGATCAGCCGCAACCTGAACCCTCTGCGGGTCCGGCGGATAGGCTGATCTCGCTCGCTTGATCGACGCCTCGGTGTGCAAGTCGGCATCGTAAAAATCCCACACATGGAATGTTGCCTCCGGTAGTTTAAGGCGGAGAATCGGCGTCGTTTCATCGAATCCGGCACTGATATTGACGATTACCGCGCCATCTTTTCGATCGATCGATAACCCGTCGATCCAAGGGAGATCATACAGACTTGAGCGGTCGTAGACGTAGTAGGATATTCCGAGCGAGACCGTCATCGCTGCGAGCGCACCAGCCGCCGCCAGCCAGATGATCCATTGTAGCGGAGGCCCAAACAAGGGAGCGGTGACAACGGCAATAACCAATCCTGCCGCCGACGCGGCAAACCAGGGCCAGTTGAAGCGAACGATGTTGCTGACGCCCTGGAACGGTTTTCTCATTCTTTCCATTGTTCAGTCCTGCCTTTGCGCCACTCGTAGGGCACGTCAGTCACTAAGAAAGCATTGGCGAGGATAGGGCTCTCCAATCCTCGTTGCTCGAAAAACGGTATCTGCCATTGCTCGATTGGCACGGGAACGGGCGTCCACGAGGACCGCACTCCTTCGACGATGATCACTTCTTTTGTCGGCGCATTATAAGAAAAAGTATACGGCATCGGTCCGGCAAATCGTCGCGCTGCTTTCCAATCAGAAAAAGGCGAGCCCTCCGGCAGTGAGCTGCCTTCCTGTGGAGCGAGAGACTCGACATGCAAGCCTTCCCCCGATCGAATCGATTCGCCACCATCAGGGCGGGATCGCCAATCGATTGGCAGACAGTGGTAGCGATACTGAGTGAAAATGCCGCCGAGGAGTTTCATCGCCCGTCGATCCGTCTCCGAACGCAAAATGTAGAGTCCGCGCAATCGTCGCCCATCGGCGCCGCGATATCTTACGAAGATCCGATAACCGATCAGCGTGAAATCGCGGCCGAAGACTTCGGGAAAACCTTTCGGACGAAGCTTCTGAGTTTTGACCATGGCGACCGCCACGAACGCATACTTTTCTGCGAACGTGTCCAGCTCGAGACACTCCGGAATTCGAGCTGCCAGCGCCGCTTTCGGCATCGCGAAACTCATCACCAGCGATTTCTCGAAGCGCGCCTGAACGGGAAACGGATGCCGGTTAAGCGTGATCATCGATTTAAGTCCGGCGGTTGATCCGCCACTCGACGAACCAGACCAATGCGATAAAAGCGGCGGCGAAGAGAGTATTGAATTGCCCCCACAACAGCGAATCCGGTGCCCGCAAAAACTCGATCACATTCATCGTACCGACCAGAAGCATTTGCAGCCCGGCACTGAGTCGCGCCCGAACTCCGCTCCAGATCCACAACGCTAAACCGACCTCTCCGAAGCCTATGGCGCGCGTTATCATTAGCGAATGTTCATCACCGAGAATGGTGGCGACAATTTCTTGATGACGCGGCACCCAGCCAAGCACTTTACAGAACAAACCGTTGATCAACCAAACCGATCCGATCAGAATCCGCAGCACAAAAACTGCGGAACGACGCCTTTTCTCCGTGGGTAACTCTTTCAAAAATGCCCTATGGGGCGGGTGGCTTGCGGCTACTCTGCTTTGTCAAAATAAGCTGACCGTCTTTTACTTCGATCGATTCCAACTCGTTCATGAACTTTTCGAGTTCGGGACTGTCCTTCAGCTCTTTGGCCATATTCTGGCCGCTTAATCCCTCGATAAACGCTTCCGGTAGCTTGTGACCTTCGATGTCGACATCAGTAATGAAAATTTGCAAATCGCCGGCTGCTTTGTGGACATTCAACGACAGTGCGCCGTTGAAATAACGGTCGCTAAACCCCGGTATTGCACTCAGTGGGAAACTACCATCAACGACCAGTTGGCCCTCCTCGATTTTGATCCAAGCTTTGCCCTTGAGGACTTCCATATCGGGATTGCAGACAATCGCCGCATTCAGATCGTCGGCGCTGAGCGTCAGCGTGCCACCGTCTATTTCAAAAGCATCGAACCGGGCCTGTATCGCGTCGCATTCACCTTCTTTGGTTTCGTATTCCGGCAACTCAACCGGATTCTCAGCGGTGTAGGCCTTGCCTTTCTTGAACACATAACCAATGCCGACCCCCATCAATATCACCGCGATCAGCGTCAACACGGCGAGACTGATGCACCCGATCAAAAAACAACTTTTCTCTCCGCTACCGCTGCTGGCGGATGATGCATTGTTGCCGAGAGGCGGTGGGACGTGACCATTACTCATAACCAAAACCTAGCTCTTTCCTGCGATGCTGCGAGCAAATATCAGCGAAAAATCCGCAACCGGGAACCCGATTTTGCTGCTCAGGAGCGACTTTTGTTGCCAAAAAACCAGCCCACTTGCGCAAGCGCTTCCTGACTCCCTGTCTGACTGATCGGAGAACCAACGAAAAACTTTCTCAGCAATCCGCAATTCCGCTATTGCAAATCAGTCTCAATTGCGGAAAACTGATAGCACGATGCAAATGGCAACCGCCAACGATCTGAAAATCGACAGTCTGCAAAGCCTTTCTCAGGCTGAAGTCGGCTGCGATTTTCGTATCCGCATGCTTGAAGGTCCCGCCTGCGAGCAGTTGCGCCGCCTCGGTTTCTGCGAGTCGCTGCAGGTTCGCAAGCTCGCCAACGGTCGCAATCTGGTTTGCTCGGTGTGTGGCACGCGCCTGGCCTTGAGTCGCAAGCTTGCCGATCAGGTTCTGGTCTCGCCCGTCGGCGCCTAACTCGGAAATTTCTTCCGCCTTTCCTCGAAATGGACGAAGTGCTCGAAACGGTCGCCCTGGCCGGAAATCCAAATGCTGGCAAAAGCACCCTGTTCAACGCCCTCACCGGCGGCATGGCCAAGGTCGCCAACTATCCTGGCGTCACCGTCTCGCTGAAACGTGGCGAATTTTTCTCACCGCACGGCAAAAAACTGCAGCTGATCGATCTACCCGGCTGTTATTCTCTCGAAGGCGGTTCGCCCGAGCAGGAACTTGCCAGCCAGGCTCTGACCGGAAACCTTCCCGGCGGCAGCAAAAAACCCGACCTCGCCGTGTGCGTGGTCGACGCCTCAAATCTCGAACGCCACCTGGTGCTCGCCCTGCAGGTCATCGAAACCGGACTACCGGTAGTGATCGCTCTGAACATGGTCGATGTCGCCGAGAAGAGCGGCCTTCGTCTCGACCCGCAAAAACTTTCCGAAGAGCTCGGCGTACCCGTTGTGCCGATGACCGCGCACACCGGCAGAGGCGTCACTGAGCTCAAGCAAGCCATCCGCCATCCCCTGCCGCCTGTGCCGGAAACGCCGTGGACCGACAGCGACAACTTGGACGAAGCTCGCCGCGAATTTGTCTACCGGACCTGCGAGCTGGTCGCCCGCCGTCCCTCCGATCACACCGCCACCGTCTCCGACAAACTCGACGCCGTGCTGCTGCACCCCGTGTTCGGATGGGTCGCGTTCATCGCCGTCATGCTCGGTGTGTTCTGGTCGATTTTTTCGTGGGCATCGATCCCGATGGGCTGGATCGAAGCCGGACAGGATTGGCTTTCCGGCGTCGTCGAAAATGCCATGTCCGAGGGAGATCTGCGCGATCTTCTAGTCAACGGTATCATTGGTGGCGTCGGCTCCGTAATCGTATTCCTGCCGCAGATTCTGTTCCTGTTCTTCTTTATCGGCCTGCTCGAGAGCACCGGCTACATGGCGCGGGCCGCCTATCTGATGGACGGTATGATGTCAAAAGTCGGCCTCAGCGGCAAAGCCTTTCTTCCCCTGCTCAGCTCCTACGCCTGCGCCATCCCCGGCGTCATGGCAACGCGCACCATCGACTCCGCCAAGGAAAGGCTAACCACTATCTTTGTCGCTCCGTGGATGAGTTGCTCGGCCCGACTGCCCGTCTACCTGCTGCTAATTCCACTACTGATCGGTGGTAGCGAGGGTGGACTCGTTCAGGCAGTGATCATGACCGGCCTGTATGCCATTGGCACGCTGAGCGCCTTCGTGGTGGCCAAATTGCTGCGCCGAAAACTCGGCCCCGAAGAAATCGAGCACCATTTCATCCTCGAACTACCGCCTTACCGCACGCCGCAATGGCCGTACATTGCGCGCCATCTGCTCGAACGCGGCTGGGCCTTTATCCGCAAAGCCGGCACCGTGATCCTGATGTTGATGATTTTGCTCTGGGCGGCACAGACTTATCCGAAATCCGACAGCGAAGATCCCGGCGAACGCCTCGACTACTCGCTGGTTGGCCGCATCAGTCACGTCATCGAACCACTCGTTCGGCCGATGGGTTTCGACGGCCGCACCGGCACCGCCATTCTCACCTCATTTGCCGCCCGCGAAGTGTTCGTCGGATCGATGGCCCAACTCTACCATGTCGCCGAAAGCGACAGCGATGTCGCCACCCGCACCGACCTGCGCACTGTGCTCGCCGATCAGACCTGGGAAGATGGCAAAAAAGTTTTCCGACCGCTGACGGTGATCTCGTTGCTGATTTTTTACATCTACGCTCTGCAGTGCCTACCCACCTCCGCCGTGGTCGCCCGCGAAACCAACTCGTGGAAGTGGGCGACGGGCCAGTTCTTTTTCATGTCACTGTTCGCCGCGCTGGCGTCGCTGGTTGTGTTCCAAGTCGGGAAGCTGATGGGATTTTGATATGAGTTCGGACTGGCAGACATGGGCGGCAGCGGCGGTGGTGGTGGTTACCGCGGTGCTGTACGTGCGACGGGTTTTGGGGAAGAGGAAGAAGGTTGGCGATTGTTCAAACGATTGCTCCTGCGATCAAAACAAAGGCAGCAAAGGCAGCAAAGGCGGCGTGTAGATTGACAGAGCTCCGGCAATGGTAAACCTGCAGGATACAAAATCTCGACCAAACCCTTCCCATGTGCCTTCCGGCAGG
>JBBKXR010000192.1:0-7769 GCA_037969585.1 Verrucomicrobiales bacterium
GTGTTAGCTGTGCAGGTACACGTCGGCCCGGCGATGACGATCGAATACAAAGATTTCAAAATCAAACATCTCCCCGATGACCTGCCCTTGCAGAAAGCAGAAGATCATCCGATCCCGGCCGATGCCTATGGCGTGCAACCTCAGGGCAAGTTGCCGAAGGATTGGAAGGCGCCGGTGTATGGGGAACGGTGATAAAGAATCCTAAAAATGAGCGATTGCTACGTAGCGGAATTTGTCAAAATTTCGTCAGCGGACGAGTCTGAGTAGCCGAACGACGCGCGATGGCGTTGGGAGACATGCAGGTGTAGGGGCGTGGCGCCTGTGGATGGGCGTGATGTCGCAAAATACCATCGATTCACTTGAGCAGCATCAACTTCAGCCCGTCATAGCGCCGAAACCCTTGGTCGAAAGTCACCAAGTCCAGGCCGCCGCAGATCGCAAAAGCGGCGAGGTAGGCGTCGTTCCAGATTTTGGCGGAGAACGACTGGTCCTTGGTAAACTCTCGCCACTGTTGTTCCACATCGAGCGGCTCGTGCTCAAAGTAGACGCGGTCATCTGAAAGCAGGACGTCGTACTTGATCCAGCACTGGCTCAGGTCGAGGGCATCCGATTTAAACACGGTCGTATTGGAAATAAGCCGAAGAAAACCCTGTTGGGTCATGCGGCAGAATGTTGCCGAAGATTCGTCGCAGCGCTCGAACCAGTCGACTGCTGCAGCATGATGCTGGTGAGCTGTGAACGTCAGCCCCAGCCAGACATTAATGTCCACCAAGCTTTTCAATATCCTCCTCCTCTAAAATCGCTGCCAGCCTCTCCGGGGAGGTGTCGTAGGATTCTTCCTTCGATTTGACCAGAGGTAGCTCGATACGGTTTATCCGGGGCGGGACAGATTCTCCATGCAATTCCTTCTTCACCGCTCGCAAGAGCAGGGCCTTCAGGGTCTCGCCGCGCAGCGCTGCCGCTGATTTTAACTCGCGGAACAACGAGTCAGGAATGTCGATCGTGGTGCGCATATTTACATAAAAGCATAAATATGCTAAAATGGCAACAGTAGGCGGGGTGGTGTCACCTGGCCTCCCGATAATGCGCTCCCCTTCCCTTCCCATAAAGCTTCACGTAACCGCGCTCGACCAACTCGCTGAATTTTAGCTTCAGCGTGTTGCGGTTGGCGCCGAGTGCTTCGACGGCCTCGGCGACGGACAGCGTTTGCTTTTGGCGCAGCACCGCCAGGACCTTTCCCGCGAGAGGGGAGAGGTCTTCGGGTAATAGACCGGGAGTAGGAGCTGCTGCGGCAGCCGACTGCGCTCCGCCGTCCTTGCGCAGCCAGGGCAGATACGTTGCCGAAAGGTCCTCGACCCGGTTGGCTGTCGGTTCGGGCTCGTCATCTGCAGTGGGCAGGGGTGGCAGCCGCTCACGCAGGCGGTCGATCTGCTTTTGCATCGACTCCAAAAAGAACAGTAACCACGGGTCCCAGTACGGACGCGCCGGTGTCTCCTCGGGGGTGCCGCTGGGGATCCGATTAAAAGTGGTCTGGGTATTGTGCAGTGCGGTGTAGTAGGCCTGCTTGCTGTGCTCGATGACGTTTTCCAGCGAGCTGTACTCGACGAAGGAATAGCCGGCACGCATCAGCAGGAGATGGGTGAGTACGCGCGACAGCCTTCCGTTGCCGTCCTGGAACGGATGCACGGCGAGAAAAGTGATGATAAACGCAGCGATGCGCAGCAGCGGATGGATTTCCGGATCGTCGCTGGCGTCGTAATGAAGATGCCAGCGAATCAGGTTATCCATCAGGGTAGGAGTATCGAATGGCGTGGCGGTTTCAAAAACGATGCCGATCATCTTGCCGTCGGGGTCGAAGGTCGCGACGTTGTTCGAATTCGTTTTCCAGTCGCCGAGGTGGCGCTGATCTTTGTCGCTGAATTCCAATAGATCGCGATGCAGCTGCAAGATCAGGTTTTGCGTCGGCGCCATCTTCCGCCAGTTCTTGCGCACCAGTTTCATCACCTGGGCGTAGCCGGCGACCTCCTGCTGGTCACGCGTGCGAAATGACTCGGTGCGCAAATTGGCGATGAGTGACTCGACTTCGCCGTCGCTCATTTTTGAGCCTTCGATACGAGTCGACGATCCGATGCTCTCGATGGTGGCCAGTTCGCGCAGCGATTGCAGCTTTTCGGGCTCTATTTTTCCGGTGAACTGCCACTCGATACGGTACTGATCGATCTTCGAAATCCGGTTCAGAATGTTTTGAGTGACTTCAATCTTGGGTGGGATCGGAAGTTGCATAGCACCCTAGTATACACCCATTTAGCAATAAATACACCCATTAATATCCACAAACATCCATTAACAGGGGTATTGTGCGAGTTGATAGGTGACCGGCCGTAGCGATGTTATCCGTCGACGCGGTCGCGCTAAGGCGGTCAGCGCTCTCATCAACGCAAGGTCCATCTTTTGACAAAGGCGGCCACGCAGCGTTCGGAGGATCGGACGTAGCCGCGGTCCGTCAGGCCGTGGATCGGTTGTTGGTCGGGGGGAGGCGACCACTGCTCCGGTCAACGCAAGGCCACTCGCTGACGCTCGCAGCTACGACCACGACCGACCTGGCATTACGCCAGAATATCGCGGATCACATTGCCGTGTACGTCGGTCAGGCGGAAGTCGCGACCGGCATAGCGATAGGTCAGCTCGCGATGATCGAGTCCCATCAGGTGCAGCATCGTTGCATGCAGATCGTGAACACTGGTCGGATTTTCCTCGGCCTTGAAGCCAAACTCATCGGTCGATCCGTAGACGGTTCCGCCCTTGATGCCGCCGCCGGCCATCCACACACTGAAGCCGTAGTGATTGTGATCGCGGCCGAGTTTTGATTTTCCTTCACCGGTGAGTTCGACGGTTGGCGTGCGGCCAAATTCTCCGCCCCAGACGACTAGAGTGTCGTCGAGCATGCCACGTTGTTTGAGGTCAGTGAGCAGGGCGGCGATGGGTTGATCGAGTTCGCCGGCGAGTTTGCGATGGTTGGTCTCGATGTTGTCGTGATTGTCCCAGGGCTGACCTTTGCCGTGCCACAACTGAACATAGCGCACGCCGCGCTCGAGCAGACGGCGTGCGATCAATGTCTGCCGTCCGTGGACTTCGGAACCGTACAGGTCGCGAATCGATTCCGGTTCGTGAGAAATGTCGAAGGCATCGCTGGCATCGGTCTGCATGCGAAAGGCGAGTTCGTAGGAGTGAATGCGTGCGTCGAGACGGTCGTCGTTACGTGCGGCCCGGTGGCGGGCGTTCCAGCGCTCGAGCAGATCCAGCTGGCGGCGCTGATCGATCTGCGAGATTTGCGGGTGATCGATATTCTCGATCAATTCGCTGAGCTTCTTCTTTTGCGAATCGACGTAGGTTCCCTGAAACGCACCGGGTAGAAATGCCGACTGCCAGTTTTCGTTGTCCTTGATCGGCAGGCCACCGGGACACATCGAGATAAAGCCGGGCAGATTTTGATTTTCGCTGCCCAGTCCATACAGCAACCACGCGCCGACACTCGGTCGCGGCAGGGTCGAGTCGCCGCAGTTCATCAACATCAGGGACGGTTCGTGATTCGGCACCTGGGCATACATCGAACGCACCACGGCGATGTCGTCGATGTGCTCGGCGGTGCGCGCGAACAGCTCACTGACTTCGATGCCGGACTGGCCGTAGCGCTTGAAGGCGAACGGTGACGCGAACGCAGCACCGGTTTTTCGCTCGGTCGTGAGGTTGGTGTCGAGCGGCTTGCCGTCCCATTTTTGCAGCGCCGGTTTGGGATCGAAGGTGTCGACATGAGAGGGGCCACCGTTGAGGAAAAAATGGATCACGCGTTTGGCGCGACCGGGGAAGTGCGTGCCGCGCGGCGCCAGGGGGCCGGCGTTTGCCATCAGCTGGTCATCGCCGAGTACGCCGGCAAGACCGAGCGAGCCCAGCCCGAGGGCGGAACGGCGGAGCAGATCGCGGCGGCTGGAGAAGGGGGAGGGCATCACAGTAAAATTAATCGACAAACATAAATTCGTTTGAGCAGAACAGCGCCTGGGCGAGTTGTTCCCATGCGGTCAGCAGGGCGGCTTCGTCGCGAGGGAAATCTGTCTCTGCATTCCAGGTGAGAGAGTTTTCACCGTTGTCGGAATCGCTGCTCAAGGCCACGCTCCACAAGTACTGATCGCTGTTGAGCACCTCACCGATGTCGACCACGAAATCGATGGTCTCGCCCGCCTCGACTTGAAACGATTCGAGATTCAGATCGATGTTTTTTTGGTGAATCGTCGCGGCCGCGAGTTTGCCGACCCGTGAACTGACGATGAAGGCGCGAATGCCATCGCCGGCTGCCGGTTCGTGTGTCAGCTGAGTGCGCACGTCGATGGTCATCGTGCGCGGTGCCGTCCAGCGGCGAACCGCGCCGTGCTCGCGATTGTTGCCCGGATGTCCGCCCTCAGCGGTCAGTTGCACCCAGCCGAGTTTTGCATCCGGCCAGTTCGGGCCGCCCTGCCAGGCCTTGCCGTTGAAATGGGGCAGCTTTTCAAAAGCGCTGACGCGCTGGGTTTTATCGTTGAACGCGCCGTAGCCATACTGCCAATCGCCTGCGGTCGGCGGTGTGTGCGCGATGGCAATCGGAGCGACGCTATCGATCATGTTGAGCGCCTCTTCGACTTCGACGTGCGCTGGCTCGCGTTGCAAGACCTGACGGAACATCACTGCGACCCGTTCCGGCGCAGTTATAGATGGTTTCTCCGCCAGTGCGGCCAGGTCACGGGCCCGTTGCAGCACCAGTGGATGATTCATGAAAAACAGCGACTGCTGCGGAACGGTCGTTTCCGAGCGCTGAGCGATGTGTAGATCGGGATTGGCAAAATCAAAATTGCGCAACAGGCCGGGCAAAAATTGACGATCGACCCGGCCGTAGAGGGTGCGCCGTTTCATGTAGGGCGGTTTGAGTAGCTCGACCGGTTTGCCGCCGACTGCTGGGTCGAGTTGACCCGTCGCCACCAGCATCGAGTCGCGAAAATTTTCGAAGCTCTGCCGCTGCGCGGTCATCCGCCACAGCAGGCGGTTGCCGGGATCGAGCTCCTTTGCGCGCGCAAAGGTCGCATCGTCCGCCGGGCCGTTGGTAGCCTGTTGAAAGGTGTTCGAGAGCAAAATGGTGCGATGCAATTTTTTCAAACTCCAGCCTTCACTGATCAATTGCGACGCCAGCCAATCGAGCAGTTCAGGATGCGACGGTGCATCAGCGCGAGTGCCAAAATCGCTCGGCGTGCTCACCAGCCCCTGTCCGAAATAGTGAGTCCACACCCGATTGACGATCACGCGAGCGGTCAGTGGATTGGCAGGATCAATAATCGCCTGAGCCATTTCCAATCTTCCGCTGCCTTTCTTGAACGGTAGGCGATCGTCACCGGACAACATTTTGAGAAACTGCCGGGGCACCTGATCGCCACGCTTGAGGGGATCGCCGCGCACAAAAATTCGCGGTGTGACCGGCTGTCGGCGATCCTGCATGGCCAACGCGAACGGCACGTCGGCCTTGGCACTGATGATCCACCGATCGACCTCGCCTTGAAGTTTCCACAGCTTCGTTACGCTGGCGGAATCGAAAAACACCTCGTTCTGAACGATTGGTTGATCGGGGACGACACACGGTGCGGCGGGGCCTTCGATGACGCGGCGCAGCGTTGCGTCGACGGGATCAGTAAAGAGTTTCGCATAACGTTCGGCGACGTCTTTCATCGATGCCGGTGGAGTCAGGAACGCCTTGGCGACAAGCGGATGCAGCTTTGTTTTTTCCCATTGCAAGTTGGCAGCGGCGTCGGCGAAGCCTTGCTCGGGGAGCCCGGCGTAGGCGTGCCACGCAGCGAAGATCGGATCGTTGCCTTGCTGTGCCGCTTCGAGGTAGTCGGTCCAGCGATACACGAACGCCGGCAGCAGATCGTCTTTTGCGAAAATCTGATCGAAGCCGTTGGCGGGGTATTTTGCCAACTCGGTTTGGGCAAAAAGATAGTCGCCGATCCGCTCGCGAGCCCGCTTTGAAGTTTCGTTGCGCAACTGCAACATCGCCTCGCTCAGTGCCAGCCGTCGCTTCTTCAGTTCGGTTTGAAATGCCTCGCCGCCGGACGACTCGTCGCCAAGCGCGATCAGTTGTTCCTGGCTCGAAGCAAACACCCCGTAAAGTGAGTAGTAGTCGGCAGTTGGAATCGGATCGTATTTGTGATCGTGACAACGCGCGCAGCTGACCGTCAGCCCCAACATGCCGCGGGTGACGACATCGATCCGGTCGTCGATGATGTCGCGCTGAATACCCAGAAAACGGCGACCCAGCGTCAAAAAACCCATCGCTGCCAAATCCTGCGGCTGCCGGTCCTCGACCTGATCGGCGGCCAGTTGCAGCAGCAGAAAGCGGTCATAGGCGAGATCCTTGTTGAGCGCTTCGACGATCCAATCACGATACGCCCAGGCGTGCGGCCAGAAGCGTTCTTCGCGGGCGTAGACGTAGCCCTTTGTGTCCGAATAGCGCGCCACATCGAGCCAGTGGCGCGCCCACTGTTCGCCGTAGTGCGGCGATGCCAGTAACCGATCGATCAATTTCTCGTAGGCTTCAGGATCGCTGTCGTTGACGAACTGTTCGACCTCGTCTGCGCTCGGCGGCAAACCGGTGATCGCGTAACTGGCCCGGCGAATCAGCGTGCGGCGGTCGGCTTGCGGCGAAGCATCGAGCTGGTTGTGCGCGAGTCTGGCCAATACAAAGGCATCGATTGGCGTTGCGATTTTTTCCGGCGCAACTGTGCCCGGCACGGTCGGTTCACGCACCGGTTGAAATGCCCAATGATCGCGCGTTGCCGCATCGCGTTCGCCACTGTCGGTAATGGTTTTTCCCTCCGGCCACGAGAGCCCCTGTTCGACCCAAAGTGCAATGGCCTGTTGTTCCGCTGGCGCTTTCAATACACACGCTGGCGCTGCGGTCGCCGACTCTCCGCGAACCGCTTTCACCAAGCGGCTGGAGGTAGCATTGCTTTCAATTACCAGCGTGCCGTGACGGCCGCCCGCTAAGATTGCCGCACGCGAGTCCAGGCGGATGTCACCATCCTGTCGGTCGGAACCGTGGCATGACAGGCATTGATTGGCGAGCAGTGGCCGGATCTGTGCTTCAAAAAACTCAACCTTTTCGTCGGCGCTTGCCGTTTGGCACCAGCTTGCCATCGCCGCTGCCGCGCAGATCAAACTTGGTATGGCGGAGCAAAACTTCATCGTCGATCGCTCGTCAGGTCGAGCAGGGGGCGGCCTCACCAGCATACTCTACATGGCGATTCTGAAAACGAAGCGACCGAGGGTTTCGGTAACGTCATCGCGGCACGACAGTTGCGCGAAGTTTTCGTATTCTGCAGGACACCGATGAAAACCGTTGTCGCCATCGCACTTTATTTCGGTATCGCATGGATTGTTCCGCAAGCTCTGTTGGCATCATCCGATAAATCGACCGCGACCGGTCGCATCGACGAACTGATCGCCGCGAAGCTCACCGCGTCCGACACAATACCGAATCCGCCGGTCAGCGATGAAATATTCCTGCGTCGCATTTATCTCGATGTGGCGGGTCGCATTCCGACACTCGACGAAGTTGTTCGTTTTCTCGATTCAACCGACGCCGCCAAGCGCGCGCAACTGATCGACGAACTGCTCGCCTCCGAAGCTGCGGTCAGCCACGACTCCAACTACTGGGCCGACGTGCTGCGCATGAGTGAACTGGTCGGCAACAT
>JBBKXR010000193.1:0-4499 GCA_037969585.1 Verrucomicrobiales bacterium
GGCGTATGCGTAGGCGTAGGCGTAGGCGTAGGCGTAGGCGTAGGTGTTGCTGCGGGAGCAGGTGCATCCGTCTCGGCAGGTTTTGGTTTGAGTGGTGTCGCCGGAGTCGTGGCAGCCGGCTTCTCGGCTGCGGGCTCGGGGTTGTCCGCTGCTGTCGGCTTGGGCTCAGGCTTGGGTGCTGGAGCTGGCGGAGCTTTAACACGTGGAATCGCCGGAGCATCGAGAGCAGCCAGACGCTGGTCGATCATGTCGAGGAATGGGTTCGCCGGGTGGCTTTGCGGGATCGCATCGTAGAGTTGGCGGGCGGCTTCCTTGTCGCCTTGCGCGGCAGCGATGTCGGCCTGTCGAATCTTGATCAACGGGGCGAGTTCCGAGGCGGCTCCGGCCTTCAATGCGAGATCGTAGTGCGCCCTGGCAGCATCCAGATCGCCACCATTCTGGTCGATATTGCCAAGCGCATAGTAGCCCTGCACCAAGCGCGGATGCTTGGGATACTCTTTGGTGAAACGCGTTAAAGTAGTCTTGGCCTCAGCTGCCTTGCCCGAGGTCAGTTCCAGCTCGGCACGGCTGAGCAAGGCGTTGCCGCCGGAAGTTGAGCCGGCATACTCGCTGACCACCATATTGAGCTTATCGGCGGAGCCGCTGGCGACGGCTTCGGTGTAGGCCTCCGACGCGGCAAGATGATTGGCTTCCTGAACCTGTCGGAAAATCACCACGGCGATCACCACCACGGCGATGGCGACTGCGGCGAAGATGATTTTTTTCTGCTGCGACTCGATCGCGGCGATAGCCGCTGCAGCGGCTTCTGGATTGTGAACCACGCCTTCGCCAGGCTGGGTGCCTGCCGGTCCCTCTTGCGGGGCGTCAGGATGAAGTTTTCCGTCGACATCGCCACCTGATTTGGTGGGCTTGTCGGAGGATGGTTTTGCGGGTCTTTTCGGCATTTTCGAAATCAGGGTGCGCCTTTATTTTACAGAGGACGGGCGCTCGGCAGATTGCCAAGACCAGCGTCGCCAGGTGAGAAGGCTATTGGATCAAAATTTGGTCAGGCGCCGACAGCGGCGCGTGCTTCGTCGGCCAGTGGTGTCGACAAGTAGCGCTCACCTGTCGAACAAGCGATGGTGACGATGAGTTTGCCTTTGTTTTCGGGACGTTTGGCGAGTTCGATCGCGGCGCAGACGTTGGCACCGGAACTGATGCCACAGAGAATGCCTTCTTCGGCAGCGAGGCGGCGGGCCATGACGAACGATTCTTCGTTGGACACTTTCACGCACTCAAAGATCTGTTGATCGCCAGCAGCGGATTTGAGGTGCAAATTTTCGGGAATGAAGCCAGCGCCGGCGCCCTGGATCTTGTGCGGTCCTGGCGTCAGGTCTTCGCCGGCCAGCGTCTGCGAGATGACCGGTGAGTCCTCGGGCTCGACGACCACGACTTGAAAGCTTTCCTTGCGCGGCTTGATCGTTTCAATGCAGCCAGTGGCGGTGCCGCCGGTGCCAACTGCTGAGACGACGATGTCGACTTCACCATTGGTGTCTTCCCAGATTTCTTCGGCGGTAGTGGCGGCGTGGATGGCCGGGTTGGCCGGATTGATGAACTGCTGAGGAATCCATGAGTTGGGGGTCTCGGCAGCGAGTTCTTCCGCCTTGGCAATCGCACCCTTCATGCCTTTTGCCGCTTCGGTGAGGACCAGCTCGGCGCCGAGCAGGGCGAGCAGAGTGCGGCGCTCCATGCTCATCGATTCGGGCATGGTTAAAATCAGCTTATAGCCTTTCGCCGCGGCGACAAAGGCGAGCGCGATACCGGTGTTGCCGCTGGTTGGCTCGATGATGACCGAGTCTTTGGTGAGATCGCCACTTTTCTCGGCGGCCTCGATCATGGCCTTGCCGATACGGTCTTTGACGCTGCCAAGGGGATTAAAATACTCGGCTTTGATGGCGATGGTCGCCTCGAGCCCTTTGGTGACGTGATTGAGCCGAATCAGGGGCGTGCCGCCGACGGTTTCGACGATGTTATTGTAGATTTTTCCAGCCATGACGGTGTCGGTTATTTCGCAATTGGATGCACGTCGCAGCGATTGCTGCGCGGGAGCCTAGTTAAGGATAGATTCGCTGGTGGCGCAAAGCGATTTTCGTCGATTTTCGCGTTCTGTGAAAGTTGGGACTTGCGCTCTGCAAAACGTTCCCGTAAGCGGTAGGGACACAGCAAACGACTGCGCACTACTATGTCAGACTTGATCGCCGAAGAAGATATCGATACCTGGATGAAAAAAGTCCCGGAATGGGAGGTCGAAGAGAAGACCCTCGTTCGAGTGGTTGAATTCGATGAATTCAACGACGGAATCGATTTTGTAGACGGAGTTGCTGAGATTGCCGAAGAGGCCCAGCATCACCCCGACATCGATATCCGTTGGACCGCCATTACCTTGCGCCTGACAACTCACGAGCAGGGTGGTATCACCTCTGCCGATTTCGAGTTGGCCTCGCGCATCGACAATCTGATCGATTAGAATCAGAACGCGCTACAGCGTCTCGGGCGTCTGTAGCAAGTTGGCGATTCTTTCGAGCAGCCGTCCGGCTCCGCCACCATCGAGAATTCGGTGGTCGAAACTCAGTGTCAGTTCTGCCTCGATGACGGGCACAAACTGGCTGACCTCGTTGCTCCACACAGGTTGCTTACGTCCTGCTCCCAGGCCGAGCACGAGATTCTGTTCTGGCAGAGGGATCGGTGTCGCCCAGACGATTCCGAACGTACCGAAGTTGGTCACGGTGGCAATGCCGGCGCCGCTGGCTTCGGGTGGCAACTTTCGATCACGCGCCTGGCTGACCAGTTGGTCGTAGGCTTTGGTCAAACTGGCGAGCGGTTTACCGTCGACTGCTTTCATCACCGGCACGAGTACGCCATCGGGAACTTCGACGGCGAAACCGATATCGATCGACGCCGGGTGAATGATGCGTTCGCCGACCAGACGACCGGCGACAGCGGTATTTTCTGCCAACGCGAGGGCGAGGGCGCGAATCACATAGAGCGCGATGCCCGGTTTGGGATCGGACTCACGACGGTGAGCGAGAACGGCGTCGAGACGGATCGGTGAACCGACGGTGGCCAGGGGGCGCGACCAACTGCGTCGCATCGAATCGGCGACCGCGATTCGCATCGGCGACGCGGCGGTCATTTTGTTTGATTCGATCTCGCGAATGAATTTTTCGAAATCCTCGACCGTGACTCGACCACCGGCACCGCTGCCGGCGACACCGGCGAGGTCGGAAGCATTCAGGCCGAGTTCTTCCATGCGCGCCTTGAGCCGTGGCGATAGGTAGGTCGCTCCCGAAGCGCTCGCTGGCACGGGAAGTCCGGAAATAGTCGGACGCACGGTCGGTTGCACCGTCGCCGATGAATCGATCTCGTCCTCTTTGCTGACGGCAAAATGCGGACGATCGGCCTCGATCTTGTCGGCACCATGGTCATCGTCGCTGTCGGTCGCGCTTTGAACTTGGCTGTCGTCGTCGGTGGTCAGTAGCCCGGCGCGCTGAGCGTCCGCTTCGCTGGCCTCGAGGTAGGCGAGGGTCGCGCCGACGGCGTAACTTTCATCGACCACGGCAACCACTTCGATGATTTTTCCAGGGCAGGGAGTGGTCACACCCATGACCGCCTTGTTGGTCTCGACCTGAAAGATTTCCTGATCGAGCGTGACGTCGGTGTCCGCTGCCACATCGATTTGAACGACGGTGGCTTCGGCGATGGATTCGCCCAGTTGAGGCATTTGAATCGGAACTCGCATAACAGAATGGGTGATCGATCGGGTCAGAGAAAAGAGAAAAGAAGAGAAAAATCAGGCGCGTAGCAATTTTTGTGTCGCTGCCACAATGGCCTGCCAGGTAGGACGGTGCGCGCGCCACAGGTTCGGGTGGTAGGGGATCGGCGTATCTTTCGAGTTGAGGCGCTGCGGTGCGGCGTCGAGCAGGTGAAATCCCTCGCCGCTGACTCGCGAAACCACCTCTGCCGATACGCCGCCCCAAGGGAAGGATTCGCCCACCGCCAGCAAGCGGCCGGTGCGTGCAACGGAGGCGAGGATGGTGTCAGTGTCGATGGGCTTGGTGGAGCGCAGATCGACGACCTCGATTTCGTAGCCGTCACTGACCAGTTCACGGGCGGCGCGCAGTGCGTCGTGAACCATGGCCGAGTAGGCGACGATGGTGGCGTGGCGTCCGGCGCGGGCGATGCGGGCTTTGCCGACCGGCAGTCGCTCGCTCGGCAGCGCGTCGGCTTTGAGGTGATTGTAGAGAAATTTGTGCTCGCAGAATATCACCGGATCATCGATGGCGACCGCTTCGAGAAGCATCGAATACGCATCCTCGACCGTGGCGGGAGTCATCACCACCAAACCCGGGTAGTGCGAGTAGATCGACTCCATGCTCTGGCTGTGAAACGGGCCGCTGCCGACGGTGCCGCCGGACGGCATGCGCACGGTGATCGGGCAGGGGATTCCGGTGCGCCAGTAG
>JBBKXR010000194.1:0-7495 GCA_037969585.1 Verrucomicrobiales bacterium
TGTCGGCCGTAACTATAACGGTCCTAAGGTAGCGAAATTCCTTGTCGGGTAAGTTCCGACCTGCACGAATCGTGTAACGAGTTGACCGCTGTCTCAACGAGGAGCTCAGCGAAGTTGTAATGGCGGTGAAGATGCCGCCTACCCGCAGCAGGACGGAAAGACCCTATGCACCTTTACTGTACGCTGTTACTGTGTTTTCGGTTTTTATGCTTAGCGTAAGTGGGAGACTTTGATACATCCCTTTCGGGGGATGTTGAGTCGACAATGAAACACCACCCTTAGAAACTGGAAACTCTAACCCGATGCCATTATCTGGCTCGGGGACACTGGCAGCCGGTCAGTTTTACTGGGGCGGTATCCTCCCAAAGAGTAACGGAGGAGTACGAAGGTTGGCTCAGCCTGGTTGGTAATCAGGTGACGAGTATATGGATATAAGCCAGCCTAACTGTGAGACCTACAAGTCGAGCAGGTGCGAAAGCAGGTCCAAGTGATCCGGTGGTTGAATGTGGAATTGCCATCGCTCAACGGACAAAAGGTACGCTAGGGATAACAGGCTGATCGAGTCCAAGAGCTCATATCGACGACTCGGTTTGGCACCTCGATGTCGGCTCATCACATCCTGGGGCTGGAGAAGGTCCCAAGGGTCCGGCTGTTCGCCGGTTAAAGTGGTACGCGAGCTGGGTTCAGAACGTCGCGAGACAGTTCGGTCCTCTATCCTCTGTGGGCGCAGGAAAATTGAGGGGTTCAAACTCTAGAACGAGAGGACCGAGTATGACGCACCTCTGGTGTTCCGGTTGTTCTGTCAAGGGCAGTGCCGGGCAGCTACGTGCGGAATAGATAAGCGCTGAAAGCATCTAAGCGCCAAGCTACTCCCAAGATTAGTTTTCCCTGAAGGATCGTAGTAGACCACTACGTTGATAGGCTACGGGTAGAAGTGCAGTAATGTATGCAGCTTAGTAGTACTAATCATCCGTTTGGCTTGTTCCTTCTTTTTCGCAATGTCGTCGTAAAAACGTATTCTATTTGAGTAAATGACGAGTAATCATTGAATTGTAAATTTTATTTTCCCTCTATGTAGCTATCAAAGAATAGCGAATATCTATCCAGATAGTGATCTGGTGGAAATCGAAGAAGCCTTGGCTTTACATTTGTTCTTTTGAAAAACTAAATCAGCAACGTCTGCATCCGATCAACTTAATTGATCAGGTGTTGCCGTCAGAGTCTGGATGAGGTGCCTGTTTATTGGAGCACCCACCGAGCCTCTGGTGGCTATGGCACAGTGGACCCACCCGGTTCCATTCCGAACCCGGAAGTGAAACGCTGTTGCGCCGATGGTAGTGTGGCGAAAGGCCATGTGAGAGTAGGTCGTTGCCAGTTTATTTCCCTCCCTTTCCTGAATTTATTCAGGAGGGGGAGGGTTTTTTTTGCCCTGATTGGTCAATCGCGTTGGGTTGACACGAAAGTTGTTGGGCTTCCTGAGCGTCGCTACAGCACCCGTAATCAGCTGAGTGAAGTGGCCCCGAATTAGTTGCCAGTAAAATCGGTCGGCTACCGAATCAGGCGGCAACTGGGGTTTCTTCAATCATTCTTTCGTAGAGGCTCCAGGGCGTCGCGTAGTCTAGATGCTGGTGTTTTCGTCGGTGATTGTAGTAGTCCATCCAGCTGTCGATGTGGTTCTCAAGCTCTGGGATGTTGCGGTAGCTCCAGAGGCGCAATTTCTCGTATTTCAGGCTGCGCCAGAGCCGTTCGATGAACACGTTGTCCATCCACCGGCCACGACCGTCCATGCTCACGCGCGTTCCAGCTGCTTCGATCTCGTATACCCATTCATTGCTCGTAAACTGGCTTCCCTGGTCAGTGTTGAAGATCCCGGGCGCACGACCGGTGCTCGCCATCGCTCTGCGCAGCGCGCGTAGGCAGAAGGCGTTGTCCATCGTATTGGACAGCTCCCACGCCAGGACTGCGCGCGTGTGCCAGTCCATGATCGCTACCAGGTAGGCGTGGCCTTTGCTCATTGGTATGTAGGTGATGTCCGCGCACCACACCTGGTCTGCCTGCGTGACCTCCAGGTCGCGCAGTAGATACGGGTAGATCTTGTTCTCTGGCGAGGGCTTGCTAGTGCACGGCTGCGGCACGAGCGCCGAGATGCCCATCAGCGTCATTAGTCTTCGCACGCGCTTGCGGCTGACTCGGTGGCCAAAATCGCGCAGTTCTCGCACGAGCTTTCTCGCGCCGAGGAACGGGAACTCGGTATGCAGCCCGTCCAGCGCTGCCATCACCGCGAGATCCGACGCCGTGCGTTTCGGCGACCGTGGCTCGAGACGATTGCGGTTCACTTCGAGCAGTTCGCACTGCTTGCGGATCGAGAGCTTCTTGTTGTCGCGCTCGATCATGGCTTTTCGCTGAGGTCTAGTCCCAGCTCTCCGCACTTTTTTTCGAGGAACTCCTTCTCGATCACCAACTGGCCGATCTTGCGCTCGAGCTTTCCCTCGCGTGCTTCTTTCTGCGCCAGTTCACGGGCGGCGGTTCCCTTGCCTTCGAACACTTCGGGCAAACGGTTCTCGAGTTCTTTCTTCCACGCGCTGACCTGCGTCGGCGCGATGTCGTTCTCCTCCGCTATGTCGTTGACGGTGCGAATGCCTTTAAGCGCCTCCAGGGCGACGCGGGCTTTGAACTCGGGTGATAGGTGTCTTCTCTTTCGTTTCATCAGTTCTGTTTTCGGTGGTTACCTCACCTCAGAACAGCTCAAAAACTCAATAGTTCGCTGGCTCCGTTTCCGGGGACCACTTCAGACTATTCAGAAATAGCCTTCTCGATGATCGGACCAATGACGGATTTCCAGATATCGTAGCCCACATCATTGAGGTGAAGGCCGTCGTTCTTGAAGAGGAAAGCTTTTGGGAGTCCGTTGAATTCGAACATCGGGGTGGCGATGTCGGCGTAGTAGAGGTTTTTGCGATTGGCGGAAAAATCGGCGACTAGTTTGTTGGCTTTCTTCATTTCGGGCCAAATCGTCCAGCGCGAGATGCTTGGCTTAATGGGGACGAAGATAACTGGCGTATTCGGCAGGGCTTTGTCGAATTTCTCGATGAGGGTCTGGTAGTTAGCGAAAACTTCATTGGCGGAGAAACCATTTTTGATGTCGTTATCGCCTTCGTAAATGAGGATGCACTTGGGTTTCAACGGAACCACCCAGCGTTCTGCGAAGTGTATTGCATCCGGCATTGTCGAACCTCCGAAGCCGCGGTTGATGACGTTCAGGTCGGGGAAAAATCGTTCGACATCCCACATTCGGAAACTGGAGCTACCGAAAAATACGATACTGCCTTCTCCGGGTGGGTTCTCGGCATCCTTCTTTTTAAATTCAGCGTCGGCATCGGCCCACTTTATTTCGGGATCCCAAGTTTTCTTGGCTTCGTCGTGAGCGAAACTCAAGCTGCATAATGTTGTCGGCAACAATGTAAGCAGCGTTATGGCGATACGGCGGGTCGTGGTTTTCATTGGCTAGGGGAAAAGGGTGAAATTGAAGTTCGAATAGTGATTCAAACAGGCGCACGCAGCTATTACGACTTTTTCCGCTTTGGCCGCAGTTTTGTTTTTCGCAAAGCGGCGGCGAATGCAGAATCTGCCCAAAGCTGCATGGCGCCCTGATTGCGAAGCGCGGTTTCGGGGCAGAGCCAGTAGGCCATGGTGCTTTCTCGACCATCTTTACTGACAAAAGTGAATGGCGGTAAATCGAGTCCGGTGAACTCTGCCTCATTTTCTTGATCGGCTTTGAGGTAGAGGCTGCCGTGATACTCCAGCGCAAACATCAATCCCTCGCGGAAGTAGCCGAAGCCACCAAACATACGTTTGGTAGTTACGTCGCCGATGGTATCGAGCGACTCGCCGTAGTGGATGACGTGTTCAGGAACTGGTTTGGCCATCGGAAGGGCAGGGAACTTCGTGATACTCCAGTGCCCACTCACGCATGAAGCGCACTCGATCTGGACAGACTTTGTAGATAATCAGCGCCGGATTGTCGGCATTACCCAGGTAGCGACGCAACAGTGGGTTGCTCTCCCAGATCTCAGCCATCAAGGCTGCGTCGTCGAGGATCTCTGCGCTTCCGGTGATTCTCACCTGATCGTGATTCGGCGCCAGATAGCAGAGCTCAACCTTTGAGTTGGCGGCGATCTCCTGAGTTTTGTGATAACTGCGTAGGTTGGCGATGTAGATAGTAAAGCCATCGACGCGAACTGGTGAGACGGGGCGTAGCCTGGGTTGATCGCCATCGATGGTGGCGATCATGGGAAACTTTGCATCTTTGATCACCTGCGCGGCCAGATCGGGCAGCGTGTTTGGATCGATGGGCTCAGGTTTTGGTGGCTCGGCCGACACGGGTAAGAGAATGGCGAGATCAGTATTTGAGGCGGATCACCGCAGCCTTGCGACCGATCACTGAGCTGGTGAAGTGGGTGACGATCTTTTCCTCGGCGTTGCCGCCGACCGTGTCTCCGTCACCAATGACATTGCCGTTGAACATGACGTAACGGCTCATGCTGATGAGCATTTCGAACAGCTCCGGCATGGGCAGTTTCGATTCAACAATTTCGAACTCCATGCAGCCGAACACATCGAGACCGTCAGTGTACATATCGACGCTCTTGTCATCGCGTTCGGTGCGCAAAAAACCGGTCCAGAGTTCCACGGGTAGATGATTCACATTCGGTTCAGCCTCGCGCATCCCCTGTAGAAAGAATTCGGGAGCGTGGACGACACTGGCGTGCCCCCAATAGACGCCGATGCTGTCGAACGATTCGATACAGGCTGCCATGACCTGGCTGAGTCGCATCGCTCGTTGCCAGGGCTTGTCGTAGTCGCCGAGTGCGGTGACGATCAGGTGAGATGAGTGGTGAGACAAGGCTTCGGCCGCTTCGGGCCAGAAGAAGGAATTCCCGCAGGCGTAGTCGAGGTCCGGCTTGGGAATCGGGTTGTCGATCAAACCGGCGACGAACGAGTGTCCATCAAATTGGAACGAGACGGTGAGAGCGTTTCCTTTTTCGATCTTCAGTTCGCTGATGGCACTGTCATCAGTGGTTTTCAGCCATTTGTTGAGCTGCCTGCTGAGTTCTTCTTTGTCCGGCAGGCGATCTGAGCTTAGGCACAGGAAGGCAAACGGAGGGCCATCTTCCGTCTTTTTTCGAGCGTCAGCCCGAGTCTCTGCCTGCGTAACTAAGAGGGCGATTGCCGCGAGAATCGCCAAGGCGATCAGGGGCGAAGTGCGGGCATTCAGGTAGCGCATCATAGGTGACCTCCCGGAGGAGGGCGGCGATCATGACAGAAATAATCTATTTTTTCAAGCTTCGAATTACCCTGACAGAATCGCAAAATACCTTGCCGAGAGGGGCGGAAGCGTGTCGCTCCGAGGCGATGAAAAATAGTGATTCCGGCGATCAGAGAGGGTAGTTTTCGGCGATGCGGCTGCTGGGCTTATTTCTGCTACTCGGGCTTTTGGTGATCGTGCCGTTTTTGATCTGGGGCGACAACTTTGCGGCACTGTTTTCTACCGAAGGCGCGGCGCGCTGGCTTGAAGGGCACGGGACTTGGGCCTGGGCCGTGGGTTTAGCGCTACTGATCGCCGATTTGTTTTTGCCGATACCAGGCACGGCGGTGATGTCGGCCCTGGGTTACCTCTACGGTTGGCTGGTAGGTGGGCTGATCTCGGCAATGGGATCGATTCTGTCTGGCCTACTGGCTTACGGAATGTGTCGTGCCCTTGGCCGACGGGCGGCGGAGCGGATCGCTGGCGCCGAGGACTTGAAAAAAGGCGAGCGCCTGTTTTCCCGTGCCGGCGGTTGGGTGGTGACTTGGTCGCGATGGCTGCCGGTTTTGCCGGAGGTCATCGCTTGCTTGGCAGGAATGGTGAAAATGAATTTTGCGGTTTTCGCGGTGGCCTTGATATGCGGCAGTGTTCCGCTGGGATTCGCTTTCGCGGCGATCGGTGATGTCGGCCACGAAAGCCCTGCTCTGGCATTTGGTGCAAGCGTGGCCGTGCCGCCGCTATTGTGGTGGATCGTCAGCCGCCTCATGAAGAGACGAGAGGCTCCGGCAGAGGAGCCGTAGCGCGATATTATTGGGCGTACTTCGCTACCGGATGATCTTCCCATACGGGGAGGTCTTTGAGTTCACGCTCGACATCGTCGCTCAGCGGAAGCGCCCAGGTCTTCCAGAACGGTGCGAGGTTCTTGTCAACAGCTTTGGAGAGGCGGATAACGAACTGGTCGTTCTTCTCCTGCTGTGTTTGCGGCCAGTCGTCGCGATCGAGTTTGTTGTAGTCGTCAAAAACTTTGGTGAAAGGCTCCCAGCCAAATTGTTCCTGGATTTGCAGGTAGGTTTCGAGGGCGGTCCAGACGCTCCAGTCAGGATCAAACTTGGCACCGTTGGAGAAGTAACTTTGCATTGTCTGACGACGATTGAGCCGAGTGATGGCACGGTGGCCGTCGTCGCGGTTCTTGCCGATAAATTCTTCGAAGACGTAGACGGACCACAGGTTGCAGGTGGTTTCGCCGGTGCCCGGCAGCGCCCACAGGTTGTGCTGGTGGTTGTGCCCGAGCTCGTGGAAAAAGCCCCAGTTGCCTTCCGATTTGAGGGCTTTGGCATCGACTGCCTGCAAGGAGCTCTCGCCGATGTGCGCGGCAAAAGGGTAGCCGCTGTGCATGCCGCCGGCGGATATCTGTCGATCGAAGACGACGCGTTCGGCGCGATAGTTGTCGCGGTCGATGCCGACCAGTTCGGCGCAGCATTCGATGATGCCGTCCCAGACTTTAGCGACCTCATTGGGGTCATTGAGGTTGCGGATATGATCAGAGGGCACGGCGATGATCATGCGTTTACCGACGATCTCAGCCCAAGGGCCGGGGTATTTGCGGATGGTGCTTTTCCATTCGTCGAGGTCGGTTACGCCATCGATGTAGAGCGGTGAACGGACACCGCCTTCGACGGTGACTTCGATGGCGTCGTAATCGGCTTCGCGCGGGATGCGGATATTGACTAAGCCGCCGAGGCCGTTCGAGATCTCAGTCTGACGATCATTGATGGTCGCGTTGCGCATCAGTTGAAGGTAGCGTTGCCAGCCGTCCTTTTTTTCGACACTGCCGTTGTAACTGCCAATGATAACCTCGAAACCTTCTCCGGCGAGTTTGGCCGGAACGGTGACTCGGATCACCTCGCCGGGCGCGGCGTAAATGCCCGTCGGGCGCATCTCTTTGGCACCGTCAAATCCGGCACCCCGACCGCTGAGCCAGCCGCGGTATCTGCCGTCGATGGTGATGTCGTGAGTGATGCGCTCAGCGTCGTCCGGGACTGCGCCGGGGTAGTCAACTGCAGCGGGCAAGGCGTACATTTTGCCGGCAGGCAGAGTTTGGTTGAGTTGGTTTTCGAGGCGAACGATGCGTGCCAACAGCGGAGTGGCCGCGGGGATGACGGGGTTTTCTTTGGTAGGAATGATAGGGCC
>JBBKXR010000195.1:0-21264 GCA_037969585.1 Verrucomicrobiales bacterium
CAGTATCACACTCTCGTCCAGTGCATTGGAGTGTGATACCGGCGTCCCGCCGGTTGGAGTTGGACGATCAGACGGCAGGCTCGTCCACCGGAACTGGCGGGATGCCAGTATCATATTCCGGTAGGCGGAACCTATTTGGCGGTGCTGAGCTCGACCGCGAGCGCTTCGGCAGCTTTTTGCCACGCATCAGCTTCCGCTGTAGCAAACCCGGTCACCAGCCGATACGTTCCATCAAAGTCGGCGGGGACGATGTCGTCGGTGAAGCAGCGCAGATAGAATTTTCGGTAGGCGCCGTGGACGTTCCAGATCGCGGCGATGGCGGTGCTGACGTCGGGTTTTTCCTGCAGGTAGGAAACGATAAACGTTTTCGTGTTCTCGTTGTAGATGGCGATCCAGTCAGCCGCCTGGTTGACGTAGAATTTATGATCGGCTTCCTCGCTGCGGTCGAGTTCACCTTCGGCGATGATCTCACCGTCGCGGCCGGCCATGTAGTGGGTGGAGTCGACGTGCCAGGGATGCATAAAATGGTAGACCAATTTCAGCGGCACCGGTTCCGCATGGGCGGGCAGGCGGAAGGTGGCAGTTTCCCAGAGACGGTTATCACGGATCTCGATCGAGCCTTCGAGGCTGAAGGTTTTGACGTGGGATTTTCGCTCGAGGCGAAAGGTCTTACCGCTGAGTTCAGCAGGGACCTCGTCGAGCTTTTTGCCATCGATGAAAAACTGCAAGTCATCGACCGGCTCGGTCTCGTTCTCGTGGTGGGCGGTGCCGATGAAGCCGATGTCGGGAAAGTTGAACACGGTACCCGACGCTCCAGTAGCAGGGGCGACGAGAACATCGCCAAATTTTATGCTCTCGATCGTCCAGCGACGCTTGGGGCCCTCGAAATTGACGGTCAAGTCACCCGCTTTCACCGTCAGGTGTTCAGGCCACGACGGATTGTCTTCGGCTAGCGCAATGGCGGTTGCCGTGAGGAGTAGAGCGAGGATCGGAGTGAGAAATCTCATAAAATTAGTTTCCGATAACGGGTAAGTGAATCGCGGTGGCTTGGGTGCCTCCGTGGAAAATGCTCTGCTCAGCGACGACCAGTTCGTCATCGGCGCTGGGGTTGGCGAGCGTGTTGTGATTGCGATCGTAGTTAGGGTAGTCGCTGCTGGTGATGTCGATGCGGATGCGATGACCGGGAAGGAAGGCAATTGAGGTCGGCGTCAGTTTAATTTCATATTTGGTCACTCCGCCGGGAGTGATCGGTTGGTCATTGTCGAGCCCGTTGCGGTAGCGGGCGCGAACCAGGCCGAGGGCGACATCGATGGCTTGGCCGTCGGGATGCACGTCGATTAGACGAACGAAAAAATCGGTATCGGCGGCCGATGTTGCGGCGTGCAGTTCGACCACAGCATTGCCGGTGACCTCGAGTCGTTCGGTGAGCGGTTTGCCTTGGTAAACGAGGATGTCTTTTCGACCAGCGAGCGGTTTCTGGTCGGAGGGTACAGTGAAGGCGGCGGCGGAGAATTGGGTCGGCACCGGATCGGCGGGGTCGTAAGTGAACCGATCACTCGCCTCGTCGGTGGGTTTTTCGTTGAGCAGTTTGCCGTCGCCGCTGGGCGTGTTGGCATTGCCGCCGCCACCGAGATAGAGAGTCTGCGTTTTGGCTCGCTCGAGTGGCCAGGTGGGTTCGTCGCGCCACTGGTTGTCGCCCATGACGAAGATTCGATACGGTGCCTCGTCGAGAATGCCGGTGTCCTTGCCTTTCAGCCAGTGATCAAACCAACGCAATTGTTCGGTGACCAGATTAACTTTGGCATTGGCTCCGAAGTCGATCTTGCCGACGGTCTGCCTGCCTCGGCCCGAATGGCTCCACGGTCCGACCAGGGTGCGGCTACCGCTGCGGGCGACTTCGGTTTTTGCCTCCGACTTGATCAGCGTGTTGAGCAGAAGGTCGCCGTTGCAGTGATCGAACCAGCCGATGGCATCAAGATTGGGCACGGTGGTAAGCGGCACGTCTTCCTGCAGCGCCCAGGGATCGGTGTGTGGATTTTTCATCCAGGCGATCACCGGTTCGGTTTCATCTTCCCAGAACTGGCGTGGCAGTTTCTGAAAGGGCAAAAAGTTCAGCCATTTGTCGGTATTGGCCTGCCAGAGTTTTTGGGCTTCACCTTTTTCGGCAGGACCGGGTGAGCCGGAGCGCTTGCGCAGGTCGGGCGACATCGATCCGTACCACCACTGCAGTCGGCGACCGGGACGGATCGCTCCGGGGCCTTCGAGATCGGTGTAGCGGGCGGGGATGCTTTGCGCCGACATGCATACCAGTGAGGGCGGCGCGAGCGAGGCGGAGCGCCACTGCAGAAAAGCATTGTACGACGATCCGAAGGTGCCGACTTTGCCGGTCGAGCCGGGGAGCTTAGCGCACCACTCGACGCTGTCGTAGCCGTCGCGGGCGTTGTTGGTATCGAAGCGCAGGAAGGATTCCCATTGGCCATCGGAGGCGAAACGGCCACGCGAATCCTGGCAGACGACGATGTAGCCAGCTTTGGCAAAGGCTCTGGCGTCGCCGTGCAGACCGTTTTTGTTGTACGGCGTACGAGCCATCAGCACCGGGTAGGGACCGGCGCTGTCATCGGCAGGACGGAAAATGTCGGCACGCAGGATGATGCCGTCGCGCATCGGGATGTCGATGTTGAGCTGCTCGGTGAGCTTCGGCGCGGGCGCCTTGGCGAGCGCGGGTAGGGCGATCGTGAGTGCGATCGCTGTAGTCAGGAAGGTGCGTCGGATCATGTGGGGAAGTGGGAGATGAGGAGGCAGGTAGATTGACGCAGTCGGAGAAGTCTCGTCCACTGGCACCGCCGGGACGGACGGTCTGACCGGGGCGTCCACTGGGTTAGTTTGTGGGGATGAGAAGTTCGTTGGCGGAGCGGGCGAGGAACGGAGGGACGTTGAGCAGGCAGGCTTTGCCGGCCATGTGGTGGAATTTCCACAATTTGTCGTCCATGCCTTCGGGGACTTCGACGCTGAGAAAGGTGCCGCTATTGTCTCCCGAAGTGGTGAAGTCGAGCGCGGTTTCGCCTGCCGGATTACGGACCTCGCCGCCGGTGGCAGTGGCGTAGAGGCCGATGCGTTGGGTGCCTTTGGGGACGTAGAAATACAGATACCAGCGCCCACTCATCGAGCGCGGGTGATCTTCGAGCGACATTTTCCAACTCATCGGCTGACCTTCGGGCCAGGTGACGCTGGTCAGGTCGGCGCCGTCATTGATGTCGATCCGGTAGCTGCCTGGCTCGGCGGCGGCGAGGGTGACGCGGTGGGTTTCGCCGTCGGGCGGGACGCTGGCGTCTTCGGCGACGAGGGTTCGATCTTCGCCGGTGGCGCTGGGGCCACCGAGTTTCCAGAGTTCGACACGCACGTTGCCGCGGTCACGGTAGTGAGCGATCTGGCCGCCGGTGATGTCGAGGTGGATTTTGTCGCCGGCATTTTCGACGAGGGTAAAGAATGATCGTAGACCGCGTGCGCTGGCGGCTTTGCCATCGGTCGCGTCGTTGAGTTCGTGGAGTTGAGCGGCGTGCGTCAGCGGGTAATCGGGATATTCGCGGGGTTCGAAATCGAGTTCGAGCGGCTGGTGGTTGGTGATGCCGTTGTGCAGCAGGGCGTCGATCTCGCTCGCCGTCCAGGGCTCGCTGGTTTTCCATGGGTTATCTTCTTCAGCAACGGGCCACTCGGCATTTTCAGGGGTGGTGACGGTTTTGTCGCGGCGGCCGACGTCGCGGTAGAGGGCGAGGCTGTGCATCATGAAACGATCGCGGCTGCGATAGGCGTGGCGGATCATGGCTTCAAAATCCGACTGGTGTTCGTCGCCGGTGGAGGTGCGATAAGCGTCGTAGAGTTCGGCGTGGCGGGTGTAGAGGATCAGGTCGTCGATGCGGACGAGGATTTTTGGATGGTCGGCGGCGAGTTGGCGGGCAGCGTCGAGCTGGCGAAACATACGCGCGAGCAGATCGTCAAACACGAGTCGGGCGCTGGCGTTGGATTTTGATCCGTCGATGAGGCGGTAAAATTCGGTCATTGGCTCGCGAGCGGGGCCGAAGCATTTTTCGAGAAAGTCATCGATGATCGCCTGGCGGTTTTTGGCTTCGTCGGTATTCCACATAATGCGCGTGGCGAGGTAATGGCCGAGGCCGTTGCATCCCCAGTTGCTGCTCGATTCAGCGGTCAGAAAGCGGGCGCCGCTCTGGTGAAAATGCGGGATGGTTTCGCACAGGTAGTCGAGGTTGCTGCCGCGCGAGGCACCGGGCAGGTCGCGGTCCCAGGTGCTGACGCTGTAGTATTCGCGAATGCCGAGGTCGATGTCTTTCGCTGACCAGCCGGCGATCAAGTCGTCGATACTGAGTCCGCCTTTGATGAAGGAAGTGGCGATGCTGGCGATGACCTTGGGGTGGACGTCGATGTTGGGTGGCTCGGAGTGGTAATTGTAGGCATACAGGCCGACGCGAAGGTCGCGTTCGGGGTGATTTTTTTCAAGCGCTTCGGCGATGGTGTTGGCGAGAGTGATGGCGTTGTCGGTGGGCGTGCCGATGTTTGCGCAGTCCTGACATTCACACCAATGACCGCCGTCGGAAGGATCAATGGACACGCTGTCGGCATCGGGATAGTTTTTGAAATACTCGAGCGCGTAAGCGACCGCGGCAGCGCGGGTGCCGGGGTTGGAAATGCACAATTTCGCCTGAGGGACGATGTGGCGTTCGCCATCGACGAGCGCGTAGTATTCTGGGTGGGCGTCGAAGGTCGCTTGTTGCGAGCGGATGAGTTGGCCGTAGGCGTGGCCGGTGTTGAGGTCGAACCCGCCGCCCATACGGTTGCGCTTTTCCCACTCAGCGTGGGCTTGCTTCGAATCGTCGTCTTTCCAGAATCCAAAACCTGGCCAGATGCGACGCGCGGCGTAGTCAGGGGATTCGGTGACGTCGAGGGCGACGGTCAGAGTGGGAGAATTGGGAGTTATTTGCCAGTGCTCGCCGGGAAAATACTGTCGGTGGCCGAGTCTGTGGAGGAAGTCCCACACGGCGTGTTGCACGGCGAGGTCAGTGCTGCCGCTGAGCGTGAGATCGCCATTGGCTTCGCTGCGAATCCGGTAGCGTTCGCGGTCGAGGGCGGAGTCGGGGTTGCCTTCGTCGAGTAGACGGATGGCGGGGGAGATGGTGGTGTCCGTTGTGACAGAAAATTTTGCGCCGGAGATTTGGTTGAGCGTTTCCGCGAGGTCGTTGGCGGCGGTCTGGATGCGTTCGCTGGCTGATGCGTCAATGACGATCGGCAGGGGCAAGGTAGCATTTTTTACCAAGGTGACCGGAGGTGGATCGGCGGCGTGTGCGACGCTGATGGTGAACAGCAGCGTGGCGGCGATGAGTAAAGTTGGTCTCATGTTGGTGGGGCGGATTTTCTAATCTGCCTCAGGGGACAGGCCGATGCACTGAGAACAGATTAAAAAACCTACTCTACAATATCCTGTTACTTTGCGGCGCGGACATAAGCGATGATATCCGCGAGTTCCTGGTGGCTGAGGGCGGCTTCGAGTCCGTCGGGCATCAGTGAGCGTCCGGTGCTGGTCAGGGATTTGATGTCGCTGCGCAACAGGTTGTGCTTCTGGTTAGCCTGATCGTGAAGGGTGATGTTGGTGGCGGTTTCGCCAACCAGAATGCCGAGAATGGCGCGGCCGTCTTTGAGCTCGGCGACATAGGTTGAGTAGCGGGCATCGATCGAGCCGCTCGGATCGAGCATGGCGCTGAGCAATGAAGCGGGATTCTTGTCAGTGATCGAGATCAAGTTGGGACCGATCTCGATGCCTTGATCGCCGAGCCGGTGACAGGCAATGCAGGCTTTAGCGAAGGCAACTTTGCCGGCTTCGGCGTTGCTTTCGAGCTTGAGCAAGGGTTGGTGATCTTCGATGACTTTTCGTCGGTCGGGGCTGGTGGTATCGGCGAGGATATCGGTGAGCTGTTTGCGGATCTCGGAGTTGGGATAGACGAGCAGGCGTTGCCGGCTGTTGAGGTCGACGTCGGCGGGGACCACGGTGCCGTTTTCGAGCGCAGCAAAGAAGGCGGGCATCCATTCTTTGCGTGCGAGTAGAATGTTGTAAGTCTCGGCGTGCACAGCGGGAGGGTAGCTGCGCCATCCGGCGAGCAGGCGCTCGGCGACGGCCGGATCGCTTTGGCGGCCGAGTTGGGTGACGGCGGCAGCTTGAACTTCGCTTGGAGTCTCGGGATTGAGCAGGCTGAACAGCAGGTTGGTTTCTTCGGCGAGTCGAGTCTTATCGGCGGTGCGTCCGAGTAGGCGAATTGCGGCGATGCGGGTGGCGGCGGTGGACTTGGTATCAGCGGCTTTGACGCGGGCGAGCGTGTCGAGTGCCTGGACATTTTTCAATAGTTCGGCTCCTGCTTCGCCGGTAGATTTTGCGATGGCATCGATGTTGGTCTTTTTTCGTTCCAGTGAGTCGAGCAATCCGGCAACTGTTTCGAGCTGGTGTTGGTAGTTGGTGCCGTGGAGGATTTGCGTCAGCCCATCGACGGTGGCTTCGTCGTTACCAAAAGCGATGGCGACGGCGAGCAAATTTCCGGTAAAGCTGCCGGCTTTTTCCTGATCGGGTTCGGCGAGCAGGGCGGTCATGGTGGCACCGATGTTGGCGGCGCTGACGGAACTGAGAAGGGCGGCCTGGAGAAATTCACTGTCGGCGAGCGGGTCGGTGGCGGCCATTTTTCCGATCACTGGACCGGCGATGTCGGCGGGGAATTCGCCGATGCTGGTGGCAAATTGCAGGCGGACTTTGGCATCGCTGTCGGTGCGCATCTTGAGGGTGGCGTCGAGCAGCTGCGACGCTGGTTGGGCATATTTTTCGGCGAGGCGCAGTGCCTGACGGCGAATGCCGGGGTGCGTATCTTCGAGGATTGGGACAAGAAGATCGGACGCTTCAAAAATGCCGCGGGAGTCCGCGATGGCGAGGGCGGTGGCGCGTGCTCGCGGGCTTTTGTCGCTGCTGATGAGATCGAGGAGTGGCTTGGTGATTGCTGCGTCGGCTTCGACCAGGATCCGGTGACGCTGAATAGCATCGCGCACCCAGCCGTTCGGTGTGTCGAGAGCGGCGATGAGGTCGGCGGGGCTCATGTCGTCGAGCACCGGTGGCATGGTGGGTTTGTGTCCTTCGGGGAAGACCCGGTAAATGCGTCCGCGGTCGGAGCCACGGCGGTAATTTTCCTCGAACTCCACCTTGGCTTCGGGGGTGAGGAACTGAGTGTGTTCGATAATGTAGCGATACATGTCGACCACCCAAAGAGATCCGTCGGGGCCAGTGCGGGCCATGACGGGGCGGCACCAGCGGTCTTCGGATGCGAAAAAATCGGTGTACGGTTCGTTGGGGTCGCGGTAGAATTGGCTGAAGCTGAAACCATCGGGCTGGTTGTCGACGATGTTGTGCTGAACGAGGTTGTGGAACGGTTCGCAGGTGAAACTGTGCGTGGCATGCTCATTATACCTGGCGGCTGGAAACAGCAGATCGTCGCGATAAATCATCGCTGCGCAGCCGGAGGTGTAGTGGCCGCTGTGTTGGAAACTGTGGAAACGTTTCTGCGGTGCCTTGGCGGGATAGACTTTCGGATTTCGCGGCAGCACCAGTATTTCGCGCGGATCGGGCGCGGTGATGTGCGGATTGCGTTGCAGGTAGCGGTCTTCGAGGACGTAGTGCCACAGCGGGTAGCTGTTCATACAGCCGAACCAGTTGTCCCAGTCGTCGCGATTTTTGCCGAACTGGGTGGGGCCGCTGGTGGCCTCCATTTCGCCGCTGTCGGGACGGAAGCGAAAATCGCGGCTACCGAGATCGATGACTTCACCGGTTTTGACGGAGGTAATTTTACTGGCTTTGTTGCGACCGACAGAGGGGCTGCCGCTGGCGCAGTGAATCCAGTTGTCGAGTCCCCAGCGCAGACCATTGATGCGCAACTGCTGGTTGGTGGGTTCGAAGCCGGTGAACAGCGGGGTGCGTTTTTCGGCGATGCCATCGCCGTCATTGTCCTCGAGGTAGAGGATTTTGGGGGCGCAGGTGACCAGCACGCCGTTGCGCCAGGGCAGGACGGAGTTGGGAAAGGCGAGGCCCTCGGCGAAGACGACGGATTTGTCGTACTTGCCGTCGCCAGTGGTGTCCTTCAGCCAGCGCACGCGGCCGGCTGGTTTGCCGTCATTGTTAACGCCGATCGGGTAGTCGGTCATTTCGGCGACCCACAGGCGACCATCGGTTCCCCAGGTGATCGCGGTCGGATCCATGACCAACGGTTCGGAAACGACCAGTTCGACTTGGTAGCCTTCAGGAACATGGACTGCCTTGAGCCCGTCTTCGGGTGACAGCGGCGGTGACTCGGGGTGCTGCGGTTTGTCTTCTGCCGCGGCAGGCAGTGACAAGGAGGCTGCCAGGACGAGCCAGCTGGAGCTGGCGAGTAGGCGTTGGAATCGAGCGGGGATGCGCATGGCTTGATCGAACACCTTGAGGCAATTTCAATCAAGCGTCGGGGATGGCGAGTGTGCGCCTCGGGGAGGAGGTTTTGAATATCGAATATCGAACAAGGAACTCCGAAGTTTGAAGTTTTCCAACTGTCAGATGTGGGTGGGGACTAATCCTTCGAGATTCGATATTCCCTGTTCGGTGTTCCTCCCCGATCGATCGGGGACGAGAAGAATTCGAGCCGTGACGTATCAGGTAGGCGGAGCGTCTACCCAACCATCTCCGCTAAGTTCGGGGGGTAAGGCGCTACTTCGCCAGCGAGTAGCCGAGCCAGACGGCGAGCACTCCGACGATGACGCTGGCCAGGATGTTGGCGAAGGCGAGGTTGGCGTGGCCTTCGTGGAACAGCATCAGAGTGTTGTGGCCGAAGGTCGAAAAGGTGGTGAACGCGCCGAGAAACCCCACAGCGGCGAACAGCCGCCAGCCGTCCGAGAATCCGTCGCGGGTCGAAAACCACCCGAAAAGGACTCCCATGAGCAGGCAGCCGATTCCGTTGACGGCAAAAATGCCGATCGGGAATTTGCTGCCGTTACTGAGTCGATCGAGCCAGCTGCCGAGTTGCCACCGGGCGACGGCGCCGAGGAATCCGCCGAGACCGACCAGCAACAGGGCTTTCATGAATCGAATCGGTGCCGGGCTGAGCCCGGCGTTGGCTCAAGGATTGAGCTTGGCCAGACTCTTGGGAATGAATTTTCCGTTCTTGCGGATCAGTTTGTCGTCGAACCAGATCTCGCCGCCGCCGTAGTCGGGACGTTGGATGCAGACTAGATCCCAGTGCACCGAACTGCGGTTGCCATTGTCGGCGACGCCTTCGTAAGCCTGACCGGGCGTGAAGTGAAAGCTGCCGCCGATCTTTTCGTCGAACAGAATGTCACCCATCGGATGCTTAATGGCGTTGTTAAAACCGATGGCGAATTCACCGACGTAGCGGGCGCCCGGATCGGAATCGAAGATCTTGTTGATGGCCTTGGTGTCGTTGCTGGTGGCTTTGACGATTTTGCCTTTTTTGAAGGTCAGTTCGACGTTTTCGAACGACTTGCCTTGGTACACACTGGTGGCGTTGTAGCGAATAACGCCTTCGACCGAGTCTTTCACCGGAGCGGAAAAAACTTCGCCGTCGGGGATGTTGTGAGTGCCACCGCAGCAGATCGCTTCGAGGCCTTTGAGGCTGAAGCGTAAGTCAGTGCCGTTGCCTTTGAGGTGCACGTTTTCCGCCTTGTCCATGAGCTTCTTGAGCGCATTCATCGACGGCAGCATCGCGGCGTAATCGACCAGGCAGACCTTGAAGTAAAAGTCTTCGAAAGCTTCGGTCGACATGCTCGCCTGTTGAGCCATCGACGGGGTCGGCCAGCGCAAAACGCACCAGCGGGTTTTGCCGACGCGGTAGTTGATCACGGGGCGCATTTTCGAGGCGAGCGTTTTCATGCGATCACCGGGCACGTCGGAAAGCTCGGTGACGTTGTGGGAACCGCGCACGGCGATGTAGGCATCCATCGACTTCATCTGAGCGAGCGCGTGCTTGGAGATGATCGCGTACTGTTCCTCGGTCGCGCCGCGGGCCATTTCGCGTGAAATGCGCGAATGGTTGAGGTTGACGAACGGCGTCGCTTTGGCGGAGCGGATCTCGCGGATCAGCGCGATGCCGATGGCTTCGGGAACGTCGTAAAGGTCGATGAGCACCTTGTCTCCGCGCTTCACCGAAGTGGAGTAGCGGACGAGTTGGCGGGCGAGTTGGTCGATGCGTGGGTCGTGCATAGTGGTCGTTATTTGTCGGCGCGGCGGGAGCAAAGGTCAAATAGGCTGACACAGTTTCGAGTGGAGGACGCGATACTCGCGATGAGAGTGCAAGATATTATTTTCCGGGAAAACTATGAGAATAGCTTTCGAGCTGTCAGGGAAAAGTAGCTGCTTCGCCGCGCGGATGATCTAACGTGGGCCTATGGTGGAGACCGACAGAATTGCCGATGGAAGCTTAAGGCGTCGGCTTCGCCTGGCGGTGCTGGGCTCGGGACGCGGGTCGAACTTGCAGGCGATTTTTGACGCGATCGATGATGGTAGGCTCGACGCGGAGGTGGTGCTGGTGATCTCTGATCGACCCGGGGTGGGGATACTCAACGTCGCTGGTGAGGCTGGAGCAGCGACCTTCGTGCCGGAAGGAAAATACTCGGAGGCGGAGGTGGTCGAACGCTTGGCGGGCAGCGGTGCTGATTTGGTGATCCTGGCGGGCTTCATGCGTATCATCCGCACGGCGATGCTCGACGCCTGGCCGGGCCGGATATTGAATATTCATCCGTCTCTGCTGCCGAAGTTTCCCGGCCTACGTGCATGGCAGCAGGCACTCGATGCCGGCGAGTCGGAGGCGGGCTGCACGGTTCACGTCGTAGATTCCGGCGTCGACAGTGGGCCGGTTCTCGGGCAGGCGAGGGTGCCGATACTTGAAGGCGACGACGCTGACAAGCTGCACGCGCGTATTCAAAAGCAGGAGCACCGGCTCTATCCACAGATGATCCGCGACTACGGAGCAAACTTGCTTGCCGAGCGCGGCGTTTGAAAATATGCTGTTGGCATCATGGGCGAACACGACGACGACGACATTCAACCGCCCGTGGGCGGAGATAGCAATCCTGCCGAGGGTGCCGATGCGCCGCCGCCCCTTGCAGATACGGGTGCGGAAGCCCCGTCCGACTCGGCTGCCGACTCGATGGAGCAGAATCTTCCCGAGGGTATGAAAGGCGGAGCAGCAAGCGTGGCGCTCGGGCAGGGCACCATGTCAGAGAAGGACGAAAAGACTTTCGCCATGCTGGCGCACGTGCTTGGACTGGTGCCGCTACTCGGACCGCTGGTGATTTGGATTCTGAAGCGCAACGATTCACCGTTCGTCGACGATCAGGGCAAAGAGGCGGTCAGCTTTCAGTTTGTGGTCGTGATCAGCTTGGTAGTGGTCGGCATCCTCTCGCAGATTCCGTTCGTGCAATGTTTCACGGTGTTCTTGTTTCCGGTCATCTGGGTGGCCAATGCGATCATGAGCATCATGGCCGGGCTCAAAGCGGGTGACGGCATCGCCTACCGTTACCCCTATGCGCTGCGGGTGCTGTGACGCATACAGAGAGGGGGCAGTTCGAAAAAATGCAGTCGTTCGACGACCTTCGGCGTTGACGCTTGGCGTTTTTCGTCCGACCAGAAGCGTGCCCGCTGTTATCCCCGGCGCGAACGTTCCTCATGGCTAAGCGCGTCAACATTTCCTCTCTCAACCCCGCTCAGCGCGAGGCGGCGACGCACGTCGAGGGGCCGTTGCTGATCCTTGCCGGAGCTGGCACGGGTAAGACGCGCGTGGTTACGACTCGCATCGCCTACCTGATGTCGCAGGGGATTCCAGCCAGTGATGTGTTGGCGGTGACCTTCACCAACAAGGCGGCGACCGAGATGCGCGAGCGTGTCTCGGGTATGATCACCAAGGAGCAGGCTAAGGAGGTGACGGTGTCGACCTTTCACTCGCTGTGCGTAAAGGTGCTGCGCAACTCGATTCAAAGGCTCGGCTACAAGCGCAATTTCACGATCTACACCCAGTCCGATCAGATGGGGCTGCTCAAGCGCATCATCGTGCGCAAGGCGGGGCGTGACGAGGACCTCGACGCCAAGGATGCGCAGATGCGGATCAGTTCGGCGAAGAACAAAGGCGAGCCGATCGCCGAGGACGATGACTCGTTGATCGCAGACGTTTATCGCGCCTATCAGCAGGAGTTGAAGCAGCTCAATGCGGTCGATTTTGACGATCTTATGCTGCTCGCGGTTCGCGTGCTCGAGGACTATCAGGAGGTTCGCGAGAGCTGGCGGCGGCGCTTCCGCTTCATCATGGTCGATGAGTTTCAGGACACCAATTCGCTACAGATGCGCTTGCTGCGCACCTTGGTCGGTCCTGAGAAAAATGTCTGCGTCGTCGGTGATGATGACCAGAGTATCTACGGCTGGCGTGGAGCGCAGATCTCCAACATCCTCGACTTCGAGCGTTTTTTCTCCGGCCCGAAGGTGGTCAAGCTGGAGGAAAATTATCGTTCAGTGAACAGCGTGCTGAATCTCGCCAACAGCCTGATTCGTCACAATCTCGATCGCCGCGAAAAAACACTGTGGAGTTCCAAAGACGACGGCGGTATCGCCCGAGTGATATCGATGCCCGACGCCGACGCCGAGGCCGACACGGTCGTCACCGAGATTCTCGATTGCCATCGCATGGAGGGGCGTCGCTACGACGAGTTTGCGATTCTATTTCGCACTAACACTCAATCGCGCATCTTCGAGGAAACGCTGCGCAAGAAGGACGTGCCGTATAAGTTGATCGGCGGGCAGAGTTTTTTCGAACGCCGCGAGGTCAAGGATCTGCTCGGCTATTTGTCGCTGCTGCTCAACCACGAGGACGACATCAGTCTGCTGCGGGTGATCAACAATCCGTCGCGAGGCATCGGCAACGGAGTCATCGCGCTGGCCATGGACTTCAGCATGGAGCGCGAGTGTTCGATTTTCTCCGTACTTCGTCACACGGATTTTATATCGCAGTTGTCGACTCGGCAGCAAAATGCGATTGCGCGCTTCGTCGCGTTTGTCCTCGAATACACCGAGATCGCAGAGGACAACGAGGCCAACTACGCGAAGATGACTGAGACGCTGGTCGGTGAGATCGAATTCATCAAGTGCATCAAGCGGCAGTGCAAAGATGGCCAGGAAGCGTTAAATCGGGAGCAGAATATTCAAGAGCTCATCCAGGGCATGCACGACCGCATCGAAAAGGGCGGCACCGGCAAAAAACGCGGCCTTCGTTCGTATCTCGACAGCGTGGCATTGATGCAGGATCGCGAGGATAAAAAGGACGACGACGAAGGTTTCGGCGTGTCGCTGATCACCATGCACGCGGCCAAGGGGCTTGAGTTTCCGGTGGTCTATATCGTCGGTGTCGAGGAAGGCATTTTGCCGCATCAGCGTTCGATAGCCGAGGGCAGTCGCGATGAGGAGCGGCGTTTGCTTTACGTCGGAATAACGCGGGCGATGGAGGATCTGACCATCAGTTGGTGCCACAGTCGCAAGCGCTGGGGACAGAAACTGCCGTGTCAGCAGAGTTCGTTTTTCAAAGAGTTCGATGGCGATTATTGTCAGCACCTGACCCTCGACGATCTCGCAGCACAGCCTGCGGCTGAGGATGTGGCGAAGGATTACTTTGCGCGCATGAGGGAAATGCTGAGCGGTTAACGTACTTTGTCGTTTGTTCGGCGTTCTTTGTTTTCGGCCAGAGATACTGGCGATGGTGAGGGCGAATCGCAATTTGCCTCTGTGCGTTGCCCTATCCACTGTGGCTGATTAAAAATCTGCCCCGCACTCTTGCGCTTGCGGGACGGGCGATTTCCGCGATGGTTTGTGCTGTGAGCGCCACCCAGGAAATCAAATTCAAAATCGGTAACGAGAGCCTCGTCAAAGTGCTCGACGGAGCCTCGGCGCGTTTGCGCTCGCTGTTGAAAAAGCAGGGGCGCGCGGAAAACGGTGCGCTGCGGGTGGCGGTGGTCGGTGGCGGTTGCTCAGGCTTGCAGTACAAAATGGATCTGGTTGACGGACCGGCCAATCGCGACATCATGGTCGAGTCCAACGAGGTGCGCGTGGTCATCGATCCGAAGAGCGCCTTGTTCGTCACTGGTTCCGAACTGGATTACAGCGATGATCTTCAGCAGGGCGGTTTTAAAGTGACCAACCCGAACGCCGTGGTCACCTGTTCGTGCGGCGAGAGCTTCGCTGCGTAGACTCATGTTTGTTGTCCTCGAACTGGCTGGTGTGCTGTCGGCGGGGATTTTTGGTGTATTGCTGGCGCGGCGCATGCGCATGGACTTCATCGGCGTCTTTACCGTGTGCTTCGTCATGGCGCTCGGTGGCGGAACGTTGCGTGATCTTTTGCTGAGCCGGCATCCGTTGTTCTGGATTGAGAATTCACACTACCCGGTGATTCTTTTTGTGCTGGCGCTGGTATTGTCGGTGTTGCCGCGCGTGCCGCGCTCGATGGCCAAATGGTTGCATTTACCCGACGCGCTCGGTCTGGGATTTTTCACTGTGGTCGGTGCGGGCTACGCGATGCAAGCCGGGTGCACCTTTTTCATCTCGTCGCTGTTTGGAGTGATCACCGGTGTGTTTGGCGGGGTGATGAGTGATGTGATCTGCAACGAAGTGCCGCGACTATTCAAGGCGGCGCCGCTGTATGCGACCTGTTCGTTCACGGGAGCGTGGACCTTTCTGCTGCTCGATCAGTATGCGCCCGTCCCCGAGATCGTGGCGGTAGCGGTCAGTATCGCCGTGACCGTGCTTTTCCGTTTGGCCTCCCTTCGCTGGAACTGGCACTTGCCGGAACATTCGGACGAGTAACGTTGACGACGGCAGGGGCAGCGCGTATCTGGGGGCGTTATGGAAATTGCCTGTCTCGATCTCGAAGGAGTCCTGGTCCCTGAAATCTGGATCAATTTTGCCGAACGCACTGGCATCGACGAACTGCGTGCGACGACGCGCGACATCCCGGTGTATCGCGATTTGATGACGCAGCGACTGCGCATTCTCGGCGAGCACGGGTTGGGCATCGATGACATTCAGTCGGTGATCTCAGAAATGGGACCGATGCCGGGCGCGCTCGATTTCGTCAACTGGCTGCGCGAGCGATTTCAGGT
Organism: Verrucomicrobiales bacterium; assembly: GCA_037969585.1. GTDB lineage: Bacteria > Verrucomicrobiota > Verrucomicrobiia > Verrucomicrobiales > DEV007 > JBBKXR01. The sequence continues at coordinate 15,220 of JBBKXR010000195.1, forward strand.
GGTGATCCTATCGGACACGTTTTACGAATTCGGTCAGCCATTGATGAAACAGCTGGGATTTCCGACGCTGTTTTGTCACCGACTGGAGATCGATAGCGACGGAAAAGTGAAAGACTTTCACCTGCGCATGGAAGACCAAAAACGCGAGGCAGTGAAGGCATTTCACGGCCTGAACTTCCGCGTCATCGCCGCTGGCGATTCCTATAATGATACCACCATGCTCGGCGAGGCGGATCAGGGCATTTTGTTCTGTCCGCCCGACAACGTCATCGCCGAATTCCCGCAGTTCCCGGTGACACGGAATTACGATGAGCTGCGTGCGGAGTTTTTGAAAGCGAGTGTCGAGGTGGATGGATGACCGGCTAGTTGCGCAAGGACGAACGACGCTCTTGTCGTTCCCGTTGCGTTGGCTCGGCTCGTCCACTGGAACCGCCGAGACGGGGGTGTCACACTCTCGTCCACTGTGGCACCGCAGCAGTGTGGTGCTTCCTTGCCGTTGGCTCCAACGGGTGGTTGCATTGTGGACCGTTACTGATTGGAGTTTACTCGTAGAAAAAGCACACAACCGTAAATGGCGAGACTGAGAGCCGAGAGTGTCAGGTAACTGGTCACCTTTACCCAATGGATTTTGCCATCGGTGAATCTAGGGGTGGAGAACGCTAAAAGCCCCAACCATAAGCCTGGCGCTGCGACCGCGGCGAAATAGATGGGGTGGTAAAACCAAGGATTAGTCAGCGAGCTTGCTAAAACTATCAGCCCCATCCAGGCAAATGGGATGAATATTGCGTTCATGACGCGCTCGGGGATTTGTCAGCAACCTTCTTTCACTTTTTCTTCGCAGGCGCACTCTTCTTCCGCGGCTCGGGCTGCGGTTTGACCATCACGACTTCGACGTCGTTCTTGAGATTCGGTCCGGGGGTGGAGCGGCCGCGTTGAATGAGCTCGGCGAGCTGGAATTTCATGGCTTCGACGCGTTCGCTGTTGGACTCGGCGAGGTTGTTGGTTTCGCCGGGATCAGTGGCGAGATCGTAGAGTTGCATGGCGGGAAGCTCGCGGGCTTCCTTGGTGCCGGGACGAGGGTCGCTCCATCCGCCGGAACCGGGGCAGACGTTGAGCTTCCAATTGCCGTCGCGGATGGCGAAGTAGCCACCGATCGATTGCTGAATCAGGGTGCTGCGGATCGGTGCCTGAGTCTCGCCGAGCAGGATAGGCAAAAACGAAACGCTGTCTTCAGCGGCGCTTTCAGGAACTTCGGCGCCGACGATTTGTGCGGCGGTGGCGAGAATGTCGACCTGGCCGATGAGGTGATCGTAGCGTGAACCGGGAATCACTTTTCCGGGCCAGCGGACGACGAAGGGCACGCGGTGACCGCCTTCAAAGATGTCCGCTTTATGGCCGCGATAGATGTGACTCGGATTATGTCCGGCAGCGGCGAGCTCCTCAAACTTAGCCTGTGGTGAGCAGCCATTGTCGGTCGTAAAAATGATCAGGGTGTCGTCGGCGACTTGGTTGTCATCGATAGCCTGCAGGATCTGGCCGACGTGGTGATCGACCTGCAAGGTGAAGTCGGCGTAGATGTTGATGCCGCTTTTGCCGAGGAACTCATCGGTCGGAACGATCGGCGTGTGCGGTGCATTGAGCGGGATGTACATAAAGAACGGCTGATCGGCGTGGTTGCCGGCGCGGTCAGCGATGTAGGCAACGCTCTTTTCGGCAATCTCTGGTAACACGTCGACGGCTTCAAAATCGACCGCAGCGGGGCCTTTACGATGGAAGGCTTTCTCGACCGTCGCCGGCTGGGTTGGGATGTCGTTCAGAATGTAGACGTAGGGGGGCATGTCAAGCGAGGCGCTGATTCCGTAGAAGTAGTCAAAGCCGACACTGACAGGGCCGTTCTGAATCGGTGCAGTGTAGTCGACATTCCACCCGTCCTTGTAGCCGCCGGAAAAATCACCGCCATCATCGGCGCTGCCGCCTGCTTTGAGTGGCCAGTTCATGCCGAGATGCCATTTGCCGATGCAGGCGGTGTGGTAACCCTTTTGCTGGAGCAGGCCGGCGACGGTCAGCCGATCGGCATCGATGAGTGGTGGCGAAAAACCGCCGAGCACGCCCTTTTGCAGATGCGTGCGCCAGTGATAGCGGCCGGTTAGCAGGCTGTAGCGCGTCGGCGTGCACACGGATGATGAAGTGTGTGCGTCACCGAAAATCATTCCCTCGCTGGCGATGCGATCAATGTTCGGCGTGGCTATTTTGCTCTCTGGATTGAGCGAGCTGACATCGCCGAAGCCCTGGTCGTCGGCGAGAATGACGATGATGTTAGGAGTCTCGGCAGCACCGAGCGAGAACGGCAGGAGAAGCGAAAAGAGAGCGAGCAGTGGGCGGAGACGACAGGAGAGCAGATTTTTCATGGGATATCAGTGCTGGAAGCATGAAGGCAGGCGGTTAAAACGGCAAGTCTGGGTTGTGCGGCAGTCAGCAAGAGCAATGGGTCAGCAGATTCTCTAATTTTCCAGATTCTCTAATTTTCCGGTAAAATAATATCTTTACATCGACGGCGAACATTAGTGCTCGTCGTTAATTGCGTTGCAGGGTGATACCGGCGTCCCGCCGGTTGGAGCTGGACGAGTAAGGCTGCTGGCTGGTCCGCTGGGGACCGCCGAGACGGCGGTATCACGTTTCTGTCTTGGACCTCGCCCAATAGGCGATTCTTTAATTTTCCGGTAAAATAATAGCTTTACATCGACGGCGAACATTAATGCTCGTCGTTAATTGCGTTGCAGTGTGATACCGGCGTCCCGCCGGTTGGAGCTGGACGAGTAAGGCTGCTGGCTGGTCCGCTGGGGACCGCCGAGACGGCGGTATCACGTTTCTGGCTTGGACCTCGCCCAATAGGCGATTCTCTAATTTTCCGGTAAAATAATAGCTTTACACTCATCCACTGAGACAGATTGCAAATCTGCCTCACTTTTGGGGAGGCGGCACTCGACTCGCGGGCGCAACGACTGGCGGCAGGTGAAAAGTTGCATGATCGCGTTTCTGCATTGAATTTGGGGCCTATGAGCAAACACATCGGCATTTTGACCAGCGGCGGCGATTGTCCTGGATTGAACGCGGCGATTCGCGGGGTCGGGCGGGCGGCGCTGAACAAGTTCGACATGCGGGTGTTGGGTTTTAAAAATGGCTTCAACGGCTTGGCTCACGATCGCACGATGCCGGTGGATCGGGCTCTGCTGTCCGGGATCTTGACCGATGGCGGAACGATTCTCGGCACCAGTCGCGACAAGCCACACAAGATGCCAATGGGTGGCAAAACCAAAGACATGACCGACGCGGTGATCGATACCTACGAGCGGCATCACTTGGATGCCTTGGTCTGTCTGGGAGGCGGTGGCACCCAAAAAAATGCGCTGCACTTGAAGCAGGCGGGACTGAATGTGGTGACGCTGCCGAAGACGATCGATAATGATGTCGCGGAAACGGATGTCACCTTCGGCTTCGATACCGCGTTGGGGATCGCGACCGATGCGATCGATCGCCTGCACTCGACGGCAACCAGCCATAACCGCGTCATCGTGGTGGAAATCATGGGGCACCGGGCGGGGTGGCTGGCGTTGCAGTCGGGAATCGCGGGCGGGGCCGATGTGGTTCTGATTCCGGAAATTCCTTATGATCCGGAGCTGGTTGCGGAAGCGATTCGCGAACGCGGACGGGCAGGCAAACATTTCAGCATCGTTGCCGTAGCCGAAGGCGCAATGTCGAAGGAAGGCGCAGCGAATATCGAGGACTTGCTCAGGCAGAAGGATGCGGCTGTCGAAAAAGGCGACAAAGAGACGAAGAAAAAAATCTCGGCGCAGCTTGATGAGTTTCATCGGCGGCATGTCGATCACACGGTGCGACTGACGCACAAGCTGGAAGAGCTCTCGGGTTGTGAATCGCGGATGACGATTCTGGGCCACGTGCAGCGTGGCGGCACACCGTCGGCGGATGATCGAGTATTGGCGACCTTGTTAGGCACGACCTGTGCGCAATATCTCGCGGATGGTGGCAGCGGCGACATGATGTCGGTGAAGGGCACGGAAGTTGTGCCAGTGCCGTTAGAAGATGTCGCCGGGAAAAAGAAACTGGTATCGCCGGATGATCCACTGGTGAAATCGGCACGTCTGGTGGGAACTTGTTTTGGTGATGAGTAGCCGGCGCGGAGCGCGGGGGTTTTAGGTGTTCAGTGTTAGGTTTTAAGATTCTGTCTGCAGATAATGAAGGGACTTGCTCGCGGTTTTTCGGCTTATCTGCGCGGGCTGGGCTTGGTGAAGCGCTATGGATTGTGGCGTTATCTTTTGGTGCCGGCTCTGTTGAGCTTGGTATTGAGTGTAGCGATCGTTGCGGGTTTGGTGATCGGGTTTGACAATTTTCACGATTGGATCGATGCGAAGATTGCGTTGCAAACCAAGTGGTTGGACGCGGTGCTGAGTTGGTCGGCTTCGATATTGGCGGTAATTGCTCTTGGCGCCGTGTTCGTGTTTTTGCACAAGCATTTGGTGCTGGTGCTACTGGCGCCCTTTCTTGGCCGATTGGCGGAAATGACGGTGCGCGGAATCGAAGGCGAAAAATTTCGTCAACGTTTGGGGTTCGTCGATTCGATCGTGCGCAGCGCCAAGGTCAATACCCGCTCGATAGCGTTCGAGCTTCTTGCCGCCGCATTATTTTTTGTCGTTGGTCTGCTGGTACCTATCGTCGGTACGCTGTTGTCGTCGGTGGCGCTGTTGCTGATCCAGAATTGCTTTCTAGGCAACGGTTTGCTGGATTTTCCACTTGAGTATCGAGGGCGCACGACGACTCAGAGCGTCGCGTTCTGCAAAGCTCACCGTGGCGAAGCGACTGGTCTCGGCATGGGTTATTTTTTGACGATGTTAGTGCCGGTGGTGGGATGGATGCTGGCGCCGACATTGGGCACGGTGGCGGGAACTAGTTTGGCGATGGATCTATTGGGTGACGGCGACGATGAACAGGTTTCTGAAGGCTGACGATTTGCGCGAGGCGTTGCGGGCTTTGGCGGACCGAGACAAGGCGGAGTTTTTTCCGCGCTTTTTTAAGAAGGATCCGGACAACCTCGACGAGGGTGATCTGTTTCTCGGCGTCATGGTTCCTAAACAACGAGAGGTAGCGAAACGGTTTCGCGACCTGCCGCTGGGCGAGTTGGAAATACTACTTGCCGACCCGATTCACGAATGTCGCCTGACAGCTTTGTTCATTCTGGTGAATCGTTTTGAGAAACAGCGCGACGAAGGCGAGCGGACAGTGTTGAAGGATTTCTATCTCGCGAATCTGGACGGAGTGAACTATTGGGATTTGGTCGATAGCTCGGCGCACAAGATTCTCGGGGAGTGGCTAGTGGGGAGAAAATGGGAGAGGAGTGCGGTGCTCGGAGAATTGGCAGAATCCAGCGACTGGTTCCGACAACGGGTTGCGGTGGTTGCGTGTTTTCCGCTGATCCGCCGCGGAGAATTTGGCGAAATTCTCTGGCTGGCGGAAGGCTTTGTCGATCACTCGCATGATCTCATTCACAAAGCGGTCGGCTGGATGCTGCGCGAAATGGGCAAGCGCGATGTCGAATTGCTACGTGGTTTTTTAGAGGATTACGCCGCAATCATGCCGCGAGTGATGCTGCGCTACTCGATTGAGAAGCTGGACAAGGCCGAGCGGGACAAATGGTTGGCGGTGAAGGGTGGGTGAAGGAGCATTTAATCTACCAGAGGGATGCCTCGCGCAGAGACGCGGAGGCGCAGAGTTTTTTGGATTAGTTGATCGGAAAAATTAGTCTGCCGGTTCTCTGCGGCTCTGTATCTCTGCGCGAGATTTTTCAGGGGAGGCGCAAGAAATGCGATCCAACCCCAAGGCAACGGGACCGCCGGGACGGACGGTCTCACGTGATCGTCCAGAGGGTTGGCGTTAGTCGACGCGCTTCAGTAGGAGCAGCCGGAAGTCCATGACTTGCGAGCCGGGCATGTCCAGAGCGCGCAGGGTGAGCGGGCCACTGCCTTTTTTGAG
>JBBKXR010000196.1:0-25440 GCA_037969585.1 Verrucomicrobiales bacterium
GATGACGAGATCAGCAAGCAGCGTGTGGTGGCGGCAGCGGTGCGAGTGATCGATCACACTGGAGCACGGGTTGGAAATGCTGCTTACACGAAACGCAACGAGACCTATGGCATCACCACTTTGCGCGAGGAGCATCTTGATTTCGTCGAGGGCGAGGACGAAGGCGGGGCCGGTGAGTTGCAGCTTTCCTACACGGGCAAGAGCGGGCAGCAGGTTGATTTCGACTTCCGCTCGGATCGAGTGGCTAAAATGCTAAGCCAATCGAAAGGTCTGCCGGGTGAGCATCTATTTCATTACCAGACTCCGGAAGGCGGTTCCGCTCCAATTCACGCTTCGGATGTGAACGACTACCTGCACGAGATCTGTGAAGACGTGACTGCGAAGGATTTTAGGACATGGAAGGCGAGCTTGTTGTGTTTTGCCAAATTATCCCGCACGGAACCGTCCGACAGCGAGGCGGCGCGCGACCGTGACATCGTCGCAGCGATCAAGCAGACGGCTGAGCATCTGCATCATCGTCCAGCGACCTGTCGCAAGTACTATGTGCATCCGAAAATTGTCGAGGTGTTCCGAGCAGGGAAATCGCTCGAGGGAGCCGAGCGCTTTTCGGCCGACCGAGTACCGCGCAGCGATCTGTCGACGATGGAAGCTAAACTATTGGATTTTCTAGACGGTGATTAAGGCGACTCATCGAGCGAGAGTTGCCTGCTACCCTTTCGTAATCCGCAAGCGGCCCGGCTCAGTGGCGGTGTCCGCGATGGTTGCCGCCGCCGCGGTTGTGGGGGCAGCCTGAATAGCAACCGCCACGGCAGCGGTTTCCATAGTGGCTACCGCCGCGGTGGTCGCGGTTGTTATTGCCAATCGCATAGGCAGCGGCGCCGATAGCGAGGGCGCCGACCGCAGCAGCGGCAGGATCGACGACTTGGACGGGACGTCCATGGGCGTCGTAGGCGGTGGTGCAGCTCGACATTGCGGACACTCCGATGACAAGCGATAGAGTGAGCAAGAGGGTGGCGACTTTTTTCATGTTTAATGGGGGTTAGAAACAGAGACACGAAAGCCTCAATAGTTGGGACGCATTTCTCGCAGGAAATATTCAAAATTTCCGTTCAAAGTGAGAAGTGAAATTTGATTTTCCCCGGTTGAAGGTCCTTCGCGGGGAGATCGAAAATGCCGATATTGAGGTGGGCGGGACTTTTTTATCATTGGGGACGTGGTCGCAATCAGCGTCAGCGAAATCGCCTTTGCGCGCCCCTTTATCATGAGCAGAGGCAGCGCACGGGATAGCGCTGCTCACCGCGCGAGCTCGACTTACGGCGTAGATGGACATCCGCGATTGCCTCTGCGCTCGTTGCATCGGTCTTGTGGTATGCGGCCTTTGAGCTGGCAAATCCTGGCCTGCACCGAGTCTGGCGTTGAGTAAAAAATGCTTGTTGTTGTTCGGAATTACAATATGTTCAAAAGAACTTAATTTGTGTCACGCAACGTTGCGTCCACCTTATTTTTTGTAAGCATTGGACACCCAACAGAAACTTAAAATCCTCGCCGACGCGGCGAAGTACGATGCCTCTTGTGCCAGTAGCGGGACTAATCGCCGCGATTCCAGTGGCAGCAAAACAGCGATTGGCTCGGCGGGCGGCAGTGGCATTTGTCATAGCTACGCGCCTGACGGGCGTTGCATATCGCTACTGAAGATTCTGCTGACGAACGCCTGCATTTACGACTGCCATTATTGCATCAATCGGCGCTCCAGTGACACGCCGCGGGCACGTTTCACGGTGGAGGAGGTGGTCAAGCTGACTCTGGACTTTTACAAACGGAATTACATCGAAGGACTGTTCCTCAGTTCGGGTATTATCCGCGATCCTGACTACACCATGGAGAGGGTGATCGAGGTAGCCCGACAATTGCGCGAGGGGCACGATTTTCGAGGTTACATTCATCTGAAAACGATACCGGAGGCTTCGCAAGATCTTCTTGAAATGGCGGGACGATTCGCGGATCGCATTTCGATTAATATCGAATTGCCGACTCAGCAAAGTCTCGACCAACTGGCGCCGGAGAAAAATCTGCAACGGACTCGCGAGGCGATGGGCGGCATCCGATTCCGCATCGAGGAAGATCGGGATCAGCGCAGGGAGCCGAAACGTTCGGCGAGCGTCCGCGAGCCGGATTCCCGACCTTACAGTCCGGCTGGTCAGAGTACGCAGATGATCATAGGTGCTGATCAGAGCGATGATCGTGCACTTCTTCATCAAGCGGATTCGCTTTATCGTAGTTTCCGGCTAAAGCGGGTTTACTATTCCGCGTTCAGTCCGATTCCCGACGCTTCGCCTGTTTTGCCTTTGGCTGCGCCGCCGCTGGTTCGCGAACACCGCCTCTACCAGGCAGATTGGCTGCTGCGTTTTTACGGCTATCAGGTAGGGGAGATCGTTCCTGACGAGGCTCCGCATCTCGATCTCGATCTGGATCCGAAATTAGCGTGGGCGTTGCGCAATCGGGGACGGTTCCCGGTCGACATAAATCGCGCCGATCGCGAAAGTTTGTTGAGAATTCCCGGCATCGGCACCCGTAGCGTGGGACGCATTTTGTCGGCGCGTCGCTACACGCAGTTGCGACTGGTGGATCTGCAGCGGATGCGCGTGTCGCTGAAAAACTGTCTTCCGTTCGTAATTACTACTGATCACCATCCGGCAAAGCTCGGCCTCGACGGTGATAACCTTCGTTCGCGACTGGTGCCGCCAGCGAAGCAATTGCTTTTCAACCTAGATGGGCAGGCGGGTGGGGCAACACCGGCCATCTTAAGGCCCGACGCGGAAACGATTGTCAGTGCCAGAAGTGGAGAACTATAGCGGGAGCGGAAGGCAGAGAGAGCGATGCGGACAATTAACTTTCAGGCGGACTTCAAGTCTTGGCGGCGAGCGGCGCGGGGCTTGTTGATTTCGAAGACACCACCGGACGAAGTTTTTTGGGATGACGGAAGTTCCACGTCGGGGTTGTTTTCCGAGCTGTCATTTTCTGCTGAACCCAGAGCAGTCAATACCGAGGCATTGCCCAGCGGCGGTCGGGCGACTTTGAATATCCCCGCCGCGTTTCTCGGTCTCGCTGAACAGGCTGCCTGCCATAGGGACGTCGATCGTTGGAGCCTGCTTTACAAAATCGCTTGGCGTATTTTGTACGAGGAAGAACGCCACCTGCTGAAAATCGAGACTGATCCCGAGGTCAGGCGCATCAACTTGCTCGCTAAGGAAGTCCGCCGTGATCGACACAAGATGACCGCCTTTGTGCGATTTCGGAAAGTCGGTGAATGCTCTGACACGAGCCGCGAACAATTTGTCGCCTGGTTTGAGCCGGACCATCATATCGTTGAATTGACTGCGCCCTTTTTTGCGAAGCGCTTCGCCGGCATGGATTGGTCGATTCTAACGCCCGAGAAGTGTGTGCACTGGAATGGCGATCAACTGCAGTTCTCCGATGGCGTCCAGAAGTCCATCGCTCCGTCCAGTGATGAACTCGACGACTACTGGCGTACCTACTACGCCAGCATTTTCAATCCCGCCCGCCTTAAGCTGAAGGCGATGCAGTCGGAGATGCCCGTGAAGTACTGGAAAAACCTTCCAGAGGCACCATTGATTCGAGAGCTGACCGTAGCCTCGGCATACCGGACGCGTGGTATGATAGATCGCGGAGTGAATGAGGAGCGTGCCCATGTATCAGCAAAGGTTCCGCGCGGAGTACCGAATGTGGAATCAAGGGCCTCCATCGTTTCGCCGGCGGAGTTTGTCGCGGCGTCGGTCGATGCCGACCTCGACCAACTCCGAGACGCGGCGGCCTGCTGCCGCGGCTGTCCGCTCCATGAAAACGCCACGCGAACAGTGTTTGGCGTCGGTCCCCAAGATGCCAGGATCATGATCGTGGGCGAGCAACCTGGAGACCGCGAGGACTTGATCGGTGAGCCATTTGTCGGGCCGGCGGGTCAACTGCTCAACCGCGCGATGGCGCAAGCCGGTATCGATCGAAGCGAGTGCTATCTCACTAATACAGTGAAACATTTTAAGTGGCAACAAAGCGAGGGGAGCAGCTCGCGCGGTAAACAGAGGTTGCACCGAAACCCGAGTGCGTCGGAAGTTCAGGTTTGCAAGCCATGGGTCATTGCCGAAGCGATGCGGATTCGTCCGCGAGTGCTCATCTGTCTCGGGGCTATTGCGGCCAAGGCGTTGATTCGGTCAGACTTCCGAGTCCTCGCTGAGCGTGGCAAGGTGGCGGGCGAATCGCCGCTTGCAGCGCACGTTGTGGCAACAGTCCATCCATCTTCACTGCTTCGGTGGCGCGATGGACCTGATAAAATTGCTGCCTTCGATGGCTTCGTAGGAGATCTGAAACTCGCTGCCAGGCTGGGTGCGGAGGAGTAGAAACGCCCGCTGGATCGGCGTCGGAAAAGTGACTTAAAATGCACGCATGCAGTCCGTCAGCATCGAAACAAAGTAAGCATCAATCGAGCAAATTGCATGATTGACACTGCCATTGACGTGGCATGTTGCACGATTTGGCGAGATTTACGGAAACAGTGCCGAGCTGGACAGATTTGGAAAATTATGCAAAGTCCTGAAAAACAACGGGTTGAGAGGTTATTTGAGCTTCTTGGCACACTTTAAGCAACATAGGAGGTCGTTATGAACGAATTCATCAAAGATATCCTCCGTGTCATCGTCGCCATTTTCCTGCCTCCCGTGGGAGTGGCCCTGCAAGTCGGCATCTCCAAGCATTTTTGGATCAACATCCTCCTCACTCTGCTTGGCTTTATCCCGGGCATTATCCACGCGCTGTATATCATTTTCAGTCGTGGCAGCAGCAAGCCAGTCAGTGCGTAAGCAATCTTCAGTAGAAAAATCAATTAACCCCCAACAAAATCCAACCAACACTAGTTATGAAAAAACAAGACACTAAGAAAACCATCCTGCAATTCAGTCTCGCCATTGTCGCCGGAATCGGCCTCGCAGCGTGTGACGTCGAAAAAACCCAAGAAGGCGAAATGCCGGAAGTCGAGGTCGAGGGCGGACAAATCCCTAAGTACGACGTTGATGCTCCCGACGTTGATGTCAAAATGAAGGAAAAAGATGTCACGATCAAGGTTCCGGACGTCGACATCACGCCGGCGAAAGACGACAGTGCTACTGAAGTTGGTGAGCCGGGAAACTAATCAGGTGACTGCATAGGAATTACCTACTAAATCGAATGGCGTGCCGGAGGAGACTCCGGCACGCTCTATTTTTGCCTGACTGGATCGATGATACTGCCGTTTAGATCACGTTTGGCGGACTTGTCCAAATCGATCTCTCTTCTACTTTTCACCAGCGGCAGCGTTCTGCCATCGAGTGCTGGCTTGGCAACTACCGCGGGGGTCGGCCTGCGTGCCTGCCTCGTAGTATTTGCTGCGTTGGCGTCCGGTCTGGACGCCTCTTTTGCGAGAGATCTGAAGGTTCACGGTCCGTTTGTTCAATGGCACCATGACCCGACTACGTCGGCTACGATTACCTGGGTTGAACGAGTGGCGCCGGATCAGCAGCCTTTGCCTGTCTGGCGAGCGGGGCGCGGTGGCTTTGGTTACGGAGATGGCGACGACGACGGAACGGCACTGCCGGAGATGAAGGGTTCGTATTCGCGGCTTTACCTGGCGAATTATTTTCATGTTCCGTCAGACGCCATGAGCGGCGAACTTCAATTGGTGATTCGCTATGATGATGCCTTTGTGGCGTGGATAAATGGAGAGGAGGTCGCGCGCTCCGCAAACATCTCAGGTCAGCACGCCTATGCCGATGTAAAAGAAGATCACGAAGCGGGTGAGGACGGTGAGGTCTTTGTGCTAAAGAATCCGCAGCGATTTCTCGTCAAAGGGCGAAATTTGATCACGATCGAGGGCCATAATGTCAAGGTCGGCAGTCGTGATTTCACATTGGATCCGATGCTGGTGATGGGCAATCAGGCGCTCATTCCGGAAGAGGAAGAGTGGCTTTTTCTCGCCGGGGCAGATCCATCGACGCGCTGGTATCTGAAGGAACCCTCATTGTCGCCGCTACCACAGTTGCCCCGCGCGGAGAAGTCCGAGTGGTCACTTGGTATTCGTCCCAGAGGAACGGGATTGGAGTTTCGAACCGTTAAACACAAAGAGCAGGAATTGGCGGAAACCGGCAACCCGGTGTTCCATGCCGAAGCGGATGGATTGCGCCCCGATACTGCCTATGAATTTTTATTGGCGGCCGAAGGCCGTCGGGTCAAAACCGGTTGGTTCCGCACCGCTCCAGCAAACTTGAACAGACCGTTAAGATTTATCGCCGGAGGCGATATGGGAACCGCATCAGCGGTGCCGATTTGCAAACAAGTCGGTCGTGAAGATCCTCTTTTCGTTTTGGTGGGTGGAGATTTGGCCTACGCCAACGGCCGTGCCGCCTACCGATGGTATGACTGGATCGACAATTGGACCGAACTGGTCGTCAGCAAGGATGGCCGCTCGATACCTATCATTGCCGGCATTGGAAATCATGAAATGAAAAGTTTTCACGGACTAAGTAAGTGGCAGGCATGGAGAGGATTAGCGGCTCTGACACCGAAGAAAAAGAATGCGCCCTTTTATTTTTCCCTGTTCGACGTGCCGGGCAACGAGTCAAATTTCAGCGTGGATTTTGGCGACTACCTCAGCATTATTCTGCTCGATTCTAACCATGGGCAAAGGGTCAAAAAGCAGACGCGCTGGCTGGAGGGCGAGTTGAAGGACCGGGTAGATGTAGCGAATGTTTTCCCGATCTATCACCGCCCGGCGTGGGGAACGGGCATTAAGGCGAATGAGATGGATGTCCAGAAGGAGTGGTGTCCGCTGTTTGAGGAATATCAGGTCGATTGTGTCTTTGAGAACGATCATCACGCCTACAAGCGAAGTCACCCGCTGACAGCCGGGGTGCGGGATGATGCAGCCGGGATTCTCTACCTCGGCGACGGAGCGTGGGGCGCTCGATTGCGTCCTATCACTGACCGGATGCTTGATCGTGTCGGTGCACGCAATTATCTCGCCAAGTGGCGATCGGTGCATCACGTTTTTAGGGTGACTTTGCAACCAGATGGCAGCCGCACCTACGAGGCGATCGAATCGGACGGTAGCGTGTTTGACTCACTGCGCGACAGTAAAGACCGAACAGGTTTAAGGCCTGAGCCTGGCCTGGGTATCGGCAAGGCGCTCGAAAAGATACTGCCCGAGTAGCGTTTGAATCGGCCGCGATCGGAGATCCGATCATTTTGAACTAAAAACCTTAAGATATTTCAAAATGCTCATGCCCTCAGCCACCCCAAGTCAACGCTGTCTGGCTGTTGTCGTTTCCATTCTCGCGATTTCCTGCTGTTCCGTTTTTGCAGTACCTGACGTCGTTGAGAGAGCTTTTGAGCAGAAATACGGTGAGGATGCCAAACCCAAGTGGGAAGTGGATTCAAACGGTTTTTGGGAAGCGCAGTTCAAGACTGAGAAGGGGGCGGCCCGTGCCGATTACACTGTCGAGGGCAAATGGGTAGAGACGGAGATGAGTATCGATTTTGACGAGCTTCCCGACGCCGTTCAAGAGGCGGTGCGCAACGAATTCGGAGATCGTGAGGTGGCGGAGTTGGAGGAAGTCGAAAGCGCCGCGAAAGGCAAATTCTTCGATATCGAGTTTAAGGAAAGTGGTCCGAACGAGGACGTCGAATACAAGCCGACAGGAGAGAAGATGAATGGCGTAATGAATTCGATGGCGGTGGCGATGACCGACTTGGCAGGTCCGATGTCCGAGCTGGAAGGGAGTAAGAGCGACCTTTCCCAAATGACTCGCGTTGAGTTGGCCTTGGAGTTCGGTCTCAACCTGTTGACGATATTTCTCTATGCGTTCGGGATTTATTATCTCCGTCATCACGATCACAAAATGATGTTTTTGTTGTTCGCTTTTAATTTGTTTCTGTTTCCTATATTTCTTCTCAGCACGGTGCTTACGGCGGGTTTTGGATTCACCATTTTCGCACTGCTGGCGCTGGTCCGCCTGCGTAGTGAGAACTTCGACAAAGCTGAAGTAGCTTATCTTTTGGGAGCGGTCTCGCTTACGTTTATAAACTCTCAACTGACAGCCAGTGCAGAAATTGCAGCGTCGGCTCTGGTACTGCTCACGGCATTCGTGGGCGACCACCCGTTTTTGTGGAGGGCGGCCTATCAGACTACGGAAATTCGCTACAAGCTGTCAGATACGACGAAGATGCTCGACCGGGAATACCTGAGGGAAAGAATTGCCGAAGAATTCTGCGTGGATGTCAGTGAATTGGAGATCGATCGGGTGGCGAAGAAAGAAGTCCGACTGACGGTAATGTACCAGGATAGGGACAAAGACTCCGCGTCCGCAGAAAAAGATCAAAAGAAAGACAAAGAAAAAGCGGCTGAAAAGAAAAAATCTTAGAACAATGATTGAGGCAGCGATAATCCGTCGGAACGCAGTTTGGTTTTCACTTCTGGCAGTATTTTCACTGCCGTCGTGTGAGACGATCGGCAATCGGGCGCTCACTGAGAATGGCGAACGTCGCGGTCTTTTTTCTAAGCTGTATACTGCCAGTGACAGTCGGGCGATCGAAGTGGGTTCGAATCCTGTTAGTTTGGACGAACAGTGGCGACGTGCTCTTGATTCCAAAGCAATGCTGTCGGAGGATCTTGAACGGGCCGATGACAAGGACGACAAAGAGGAAATCGAGGCCTTACTGGAGTTAGTCGATTTTGCCGCAGGAAGGATTGAAAAGACGCGGCAATCGGACCCCACGCCGAAGGACGTGCTGTCGGTGAATATTCAAACTGAGCGAATCCTTAATGAGGTAGATGCGTCAATGGAGGAGAGAAAGAATGACAATATTCTGGATGCCTCCTTAAATTTTATGTATACGGCGGTGTTTGGGCATAGTTTACCTGCACTTCCTGAAGCAAAACAGAACCGTCCTCTGGGCGAGCGTGCCGCTGAGCGCGAGGCCGATTTTCTTTACAATCCGGCGAACGGTGAATTTTATTCTTCACGGCAGTTGGCGGGGCTGACGCCCGAACAAGTTTCAATGCTCGACGTAAGCAGCGAACATCCGGCGTGGTATCGACAGGAGGAACAAGCGCGGATGCGTGATGATCGGATCGAGAACTTTGAAAATTGGATGGAGTCAGGGATTACCGGTGTTCTTCATCGCGAAGGTGAATTGCCCAGGGGCCGGCGTTGGGACATGGCGAGTGCACGTCGGGTATTATTTCTGGATGAGATATACAAATCGGCAACCTCGCCAAAGGGCAAGACTGAGGATGCCTTCGGAGTGGAATGGAAGATTAAGTGGGGCGATGAGGTTCAGCCGGAAGCAGTTTCCAGCCGACTGTATCTGATGGCCGGCGGAAAAATGACGGACCTCGTGTTTGTTGGCGATCCAGGCCCCGAAGCAATGGTCCTCATTCTCAGTAAAGAGGGAGAGTACGAGGATGAGGAAGCTGAAGAAGGCGCTGAGCGCGAGCCGGAAACGGTTCAGCAGCTGGTGAAAACTCTCCATGACTTCTATGGTTTCGACGTTGTGCCGTATATCCACAGTCACGGCATCATCACTGCGACAAATGTCGACTCGGTGCTGCGTCGTTTGCCCACGGGCGGAAAGAAAAAGTATCGCAAGCCGGAACTGATCGGCCGGCACTGGGTGAGCTTTCGAGAATATTTGCTCGAGTTACGCCCGGACGGATTCGTGCGACGCGAGAACGGCGCGCAAATGTCAGATTTTTCCGCCAAGCAGGACCGTGTCGCACGCGGGCTTTATTTGCTTAGTTTGTGGATGTCGAACCGCGATGTGAAAGATGACAACAACAAGGTGTTTTACATTAAGCGAGCCGGTGACGGACGCGTCGTTGACTATCGGGAAGGTCACCACGATCTCGGAGTCACGCTGGGAACGATGGGCTCATCAGCGGAAATCAATGAAATGCAGACGGGTGAAGATTTCATGGATCGCGGGCTCTTCGGTCGCAATTTCCGTTTTCGACAGGTTTACATCTATAAACCTGATGCTTGGAAAAAGGCTACATGGGCAGATTGCAAATGGATGGCGCGGAGGATCGCCGGATTGACCGTCCCAGAAATTCGCGAGGCTGTGGCAGCTTCCAGGTGGCCGGATTTTATGCAGGAAGCTTTGGTCTACAAGTTGGTCGATCGCCGCAATCGCATCGCAGAGATGTATGATCTGACCGGCACGCTCGATTATGAAGTGGAGCCACCGAGCATCGGCGTGGAACTGGGCAACGCCTCACAGATCGCGGCTGTCGAACAGCGCTATGGTCTGCAACGTGGATCTCTTGCCGCGGAGTTAAAGGAGATGGGGGTGAAACCAGGCTATTCTGAGACGCTGGTTTACGAAGGACAAGTGACAGAAAGTAGCAATTCAGCGGTCATTAGGCAACTCACCAAACAGCGCCACCCAGCAGGACTTTCTGACCGCTACCGGCGAATGGTCGATACCCCCCCGAAGGCACTTAGAGAATAAATGAAACGGACCTCGATCAGAGTTCGCGGCTCTGGTGTTTATTTATAGATCTCGGCGACACCATCCAGCAGGTCTGGCGAAAGTTGTTGTTCGTCGTCGCTGGCGTGAAGGACTGAGATGTCACCCGTGGTCTCGAAAACGACCGCTCGAACTTGTCCGAAGTGGAGGACATTGGCTTCGCGTAATTTGGCAATCAGATCGGGGCGTGATACACCAGCGGCACGAAGGTTATCTTCGAGTATTTCATCGCCGCGCATCAAAAGCAGCGGTTGGTTGTCGGTCATTGACCGGACTGTCGAAAAGCGTTGTCTAAGTCTGGACAACAGCCACTGGCCTAGAAATAGCAACGCGAGGGCGAACAAGCCGAGGAACAGGGAAGGCTGCGGCGACGCGATGGTGGAAGCGAACAGGGATCCAACTGCCACAGTCATGGCGAAGTCGCCCGTCGACATTTTCGAAAAACTCCTCAGGCCAGTAATGCGGCAGTACAGGATGATGGCGATGTAAACCGTGACGGCGCTGATGGCGACAGCAATCAAGCTGGTCGAGTCAGTTGAGATCCATTTTTCGAACATGGGGGTAGTGGGGAGGATGAGTTCTAAAACGAATGGCGATCTTGAACCGCTGAATTCCAGCGCGACCTTAACTCGAAATCACTCGATTTACGCCGCTCAGCGCAGGCACGCTGTCGACAATGATTCGAAAAATCATTAGCAGGGGCAACCCGATAAGCATTCCGGGAATGCCCCATAGAGCACCCCATGCGAGAACCCACAGGAAGACAACGATCGGATTGATGGTAAAACGTTTGCCGATGATCGCGGGAGTCACGATATTTCCCTCCAGCGCCGTGAGGAGGTAGTAAGCCGCGGGTGCACCAATCAGCAACGCCGTTGAACTGGTGTTGGTGGCGGCGACCAGAAAGATGATCGCTGTGCCAGCTATTGCACCGATGTAAGGAATAAAATTCAGCAGCGCCGCCATGGCACCCCAGAGTAAGGGGTTTGGAATACCCAGAAGCCACAGCGCCAGGCCGATGCAGATGCCGAGGCCAATGTTGATCAGCGTTACCGTCAGCAGGTAGCCGGAGACATCGCGGGAGATGTCATGGATCAAATGCTTGGCGGTTCGGTTTTCGGCCATGCGCCGGATCATCTGGTTGCCAAATGCCAGCAGAAAGTAGCAGATAATCAGCGTCAGCGTTAGGTGCAGCATGAAATCCTGAGCCAGGGTGTAGACGACGTCGACACGGCTTTCGCGGATTTCCACCTGCACCGGCTGTGCTATCGCCGGGTTGGTACCATTTGCCCCGGAAGATTGCGGGATTCCGGCGGTCGGCTCGATGGTTATCTCAAGCTTCTCCAGACCGGGCGCTGTCGGTGCAGCGTCGCCTACTGGTTCGGGTTTCTTATCGCCAGCAAGAGTCTCGACTTCTTCAGCGACCGTTTTGATTTCTTCGTGCAGTTCGGAGATCGGAGCGAATACGGATCGGAGGCGATTTTGCACGAGTTCCTCGCGCAGTTTGTCAGCATATTCAGAAGCCGGATACGATGTGTAATAGAGACCCGTTCCCGCCACTCCGCAGAAAACGATCAGGACGGCGAGCGCCGTGAGGGGGGAGGGGAGACGAGTCAGTTTTTGCAAACCGTTGGCCACCGGATTGAGCACCATCGCCAAAAGCAGAGCAAGGATCACCGGCAGAAGAAATGGCCGAACCAGGTAAATGCTGTAAAGCATGGCCAAGACGAACAAGCCGATCTGGGAGAAGCCGATTGCTTTCGGATAGACGCGAGTGACGAGCGAGGGATGTTCCGTGCGTTGAGATCCGCGTGTGGGGGTATTGGGCTTCATCGTAGTTTAGGAAATATAGGCTGCGCAGCCTTGATTTAATGGTTCCTATTCAGAGCTATCACTCTTGTTGGCCGTGTCTTTTTGATCTGAATCGAAGGCATCCTTAAGAGGAGACATAAAATGCAGGATGCCAAAGCATGCGACCACGAGTGTGATCGCTATAGGATAGTTTCCGTATGCAACGGCGATGCCAATGGCTCCAGTAGCCCAGACCGAGGCTGCACACGCGGTGCCGCGCACATGGTCTTTATCTTTGATGATCGCCCCGCCTCCGACGAAACCGATGCCGGAGAGAATTCCCTGCATGATCCGCGCATTAGCATCCGGTGACTCGGAACCGATAAAGTCGATCCCGATGAGCACATAGGCGCAGGTGCCAGCTGCCACCAATGGGAAAGTGCGCAGCCCCATAATTTGGGTATTTTTTTCGCGATTGATCGCCAATGGCAGGGTGATGATCATGGCGAGCAATACTTTGCCGCAGATCAATAACCAGTGGGATAAGTCAGCCATAAAGTTTGGTCCGCGGTCGGAGTTTGGAAAATGAGTGCCGGGAAATTACAGAATTTAATCGAGGAGCGTCTTGGCCTTTTCGTCGAAGTCATAGCCTTCGGCGGGAACATCAGTGGGTGCCAAGGCGCGGCGCACGGCCAATCGAGCCAGACCGCCGATGGCGCCTGTGACCACGGTCCAGACAATGGCATCTTTCCAATCAACTTCCCGTGCTGCAGGATTTCGCGGGGGCTTCTTGTCCGTGATCGCACGGTATCCCAATCCGACCACTTTTCGCGAAGCGTGTGCGGCAACCATGGGCAGAACTAATCCCGCCCCGAGAATGGCAAGCGTGGCAATCGTATTTGACGCGTCTCTTTTCATAACAAGATCAGTATAGATAGGCGGGCGGCACGAAACTCGTCATTTTTCCGACTTCGAATTATCGTCGCCGAACAACACTTGCCACGCGAGCAGTAGCGCTCCTGCTGAAGCGATCAGAAAAAAGATCATCGCGATGCCCGGATAGCCAAATAAGGTGAAGCTGGATTCGATCTGCATCATCATGGCTGCGCCGACAATCAAAGCGCCCAGGATCAAGCCGACCGTGATGCGATTAGCGATTTTTTCGATTCCATCGAGAAGCGCCTTCTCGTCGACAGCATCGACACGGACTTTAAACTCGTTGGTCGAGAGGTTCTCGAGCACTCGATTGATCCGCTGGGGAGTTTCCGCGAACAGTTCCTTGGCGTCGATCAGCAGGGACAGCAGGTTTCCTGAAGTGAGAGTGTCCTTCATTCTCACCTGAGCGATCTCGGCAGCGTAGCGTTGAATGGCTTCGTCAGGACGGAAATTGGGATCAAGGGCTCGTCCTACCATGTCGAGGTTGAGCAGCATTTTTCCGAGCATAAACATCTCGTGCGGAATAATCAGCGAGTGTTTCGCGCAAACGTCGGTAACCTGCATGACAGTGGTGCCGATTTGCAGTTCATCGACCGAAGCACCTGCACGGCTGTTGACAACATCGGCCATATCGGCAATGAAATCGCGACGGTTAAAATCGTCCTTTGGACGACCAATCTTCATGGCCGCTTCGGCGACGTCATCGCCGCGATCTTCACTGATTGATACAAGCAAAGTAAGCAGCAGGTTACGAAGGCGATCGGAAATGTGGCCGACCATCCCGAGATCGATCAGTGCCACGCGATGGTCGCGGGTCAATAACACGTTGCCTGGATGCGGATCAGCGTGGAAAAAACCATCGACCAGCACCTGCTTCAGATAAGCGTGAAACAGTTCATCGGCGAGACTGGCACCGTCGAGATCTACTCGAACTGCGCCGGAGAGATCGGTAATCCGGGTGCCAGCCACGAAGTCCATGGTCAGCACACGGTTGCCACAGTAGTCGGCGATGGGAGAAGGGATCAGAAGTTGAGGAAACTTCTTTAGATTGTCACGAAGGCGGTTCAGGTTGTTTGCCTCATTAGCATAGTCTAACTCTTGAAGGATTCGTTTACGCGCTTCTTCAGCGATGGCTGCCAGGCGATAACGGCGGGCGCTGTCGCTGTGTTCCTCAAGAAAGTGCGCAATGTCGGCAATGCCGGCGAGTTCATCCATCATGCGCTGACGGATGTCGGGGCGCTGGACTTTTACGGCCACCTGCTTGTCGCTGTTGCGCAGCACTGCACGGTGTACCTGACCGAGAGAAGCCGATGCCAGCGGGGTCTCGTCAAACTCGTCGAAGGCCGTGGACAGGCGGACGCCGAGATCCTCTTCGATCGTTTCCTTGATGATTTCAAAGTCGAAGGAATCGACATCATCCTGCAAACGTTGCAGTCCTGCCAGCCATGAAGGCGGCAAAAGGTCAGCGCGGGTCGACAGTAACTGGCCGATCTTTACGAAAGTAGGGCCGCGTTTCTCCAAGTCTTCAGCAAGATGCTCGGCGGCTTCGCTCGGCTCGATATCGTCCAGATCTTCGATACCAAAGCCGAATTGGCTATTTTCTAACGCTTCGGTGAAATCCGCTTTTGATCCATATTTCAGGATCAAAGAGATGACATCCTTGTAAACGCGGAGGCGACTTGGCTTGAGTGACAGGCTCATAAGTGGGTCGGTATGTTAATTATTTATTGCTACTGGTTTGCTCGATTTCCTGCATTGGAGATTCTCCTTCGTCTTTGTCCGGCTGAGGCTTCTTCTTTCCTTGCGCTACGTTGTCGGCGACGAACGCACCGCGATCTCCGATGGGAACTGGTTCGCCAGTGGTTGTATCTTTGGCAGTTTGCAGCTCCATCTCAGCGTTGATTTCGGCGCCGAGCATAACGATGAATCCCGAAAGGTAAAACCAAAGTAAGAGCAGTACCACCGCACCCAACGAGCCATAAGATTTGCTGTAGTCACCAAAACTGCCCGCGTACCACGACAGGCCCACTGACGCTAACATCCAGATGGATGCGGCAATGACTGAGCCGGGAGTGATCCATCGCCATTTGGCATTTTTTCTCGACGGGCCGTAACGATAAAGGATGGCGATTCCCGTCATCGCCGCGACGAGTATGACTGGCCATCTGAGCAGAGACAGAATAGTTTCGGTGTCCGAGTCGAGACCGGCGAATGCCAGTATTGCCGGCACGCCACCGATCAGTAAAATGACGATTACGAAGAACAGGACGGCCGCCATGGTCAGGCCCAGGCCAACCCCTTTGCGGGTGACAAAATTGCGTTTATCCTCCTCGTTGTAGGCGACGTTCAGAGCGATGACTAAGGCGTCCATCGCCTTCGATGCTCCCCAGAGGGTGATGCAGACACCAATCACCAGCCCCCAACCGGCGATAGCCTCACGGCCGACGATTTCAGTCAGTTCGCTGTCGATCAATTCAAGGGCATCCGGGGGCACAACACCACTGAGGGCGTTCAGTTGTTCCTGCACATCGCTCGGGTCTGAGATCAGGCTGTAAACAGCGATCACCGAGCCGATGGCCGGGACCAAGGCCAGCATCATATAAAATGCAACGCCGGCGGAAATAATACTGACGCGGTCCCGCCCGATCTCGGCGAAGACTCGTTTAGCGATCTGCCACCAGCCGTGAGCTGGTATGTCTGTAGGGGTAGCAGCGTCCCTGCCACGAGTCGATTTCATGACATGCTCGGTCCGCAGGAGATTGATGAAATCAGCGCCTGCCGCAATCTGCACGCTGATTCAGATGGGGGATGAATAGATTTTTTCAATGTCGCTCAGGAGTAAGGGGGGAGGCTCTGAAAGAACCGAAACTCATACGGACGAATTGCGATATTGGATGCTCGAACTTTTGCTTTTCGTGTTCTTAATTCACTGTATCCCGGGTGTCTCGTCAAGGCCTCATGGTACTGAAAAAATGGAACTCATGGTCGGGTATTTGTTGAAAAAGCTATCGCCGATCGCCTACATCGCTGCTATCGAATAGTCCTGCCGGAGAGGCTTGTAGAGTGGGTTCGCCTTCAAACTCGAAAAAAGCGAAATGAATAAGTACGAGATCTACATCGGCCAGAGTGAACTAGAAATTGTGAAAATACTCGAAGCCACGGTTGTAGAACTGGGGCATAAAGTGGTTGGTACTGGATCAACTCGCGCCGAGTTAATTGCATTTTGCACACTGACTCCTCCCGACTTGATTATCTCGGGTGCGGAGTACCCCGATGGGAACGGGATCGAAGGATTGATCGAGCTAGCCGAACTAAATCCTCTGCCGGCGATAATCGTTGCTAAACGAGACAACTTGGCCAATGTCGAACGAGCGATGGACGATCATGTGATGGCCTATCTCGTCGATCCGGTGTCACCCGGCGATCTAAAGCCGACGATTCATATTGTGATGCGGCGTTTCCAACAGTTTCAGGATCTGCGAAAGGAGAATGCAGATCTCCGCGAAGCGCTGGAGACACGAAAAAAGCTGGAGCGTGCCAAAGGCATCCTGATGGCCAAGCACAAAATGAGTGAAGAGGACGCTTACCTGAAGTTGCGTGATTTGGCGACGAGCCGGCGCATCAAGCTGGGTGAGGTCGCAGAAGTGATCATCGCCGCCGAGACGAAGAAAAACTGAACTTGCGCTTGTCGTTCCAGAGACTGATGATATCCGTTGAGCGTTGAAAGAGAGCCGTAGCAGGACAGCTGCTATTGTTTTCACCATCCACCTAACCGGCTGCGTCGCTGGCTAAGTGGTGGGGCATAGTTGCCCGATTTGAGATGAGTCTTCCCAGTTCATTGGGAGGTGCATCCAGGTCGGGTTTTTTTGTGCCTACTCAATAGCTCTATCGAAAATATCACGGAAGTATCGGATTTCTCCAATGCTGTCTTTTACACCACTACCTACCAAGAAATCCTACCGAAGAATATTATGCTTAGCTGGGCCATTATCTTACTCGTTATCGCTCTCGTTGCCGGTGCCCTCGGGCTGTCCGGAGTTATGGCCGCGGCGATTCACATTGCCTGGATTATTGCCAGTGTCGCTGTCGTGCTCTTCATCGTGCATGCAGTGACGGGCGAAAGAATTTAGCTGCGTTAGAGCAGTTGCGAAGATCCCCCCAAGATCCCCCCGAAAGACGAAAAAGGCGTCCCTGTGCTACTTCAGGGGCGTCTTTTTCAATTTCTGAGTCTCGTAGGATCAAGCTGTTGCGATCGCACCAGCAATCGCCGGCGCGTCTTTCGGTGGCTAACGAAAGCCTTTTCAAGTGGAAGACATATCGATAGGCTTCGGACCTGATGAAAGCTTATTTTTTGGTCTATCATGTCGCCTTTCTGTTAATGGCGGGCGGAGGTTTTGCCGTGGCGGCAGACAACGACGCGGCGGCGCGAATCTGGACGTCGTCTGATGGGCGAACGCTTGAGGCAAGCTTTGTTTCGGCCACCGATACGGCGGTGACGGTCCGCCGCTCAGATGGGCGACGTTTCGAACTGCCAGTGGCGGAAATTTCTGAAAAGGATCAGGCGTGGGTGAAGAAGTATTTCGCTGATCAGGAACGAGTGAAGGGGTTTGAAGAGGGGGTTTTTGCGGAACGGATCACTGGTGAGTGGGTCAAGGTTCCGGCAAGCGAATCGGGTCTCCTTTATCAGATTTATGGTTCAGCGAAGCTGAAACGATCGAAGGCGCCAGTGCCGCTGTTCGTGCATTTGCACGGTGCCGGCTCTCGTGCAGATGATGTCGAGGTGGGCAAGGTGGAGATCGCTGCTGAGCGGCTCGCTCGCGAGGAACAGTATGACAAAACTCCTTGTCTTATCATCGTGCCGACCTGCCCTCCGGATACCTCGTGGGGAGATCATGTCGCAAAGCTTGAAGGGCTCGTTGACACCTTGGTCAGTTCGCTGCCGATCGATCGAAGCAGGATCTACCTGTCAGGCTACTCGATGGGTGCCAGGGGGATCGGCTCGATGCTGAAGTCGCGTCCGAATTTTTATGCGGCGGCGATGTTTGCCGATGGCGAAGCGGATCAGGAGTGGGTGGAAAGCGTCGATACCGCGTTGTGGTTGTGGTTCTCGGGCGAGCGTGATTTGGCAAAAGCTGAGGCCGTGGCGAAGGCTTACACCGAAGCCGGTAAGGTGGCACATTTTGAGGGCTATCCGGAATTTACTCACAACCAGATTCACTGGAAGCTGGCACACGACGAAGAGGTGTTTCCGTGGATCTTCGAGCAGCGCAGGAGTGCTGAGTAGCTGTTTATTGCAGGTCGACGATCGGCCACTGCTCTGCTTCGTCGATTTTGTCTGGATCGACGAATAGCGGGTACTGGGCGAACACCATGATACACACTTGGCAACCGGTCAGAATGTCTGCGCCTTCTCGCTGAAGGTTGAGCATGGTTTGCGGTGCGCCGCCTTTTACAGAAAGGTCTCGCCCGAGCACGCCGGTCAGGTAGGCAAGATGCTCACGCAGGCTTGAGCTTTTGACTTCATACAATCCGGGAGCTCTGACAAAGCTGTCACCGACAAGAAGCAGCGGAGACTCTGGCGTGTTTTCCGGGAGAAGTTTGTCTTCCGAAGTTAGTACCTGGCGTGCCGAATATTCAGCTTTGGCAGGCAGGTGAGGGAATCGGTCGCGGTACGATTCGGGCATCGTAAATTTGATGTCTTTCAGCGAAAGCTGCTGCCATTCCTGCGGCAATTCATAGCGGCGAAGTCGTTCGGCAATGACCTTGGCAGCGACTTCGATGCCGTCGCGCGCGGGATGCAAATCGGCGTAATCATAGAACAGTTTTTCAGAGGTTTCCGCCGCTCGCCGCAGCGCGGGTTCCAGATCGACGACTTCAACATCGCGTTCAAGCAGCCAGTCGATGAATCGAAGTCGTTGTGGAGAGAGAGTCCCTGTAATGGGAGCCTGGGCGTCGAAGTGGTGGGCGTTGATTTCTTCCTTAAAAGGGAAGGGTACGACGATAAGATCGATGCCTTGATTCGCGAGCGCCCGATCGAATGCGACGATCATTTCGAGTGCCGGCGACTGATCGGCGACCGACATCAGTTCACCAAACCGATGGTCATAGCTGCGCGAGAAAAACTCTCCGCCGTGTCGAAGCATGCCGCCATTCTCACCAGCTCTGGCGCGTAAACGATCGTAGAAGGGGACAAGTTTTTTGGACCAAATATCCCAATCGCTGCCGTTGGTGCGCAGCGACCGGGCGATTTGCTGTCGATCCGACTTGATCGCCGCGAGTCGTGATTCAGAGTGCTGCGATGGTGTGCGATCGAGATTTCGCGCTGGGTTTTCGTCGGCTTTCTGGTGTATGCCCTGCCTGCCGGCAGCGAGCGAAGGGGCTGGTAAAGGGTGAACATTTGGAGATTGTGCCACCACAATCTGGGTGGCAAAAAACAACGGCGAAGTGAAGTCATCCAGCGAGTCGACCTTTTGCATGCTGCGTATTTCCGGGCGGGTCTGGTGAAAGGGGAGCGCGGTGATTTCCAGCTCGGTTCCCAGCGTCAGTTTAGAGTATGGGGAGAGCTTTCGATTTTCAAATCCCGACCAGGCGACGAGGATTTCAGAGGGTAACCGGTCGGTGCTACCAGACGCATGCGATTTGTCGGCGACTTGCAGTTTGACGACCTGAAGACAATCTTGATAGGCGGAATCTTCTGGCTTGGGGAGTTCGGAAACGGCCAGCAAAGTACCGTTTAAGGTAATAACGCCCGTTGAAGGCGATGCATCTTTTCGGCTGTATTTGATGATGGCAATCAGCGTTGCGATCAAAACCAGCAGCAGCCCGATGCGATAAAGAGCCTTCACCGACGTCGGTGCGTCGAATTTAGGAGGACAGTACTTAGGCTTGTTTGGCATCGGGTTGAGAAATCGCGGGAATCGAAGGTTGCCTACAGTGATGGGTTTCAAGGGGGCCAAGCGATTTCTTTGGTTTAATAGAGCAGATATTGCTGACCAGTCGAGCCTGAGAATCGCTGTCGTGGATCCTATTGTGCGGCCTTGGCGTGCTTCGCTGGCTGCATTTTGGGGAGATATGGGGAGCGTGGCGCAGACACGATGCCGAGGAATTTAGATTTGATGCTTTGGAGACGGGCGAGTTTTCTGTAGTGTAGCGATTACCCGTTTGCAGTAAGCTTGTTGTGAAAGGCGAGTCGGGACTCACCGTTCGAGGGGATCATCCAGAGGAAAATTAAGATGAAGAAGACACTTAGACCCAACTTCTGGCTCGGTAACGGATTCGCAGTCCTGCTCGGCTGTTCGATATTGATCGTATTGACTTCCGCCGAAGCACGAATATTTACATCGACCGATGGCAATGAAATCGATGGCGAAATTATCGCGGCGAAGCGGGCGTCAGTGGTCATAAAAGTCGGCACCAAGAATTTTACAATACCGGTATCTCGTCTCGTCGATGCCGATCAAAAGTACATTGACGAGTGGAAGGTCGAGGCGGCCAAAAGCCTGATTCCGAAACTGGATGTGAAAATCAATCCGGGCGTGAACAATCATCGCGACAAAGGTGGCGACTTTGACGACCGGGCGGGGAGTTTCGATTTCTCCATCTCTGTCGAAAACCGTGAGCGTGGATATAATCTTCAGGATGCCACTGGTAAACTCGTGGTTTTAGGGCGGTCGGTGGTGGACAACGACATTTACGTAGTGCAGCAAGCTGTCAGCATGAATTTCAGCGTCGAGGAAGGTAAGACTGAAGAATGGCAGGGGCAGGAAGTGCGCTTCGAGTACGACGACAGCGGTTCAGTGCAGGGGGGCTACAAATATTACGCTTACCTGTTCGAATTGAAGAACTCGTCGGGAAAGGTGATCTATCAAAAGGCTTCGCAAAAGAAATTCGAGACCAGCATCGGGGAAGGGATTGGCTTGTCTCAGGGCGAATACGCCGATTCGGCGCTGAAAAAAAGGGGCCGCCGATGATGGCCGCTCAGTTGGGCGGCTTAGAGGTCAGGCCAGAATATTGAGTGGCTTTTGCTGAATGGCGTTGCCGCCGGATTTCTGGAAGGGGCGCGGCATGGGTTGAGCCGCGCCGTTAGCGTCGATGGTGCGCACCCGAATCTCGTAGGCACCTTTGGGTAT
The DNA here is from genome assembly GCA_037969585.1 of Verrucomicrobiales bacterium. Taxonomy (GTDB): domain Bacteria; phylum Verrucomicrobiota; class Verrucomicrobiia; order Verrucomicrobiales; family DEV007; genus JBBKXR01. The sequence goes on from JBBKXR010000196.1 coordinate 21,426, forward strand.
ATCGGTGAGCAGTGCGGCGAAATGCGCGATCGTGTTTTCCAAGGGCCAATTGAGGGCCCGACCATCATCGCCGATCTGATGGCGTATGGGTGGTAAAGTTTTTGTGGTCAAGCCTCCGCCCCAGTCGACAGATGGAGGCGGGAGAATCGCGGCATCCTGCCACGGGGCTTTTTCGAAATATTGATCACTGCTTAGCCAGTCGGTGGCTTTTTCTTTCAGCCAGTACTGCACTTTTGATAATCCTGAACTGCCGCATTGAGCAACGCCAGTCAGGGGGATAGCCGAGCCGTTTGGCATTTCCTCCCGCCAGTTGAGGATGCGTGCATAGGTCTTCATGCGACTGTCGACGTCGTTGCCTTTCTCAGCGTAGGTATCGTTATTCAGGTGACTGGTGGTCAGCTGAATCTCGCGCAGCCACTTTACTGACTTGAATCCGTACGAATCGGGAACCAGCATGCGCACCGGACCACCGCGGTCGGGTGACAGCCACTCGCCGTTGAGTTTGTAACACAGCAGTACGGGTTGGCCGCCGGGTGAATCCTCGAAAACGCGATTGATCGAGAGGGATGAGCGAAACATCCACTTGGGGTCGTCGTGTTGAAATCCGTGGTAGTGAACGCGGCGAACCTTTGGATCGGGATCGACTTTCCAGAGGATTTCGCGCAACGGCACTCCTTCCCACAGACCCATGCCGAGCGGGTCGGCGATGTTGTTGCAGGTCATCACTTTCAGGTAACTGACTGCTTGGGTTTTGCCGATGTCGACGAGTTGATCAAAGCTGAGGGCGCTGTCGCCTGCGATGGTCATCGGGTGCCGAATGCGGGCATCGCTGTCGGGGTCGGCGATCACTTCGAGCCGCCAACTGTCACGGGTGAGCCTGGCGGCGACGAGATCGTCATCGGACATTTCCGAAGTCTTTGGTTGGAGACGTCCGACGTAGCGAAAGTCTTCATCTGCGGTCAGGTAATCGAGTTCCTTGATCGCCCTGACCAGTGCTGGATGGTCGAGGCTATTTTCAGCCCAAAGATCGGGAATTGTTCCCGCAGCGATACTTCCCGCAGCCAGATGAAGAAAATAGCGACGCGTGGCGAAGATGTGGTCGGCAGCGAGATTCTCGGGCGAGGTCATCCGCCATTTTGCGAATAATTGATTGCCTTGGCAACGCGAGAAAATTGATCACTTGGCGGCCTTGGGAAATGAGCTTGGTGGAAAATCGGTCACCGGGATCTCGCCGCGCAGCATTTTTCCCGCGGCTCCGGTCACTTGAAGATAGTGATCGCTGGGCAGGCCTTCGAAGTCGAGAAATGTGACGCCTTCATCTTGCGGAGTTTGATTACTACATTTAAAAATTGCCGTGCCTTCGTCGACCTCGTCGAACATGGCCACGTAAATCATTTCGCAGCCGATTCGCTTCGCGGCGGCAAATTGCGACCAGAGAAATTGGCCCTTCAGTCTGGGGATCGCTGCCAGGCCTTCGCCAGTCAGGTTGCTCCAACTGAAGCCGGGAAACACCACCGGCAGAAGATCCAGATCGCGTTCTCGACACCAGTCGAGATCAGGGCGGGAAAATTTCTCTGCGAACCGGCTCGCCTGTTCTGGAGATCGATACCGACCGACTGACCAAGGACTGACGATGTCTGCGCTGGCGACGATTTTGTGGAGCAGGGGGTCACTGACAGCGTCGTTGTGCAACTGTCGCCAGTGATACGGCACTCCGATCATCACCGAGCAGCCTTCGGTTTTGAAAAATTGAATCAGGTCATGTGTTTCTTTGAGCGTGTACTCGCGGTCGTCGGAAAAGCCGACGCCCCACACTGCGACCAGAGGTTTGCCTTCGTGATGTAGATAGGCATCGTCATCGGTGATCTGCATCGTTTCGCGCAGCTGTCGCCAGTCGTCTGACACCCGAGTGATTTCTCCCGCTTTCAGTCCACTCAGATCATACATCACGGCGTAGGCGCGACCGGCTCGGTTGGCGGCTTCGCGGGCGTTGGCCAGCACCACGTCTTTGTGGTGTTTCAGTTTCTGGTTCGTCAGGCCGTTGGCAAATCGTTGCACGAAAGCGCCGTCGATGCCGTAATCCCGCATCCACTCAAAATGGCGGACCACGGTGGCATTGTTGTAAGAGCTGAAGACTCGCGCCCGGGTGGCGTCGGCAAGTCGGAAACCGGTCTCGAAAAGTTCGGCGTCATCGTACTCGGAGACGTCCGGCCACAGGTCGACGGCGACGTTTCCCGGAGCGAATGTCTTGCCTTGATGGCGTGCCCAGTGCGTCCATCCGAGGTCGGCGCCATCGCCGTAGCAGTTGAACCAGCCCTGATAACCGCACATCACCTTGCCGGTTAGCGTGGAAGTGTCGACCCCGGTCGTCGAAGGGCCTCTATAGGGGTGTAGCACGGATTGTTGCGCGGTGACGGTCACCACGAAGCTGGCGAGAAGTAGAGCAGTGAGGTATCGCATAGCGAGGCGAAAGTGGTCGGGCCTTCCAGCACAGTAGATCCTTCGCTTTGACTTGTTCGAGAAAAGTCGCAAATGCGTAGCCTCGAAGTTTGCAGTATCGAGATGCCGCTTGCGTTTTGTGGGATGTCGACGAGTCTCCGTCATCTCTGCGCTGGGCAGTGCGACACTTCGTTGCAAGCCAGGCGCGCCCGCGCGGTTTCTCGATGAGGATTGGTCTGGGCTCAAAACCTCTCATCGAATTTACTCAACCACCCGCCTGCGGTGTCGGCTGTGAGATTTCATCTTCCCACTGGAAGCTGTGTCTTCGCGTCGCTGCGTGGCTAACTTAGAAAGTTTACTTATGTCTATTTCATTTGAATCACTCGCTCTCAGCGAACCCCTGCAACGCGCTCTTCGCGAGCGTGACTACACGACTCCGTCACCCATTCAGGAGCAGACCATCCCCTTCGTTCTCAACGGTGACGATGTCATGGGTTGTGCGCAAACCGGCACCGGTAAAACGGCCGCGTTTGCTCTGCCAATCCTCGAACACCTCAGCAAGAACAAGCGCGAACCACAGCGCAGTGCTCCGCGGGTGCTGGTGATCGCACCGACGCGCGAATTGGCGGCGCAGATCGATGTCAGCTTCAAAGACTACGGGGCCCATCTGCCATTTCACTCCGAGGTCATCTTCGGCGGTGTTGGTCAAAACCCACAGGTCAGGGCGCTACAGCGCGGTCCCGAGATTCTCGTGGCGACTCCGGGACGGCTACTCGACCTCATGCAGCAAGGCATGCTCAGTTTCAAGGCGCTGGAAATTTTTGTCATCGATGAAGCCGATCGCATGCTCGACATGGGATTTATTCACGACGTCAAAAAAATCATCGCCAAGCTACCCGAACGTCGGCAGTCCCTGTTTTTCTCGGCGACCATGCCGAACTCGATCATTCAGCTGGCCGGCACGATTCTCAGAAATCCTAAGCACGTCGAAGTCACTCCGCCCGCTACGACGGTGGAAAAAATCGATCAGACGCTCTGTCACGTCGCCAAGGAGGACAAGCGCAAATTGTTGGAACACCTGCTGCAGGAACAAGCTAACGAAAGTCCCGATGGTCTCGCCTTGGTGTTCAGTGCTACCAAGCATGGCGCCAATCGTATCGTTGAGCAGCTCGATCGCGTCGGACTGCGAGCGGCGGCGATTCACGGCAACAAATCGCAGAGTGCGCGCGTTCGGGCTCTTGAAAATTTCCGCAGCGGCCACACGCCGATCCTGATTGCCACCGATATTGCGGCCCGTGGCATCGATGTCAAAGGCATCGACCTGGTGATCAACTACGATCTCCCCAAGGAGCCCGATGCTTACGTACACCGAATCGGGCGGACCGCGCGTGCGGGTGCCGAAGGCCGCGCAGTGTCACTCTGCGATGAAGGCAGCCAGGGCTTGCTGCGTCAGATCGAAAGTGTCATCCGAGGCAGCGTTCCGGTTGATCGCGAGCATCCTTTTCACCGCGAACCGCAGTCCAGTGATCGCGACGACAAACCCCAATCGGGCGGCGGTCGTCGAGGTGGCGGCGGA
>JBBKXR010000197.1:0-14987 GCA_037969585.1 Verrucomicrobiales bacterium
CGGGCGGCGCTGGCGGAGCACCTACCACCGATTGCTGACCCTCGATAAATGCCAAAGCGCCAGTCACTTCATCATCGGACGCGGCGCGCCCAAAGGCGGTGCGATACGCCTTCCTGATATCTTCAGCTGCGACCGACGACTTGCCCGCCAACAACCGCTTGGCGAAGGCCTGAGCGCGCGACAAAGTCCATTCGCCATTGACCAGCATCAGCGACTGATTCGGAGTCGTCGTTGGCACCCGATCGGGTTGCGAGCTAAATCCCTGCGGAGCATCGAAGCCGCCAATCATCGCGTCCGGCGAGTTGCGCATTTTTTTCATGTAGACGCTGCGATTTGGCGAATCACCACTGACCGGCGAGCCGCCGTCGCGGTGTTGAAGCTCACCCGATGTGGCAAGCATCGCATCGCGCACCTGCTCAGCGGAAAGTCGGTGTGGCGGAAAACGCCACAACAAGCGGTTCTGCGGATCGATGATCGATTCCGTGCTGCTCGGCTCGTGGCGTGCCGTCTGTCGGTAGGTCGAGCTGTTCATGATCAATCGATGAATCGGCTTCATCGTCCAGTCCTCATCGAGGAAGCGCGAAGTCATCCAATCGAGGAGTTGCGGATGACTCGGCTCCTCACCGAGTCGGCCAAAGTCATTGGGCGTCGGCACCAGCCCAGTCCCAAAATGGCGTTGCCAGATGCGATTCACCATCACCCGCGAGGTCAGCGGATTTTCATCACGTGCGATCCAGTTAGCTAACGCGGTTCGCCGTCCGGTAGTTTGTTCCGTCGCCTCGATCTCCGGTTTTGACTCATCGAGCAAAGTCAAAAACGCGGGAGCGATGACCTGCTTTTCACCCTTCTGCGCTAGCAAGGTCTGCGCAGGATTCGGACCAACATCGGTGGTGATAAATGCCAGCGGCAATGGCTTCGGCTTAAGATCATCAAACGCCTTCAATTGGTTGGCCAAGTCCGTGTATTGAGCCAACCGTTCTTCACTGTGCGAGAAGGCTTTCTTAAAATCAGCGCGCTTGTATTCATAGTCCACCTGACGCTGCACCATCTGCGTAATCTGTTCTTCATATGCCGTCCGCTCCGCTGCCGGCTTGTTATACATTGCTTTAACTTCCTCGGGAAACTGCTTTACTGAACCCTCCTTTTTTGTCTCCAGATAGGGCACGGTCATCGCATCGAGCTTTTCGCGAATGTCCTTTGTTGCCAACTCCCACTTCTCCATCCCTACATCATAAGCCGCTTGCTGATCCTGAGTCACCAAAGGGCGGTCCTCCGGCCACCAAGTACTGTTGAGAAATGCCTGTAGCGCAAAATAATCCTTCTGCAAAATCGGATCGAACTTGTGATCGTGACACTGCGCGCAGCCCACGCCCAGACCGAGAAACGCCTCGCCGGTAACGTTGGTCATTTCCGTCAAAATCAGTTCCCACTGCATCTCCGCGTTGCGCTGATTCCACTCGTAAACGCCGAGCCTCAAAAATGCGGTCGCGATCACCGTGTCCGGATCATCCGGGGCAAACTCATCGGCCGCCAACTGCTCACGGATGAACTGGTTGTAGGGCTTGTCCTCATTAATCGATCGAATCACATAGTCGCGATACATCCACGTCTCCGGCCGAAAACTATCTGCCCGATAACCATCGCTGTCAGCATAACGCACCACGTCCAACCAATGTTGGCCCCAATGCTCGCCGTAGCGCGGACTCGCCAGCAGTACGTCGGTCAGCGCCGCGACCGCCTTGTCGGCATCCGCAGCGAAGGCCTTTTCAAAAGCGCTTACCTGCTCCGCCGTCGGCGGCAGACCGTGCACATCAAAGTACATCCGCCGCACCAACTCGTTCGCACCTGCGGCCGGCGCAGGCTGCAGTTTCTTTTCATCGAGCTTGGCTGCGACAAACTGATCGATCGCATTCTTCGCCCATCTGTCGCCCGCCTGCGGAGCTTGCGAATCCTTCAACGGTTGAATCGCCCACCACTCCCGATCTTCCTTGGTGAAACCGTGCTTATCGACCTCCGACTTCGCAACTGCCTCGTCCGGCCAGGGCGCGCCCAGTGAAATCCATTTTTCCAACGCCGCCACCTGCTCGGCCTTGAGCGCCTTCTTCGGTGGCATCGAAAAATCTTCATCGCCGCGATGAATAGCCTTAACCAGAAGCGACTCAGCCGGCTTCCCCGGAACCAATGCCGCGCCGGTCTCACCGCCTTTGAGAATCAATTCACGATGATCGAGCCGCAATCCACCCTTCGACTTCTCCGCGCCGTGACAATCGTAACACTCCGCCGCCAAAAGCGGCCGGATCTCCGTTTCAAAAAAGTGCAAAGCCTCGCGCGAGTCATCGGCCGCGACCACTCCACCGGCAAGAGACAAACTGCCGAGTGCGGCAAAAACAGTGACAGGAAATTTCATTTCGTTGAGGAAGTCGTTTCGATCCAAAGGGTCGGCGCCTGACCCGTCGGATGTTCTTTTGAGGCGAAAGCGTGGACCAAGCCCTGCTCATCCATCTCGCCAGTTTCGCGAACCAGCAGCACGCTGATGAGATCCGATTTTCGCTGATTTAAATAGTTATTGAGCGATTCCGACGACACCTCAACGAGCCCGTGAGACGAACCCTTTTTGATTTCAAATTCAGCGAGTTGAACATAGCGGGAAGGATCGAGATTTTCGGCCGTCATCTCGGCGACCGGATTTTTCCAAGTTAACTCATCCTCCCGCCAATCGTCGATAGCGGGATCGAGGACACCAAGGACCGCAAATTTAGAATCAGGCACCATCGTCGCGAACCCCAAACCACTGGACTCGATCTTCAGCGTTAGGATCGCGTCCGCGATCGCCGCACCTCCCAGCGATGCTACGTCAAAAGTCAGCAGGCCTCGGCGCTCGTTGGTTGGCGCCAAGTCAGTGTGTTTGACCATCACCACCGGCTGACGACTGGCGGGGCCGTGAGCATCGCCACGCCGAATGTAGCCGTCCTTGCCACGACCGGTCGCGGTGGTGATCGGAATCCAATTGCCCGCCTTCGGTGCTCTTCGCTCGATCGACCGATCGAGTTCCTGGCCCGGCGCAGTTGAACTCATCCCGGTGTGCATCGATTTTCCGGTCAGCAAATGCTTGGCTTCCGGCTGATCGCCGCGATGCACTTTGACTTCGCCTTCGAACACATAAACCTGTGAGCCGCCGAGCGAATTCGTGGTCAGCCCAAAGCGTGTGCCTAGGTCGACGACTTTCATTTTTTCAGTGTCGATGGTGAACCCGTGTGCCGACTCCGGCACGTCGGCGACCACCGAGCCTTCGACTAACTGGCAATGCATCGCCGACGTCACTTCGAGCGTCGTCGGCGCCTCCAGGGTCACCGTTGCACCGCTGTCGAAAAGAATCGTCGCCATGCCTTCAGCCAACGCCAAGGTTCCGAGCCCAAGCTTCGCCCCTTCGCGAGTCGGTAAATCGGAAGCCTCCCAGCGACAGCCCTCAGCCTTAATCAAGGTCGCCACCGTCGGCGTTTTTTCACTGCGAAATGAAAGCGCCGCTACCCATCCGAGAAACAAAATGACGGCTGCCGCATTGAGCCACAAATAGGGTCGACGATTCTGAACCGGCGACGATTTCTCGCTAACTTCGAGTAGCGTTGGCAAGCGGTCACTTTGCGCGAGCAAATGCGCATGCAACCAACGCTTTTCCACGTAAGTCTCGCGCAGCTCCGGATCAGCGAGGATGGCCTTCTGCAGTGAATCCCATTCATCCTGATTCAGCTGACCATCTAACGATCGATCGATCTGTTCGTCGAAATTCATCAGCGTGCCACCTCCAGTTGATGACTGATGCATTCATTGAGCGCAGCCCGGATGCGACTCAGTAGGCGATAGACAGCCGCTTCGGTTCGCGCGGTTTTATGCGCGATCTCGTCGATGTCCAAGCCTTCATAATAGCGCAGCAAAACCGTGCGCCGCTGTTTCTCCGGCAACTTGCCGAGGCAAATCTGCAACGCCTCAGCGCGGTCGGTGAGCGCATCGCCTTGTCGATCGATCTCTTCAGCGATCGATTCGACGAAGGCCGGATCCATCGAGTAGAGCGGCTTGCGTTTTTTCGCCCGCCGATAGTTCAAAATCTGATGCAGCGCCACAGTGCGAGCCCATGCCACGAAATTTGTACCGCTCTCAAACTGATCAAATTTCTTCCACATCGTCAGCTTGCAGGCCTGCAGGATGTCCTCAACATCGGCCTGATCATTGACCAAGGTATGCACATACCCGGCCAGCGCCCGCTCGTGCTCATTGAGCAGCACGAGATAGCTTTCCGCGTCGTGGTCATTGTCGACTTTGGCCATTCCACAAGCCTAAGGTCCAGCTGCGCCTTTGCTTGGACAAAAAAATGCGATAATTTTTCGTCTGGAGTTATGAGTCGCCACATCGAAACAGTCTCAGGGCACGCTCGAGCCTTCAAATCAATGCCTTACATCACTCGTTCCGCACAGAATGAGCGACCACCGGGAAATGGTAATTTTTAGGCTAAGCGCTCCGCTTGCCGCTCGGAGCGGGCGACGTGGTCGTCCATTATCCGCCCCCTCGAAGCCTTCCCACGCCAACGCACTGAGGCAGGCGGAGCGCCTGCCCTACAAATCGCCAGCAGCACTGATAATCGTCCGACGTTTGGGGCAAGGTGGAACTTGCGCGCAGGCTTTCCCCCGCACTATGTTTTCAAGGTGTTCAGAAACCTACCAAAAAACCGCGCAACTGTGATTTGCGCTCTTTTCCTCTGCTGCCTGGAAGTATTTCTGCCGTCTATTTTTGCTCAGACTGATTCCGCCACCCAGGCTGAGGTCCCGAATCCCGAAATTTTTTCATCGCCCGCAGACCGAATCAAAAGCCTGCTTTCGCTGCGCTTCGGATACGGTCGCGAAACGATCGGTGGCGCGGAGGGCGTGATGACTGAGATCGCCAGTCTGACGGATGGTTCGCTCCTTCAGGCGATCACCGACGACACGCCTCGTTGGATATTTTTTCACCCGTCCCTCGATGGCGAGACTTGGACGGTGCCCGAGGGCTCAACTGCTTTCGGCCCGAACAAGACCGTCGACGGAAGGGGCGTCTCGATCACGTGGCAGTACGGATTTCCCGAAAATGCTCCCGGCATCAATCTTCCACTGGTCAAGAGTCCGGCGAAAACCGGCCAACTCAATGCTCAACACGGACAATTGATTTTAGTCGGCATTACGCACGTTGGCGACCTCGGATGGCCCTACACTTACGAAGCGCCCTATTTCTCGAATGGAGCTACTGACGGTCTGGAAATCTGGGGTGGCAGCCATTACTGGATCCATGACAACACGTGGAAACGGATGTCTGACGAGTCGCTCGGCGTTTATCACTACGATAACGGAAAGCCGGATTTGATCACTTTTTCCAAGAACAACTTTCTTGAGTCAAAAACCGGATCGCTGATCGGCAATGCGGCGGCCACTGGTCGAGGACGAATCACGATCGCCTACAACCTTTACAACACGATGGTCAACGGCAGATCCCCAGGAGAGTTCCGCAATATGGATGCCCACGTATTCAACAACGTCATCGGCTACATGAATGACGAAGGCATCAGAGTCGGCACTGGCGGGCGGGTCATCTCCGAGGCAAATGTGTTCGATATGGGCTGCAATCCCGGCGTATCAGGCCCAAGAGTCATCCGCTATGTGTTGCCTGCCGAGAAGCCGCTGGGCATCCTTTTTTCAAATGGCGACATCGTCAGCGAGGAGTCGGCCAACTGTCCGCATACACTCGACGAAGGCTTTTCGACGCATCCTGCTCCAAAGCCGTTTGATATCCCCTATCCCTACGAAGTAATCAACACACGTAGCGAAATCCTCCGCCAAGTTGGAACGCCGCAGTGAACCCTCATTACGCAGCTCCATCAAAAACCGCTATCGTTGTCGCGACAGTGTGGCGCTCACCCGGCTCAAGCCGAATTCGATTATCTCCGACATTCGCAGCCTCGACACAGACCATGGTCCGATAACTGTCATCCGCCAAGTCCGCCATGCTCCGCGACAACTCCGGCCCCGGATTCCAAATGACAGTGGTGTCCGAGCCTACTTTACCGACACGAATAACGCGCGCGAGAGCGCCGTCGTGAATCGTGATTTCAGTGCTGGTGCTTTCGTAAATGCGATCCGTCCTGCCGTGAAATGTCACCTCACCTTGCTGGGTTTTACTGCGGAAACCATCCACCTTGTCACGATAGTCAACACCATCGAGCCCCTCGCAACGCACCTCAGTGATGGCGCCGATAGTCAGATAACTGTGCAGCGCCTCAGTGATCTCAAACGCTGAGTCCGAGCGATTGATCGTCATCAACTCAAGCGTCAGTCCAGTCGCAACCGTGACCACGAGACGCAGCTCAAATTTTTCGTTGTAACCAACGCCCTTCCCCGCATCGGCCGGTAAAGACATCTCCAAACGCAGCGATCCGTCATTCTCGATTGCCGAACCCTCCACATTCCACATCGACGTGCGGGCAAAACCGTGCGCCGGCATCGAACTGTCGCTCGGATGATCCGCAAACCACGGCCAGCAGACTGGAACGCCGCCACGAATCGCATCGCCCGCTTGCCAAGCGGTCTTCGTACTCACCCACAGCACCGGTTGCTGACCACTCGGCTGAAATGCGGTGACGTGTGCTCCCTGCAAACACACTTCCGCCATCGCCAACGCTGTCGATATTCTCGCAAACGCCAGACCACCCTCACCGATGACAAAAGTTAGGCGATCGGTCAGTCCGAAGCGTTTATTGAGATCGTCGAGGTCGCTTGAGTTCACTCCGCCACTAAATCGACATCCCGGTCATTTGCAAAGTTTGTCATCGATGTTCTCGTTAATTCAGGAATATGAAATGCACCTTTAGATTCGTTTTGACGAGCCTGGCCTTGTTCGCACTCGAGCTACCAACGGGCATCGTTTTCGCCGACGATGACGATGATGATGCTCAACAGCAGCGGCTGAGAATGCAGTTCTACTTTCAAGGGCGACACGTATTCGAGAGCCAATGCGCTCCCTGCCACGGCGAACGCGGTCGCGGCGACGGCCCCTGGGCGGAAGGCATGACCACCAAACCGCGCAATTTTCGCAGTGGCATTTTCAAATTCCGCACGACCCCCTTCGGCAAGCTGCCCATCACCGACGACTTGCGCCGCACTCTCCGGTCGGGCATTTCGGGAACAGCGATGCCGACCTTTCAAAAACTCAGCGACCGGGACATCACCAGTCTCATTGTCTACGTGCAGAGTTTTTCGAAGTCTTGGAAAGACACCGAACTGCAGGCTGAACCTCTCGACTTTCCCGAGCTTCCCGAGTGGTTTCGCGATTCCGATCTGCGGGCGAAGAATGCTGGTGCCGGCGCCACGAAGTTCGCCGAACTTTGTTCCACTTGCCACGGCACGAAAGGCAAAGGCGACGGAGTGGCCGCCAAAGGGCTCATCGATTTTTGGGAAAATCCGATCGTTCCCGCCGACCTGACCAATGAACATCACAAGAGTGGCGATACCCCGACCGATCTCTATCGCACCATCGCCACCGGCCTCAATGGAACGCCGATGATAGGCTTTGCCGAAACGCTCAGTGAAGAGACCATCTGGAACCTGGTCGCCTTCATCAAACACAACGAAGTTGACGGCCAGCGTGTAGAGGAACGCCCTGCGCAGGCCGAAGCTCAGAGATAGCCTCGACTGCTCCAGATTTCGCTGTCGGCAACTTTTTTCATCTTCCGACGCAGCCGCCACTGACGCGGAGAGAAAACGACAATCTGATGGCTCGCGTCAAAGTTGAAACGGACCTCTAATTCGAACTCCAACTCATCTTTTCGTCGACGACGATTTTCGGATCCCCAACCTAAAATTGGCTCTACACCGATGACATAGAACGGTGCATCAGGGAGATGCTTGGTCATTTTTTGAACCACGTAAACTTTGCTGACGCGATCAGTCCCCGATACCAAGTCGACTAGATCAGCGATGGTGTCTCCGGGGAGATTGTGAGGCCGCAAGGTGTCTTTCGCTTTGGCAGGCGCCGCTCGCTCTTCAAACACTAAATCGAGAGTGTCGGCCGCATCCATTGCTTCGAGTTCCATCCGTTCCGCCTTTTCCAGGGAACCCTGACGCCAATAGTGATCTGCGATCAGATGCTTACCTTCCGCTTTCAACATCGGATTCATCGCGACCGCCTTGGTTACCAGCGTGGCGCCCGCCGCGTCTTCTTCATCGAGAAGATGATGTCCGAGCACAAAGTTGGCGGTCGAATGATCCGCATCCCGCTGCAGCACCTCGCGAACGAAAGGTATCGCTTTTTCGACACCATAAAACTCCTGCACCAGGCAGGCCTGACGCCAGCGTTTCACCGGGGACAAAGCGCCACCACCCTCAGCCCGGCCATTCAAGTCCAGCAGCATATCGCGAAAATGAGTTGCCTGACGCTGCCGAATCACCCAAATCGGCTCCAGAAAAAGCCGCCACAATTCATCGAACACCTCGATCACAGGTTGGATGGATCTTTTCGGCGTCAACTTGTCGGTCGCCACTTCCTTCTGGCGCACTTTCATGTGCTCCAGGATTCGATTTAAATCTCCTTCCCTGCTATCGCCGGAGTACTTGAGAGTGCGCAGCGTATCAGTCAAACTGGGATGAGTGGATCCAATCGGCGTTTTTTCACTGAGCGCTTTCCGCAAGACCCGTCGAGCTCCATCTGAATCGTCCCATGAACGCAAATGTTCGCACAACCTGGTCACCGAGGCTTTAGGAAGGGGCATTCCTGCGAGTGATCCCTGCCACAGACTTTCCCAATATTCGCTCTCGGCATGGGTCACCACCGCCATCTTCGCTAATGCGACTACCGCCAAGTCGCGACCATACGCACGACTGGCGATGATGTTCGCTTCGTGCTCCTGACGTCGACTTAGCACGATCGTGACTGCATCGAAGTAACCCCAATACCATTTTGCGAATGGCAGTAGGAAAACACGGCCAAAAAGCGTCCGTCCAAGCCGGTGGAGGAGCTCAAACCAGGTCATCCGCAATCGATGGATCCATCCCGTCCAGCGACTGTGCATCCGGGAAAGGTGGGCCATTTCATGAGCGAGAACCATCGAGATTTCGTTGACATTCAGCGCGTGCAGGAGCGGGATACCCAATCCCACATAATGCCGGGCCGGACCGAACAGGCCCAACCACGGGCGGGAAATCGCAAAGGCGTTGACGTCATCCGTCAGCAATATTCTTGGAGTTCGCCAAATGCGCAGGCGTCTCTTGGTCTCCTTCACCGCGTCCCGTAGCGACGGGAAGTGTGCCAGGTCGAGTTCAAACGCATTCGGCATGCTGAACGGGATCAAGAAAGTCCGCACAATGACAAACGCCAGTGACCCAAGCACCAAGTAGCCGACCAACATCCACCACGACCATCCCTCCGACAGTTGATGCCTGACTAACAGGGCAAGGAGCCCCGCAACCAACAGAACGATCCCCGATAGGTATGCATAGCCTCCGAGAGCCACCGCGATCACTCGCAGGCGATACTTTGCCGGTTGTTTGTCAGCCTCCTGCTCGTAGCGCCTCACCAGCCGATAAAAATCAGATCGACGGAAGCGCTTCTTATCCTTCTCGCTGCGAGTTTCAAACTTCATAGCTCGTCCTAGCGGGCGAGACTAACTGTCAGCTCTACCCCGTAACAAGAGCAAAAGCTCCTGCCGGTGCGGATTGCGACTTCCGAACCGGCCAAAAGCAGCATCAGAAAAAACGCGAGCAAGCGCAGCGATCGTGCTGTTCGGTAAATTCGTCACCATGCCTTTTCCCTTCGACAACACCTACTCACGCCTTCCCGATGCTTTCTTCGAGCCAGTCGAACCAACTCCCGTCAGTGCACCACAACTAATCCTGCGCAACGATGCCCTCGCCGCGGAGCTCGGCATCGCTCCCGATGACCTCACGGTCGGCATACTTTCCGGCAATCAAATTCCCGAAGGAGCCACACCGCTTGCCATGGCCTACTCCGGCCACCAGTTCGGCGGATTTTCTCCGCAACTCGGCGACGGTCGCGCGATTCTGCTCGGCGAAGTTATAGACTCATCCGGCGTGCGCCGCGACATTCAGCTCAAGGGCCCCGGTCCGACACCGTTCTCGCGACGCGGCGATGGTCGTTCCGCCCTCGGTCCAGTGCTGCGCGAATACATCGTCTCGGAAGCCATGCACGCACTCGGCGTGCCGACCACCCGCGCCCTCGCAGCCGTTACCAGTGGAGACCGGGTGCGGCGCGAGACCATGCAGGCCGGCGGCGTCTTTACCCGCGTCGCGCAATCGCACATTCGGGTCGGCACCTTTCAGTGGTTCGCGGCGCGTCAGGATTTCGAAAATCTTAAAATCCTCGCCGACTACGTCATCGACCGTCATTACCCCGAGTGCAAGCAGGACGAAAACCCTTACCGCGCATTGCTCGTGAACGTCATCAAACGTCAGGCCGAACTGATCGGCCACTGGATGCAACTCGGCTTCATCCACGGAGTGATGAATACCGACAACTGCTCAGTCGTCGGCGATACCATCGACTATGGCCCCTGCGCGTTCATGGATGACTACGATCCGCTCAAGAAGTTCAGTTCCATCGACCAACAGGGTCGCTACGCCTTCGAAAACCAGGCACCGATCGCGCAATGGAACCTGACACGTTTCGCCGAAACGCTGCTGCCTTTGCTCGCCGATGATCAGGCGAAAGCCATCGAGTTTGCCGAGGAGCATCTCAACGCATTTCCCGATATGTTCCAAGCTGCCTTGTCGCTGCGCCTCGCGGCAAAAATCGGCATCGCCAGCCCTAATGACGATGATTGGACAATGGTCGAAGCGCTGCTCACCACGATGGCCGACGACGATGCTGACTTCACTTTAACCTTTCGTCATTTGTCGGCAGCTCTCGGACGGACTCCCATCGAAGATGCGCTGCACTCTCAATTTAAAAATACCGAAGCGATCAGCGGATGGCTCGATCGGTGGCGAACGCGGATGCAGGCAATCGTTCCAAATGAAGCCTTCGCCTTGATGCGGCGCAGCAATCCCATTTTTATCCCCCGCAACCACCGGGTTGAAGAAGTCATCGCCGCCGGCTACGAGGGTAACTTCGCGCCGTTCCACAAGCTTCACGCAGTGCTGAAAAATCCGTTCACCGAACAGCCCGAAAATGCCGAGTTCGAAAATGCCCCGACGCCCGACGAAGTCGTCTGCGCTACTTTTTGCGGCACCTAACTTTGAGCAATACTCATAGGTCGGAAATTTGCCCGGATCGACGGCGATGCTAAAGGCATCAAGCGAAACAGACCTGGATTTCCATCCGGGAATTCGATGGTCCCAAATGATCGCGTCCTGCAGGGGACGGAGGCAAGTCTCCGCGAGCTGCAGGTGGGAGTTCGCTCCTACATGGTTCGAGAGCGGTGGCAAGCCACACGCACTCCGCATGCGGTCGCGACGTGGGGAGTGCGGAGGCTTGGCCGCCGCTCTGGCTACCGCCTTGCTCACAACGGCGAGAAAGACCTGATCGTGACCGAGACTTTCTCCAGCGCCCGCGACTGGGACGGTTACTGTTATCCAAGGGGCGGCAGCAAACGGAGATATGCGAAGGTTTTCCGAAGAATTTACGTCTCGCACCATCGTCCCGAGCTTACAGCGCTGTGAACGACCGGACAGAGCAGCATCTGGCCGGGCGCCTCTATTCCGGTTCTTAGCTTGCCGCGTCCCTACTGGGCGCATCAGGCTTATGGATCGCAGACCCCAGATTGAAATCCCGGACTGGTACGGCTGATGCTTTCAGCATCGTTTTGCCCGCCTAAATTCGCACCGTCTTATGGGTAAAGCTCAGAACTGAACCGCGGTAGCCAAACACGATTCAATTTGGAACACGCTGCAACGTCACGAAGCGCAACACATCGCCCCTGCCGATCTCCCCGCTAACGTCGACGCTGATGGCAACTTCGCCCTTCGGAAGTTCGATCTCGCCGAAATTGGCTACGCTCGCGCCGTCTGCCAGTTGCGCGGAAAACTGTTTAACGCCAACGTTCAGGATGACCTCACGCGCACCGATCGAATCCTCCCATTTGACCTCCACAGCGTACGGACCGGTATCGACGATATCGACCATCCACTTCCCGCTCTTGCCCCAACCATCGGCGGCGCCAACGCGCCAATCCTGAATCGATAGATCGGATAACGTCTCCTCGTCGGACCCCAGAATGATTCTTGGAGGCGCGTAGTTGTCGCCACGAGTCGAACCAACATCGGAAAACCACTGATGGTATTTTTCCAGCAAGGCTTCGACAATCTTCGGACGCTTTTCGGCGAGGTTATCCGATTCGCCAACGTCTTTACCGATAGCATAAAGCTCCAGCGGCGTCGGCTTGGAAGGGTCCTGCTGTTCGTTGCCAAAACCGCTCGGGCGTAAGAGTTTCCAGCGTTGGGTGCGCAGCGCAAAATGATGTTCCTCCGCCGGCACGTCGCCGCGATGCGACTGCAATACCAAAAACCGTCCCGGCCATTTGATCGCCTCACCTTTCAGCAGTGGTAACAAACTACGCCCGTCAAACTTGACTCCGTCCGGCTGCTTCGCTCCGGCAACTTCGAGTAGGGTCGGCATCAGATCGATGTGCGCGGCGATCATCTCGCTCTTCGTTCCCGGCTTCAGCACCTTAGGCCAGCGAGCATAAAATACAGTGCGAATACCACCCTCGTGAACGTCCGATTTCATGCCGCGAAACGGTCCCACATAGCGAGGACTGTTGGGGCCGTTGTCAGTCAGAAATATGACCATTGTATTCTCCAATTGACCGCTGTCGGCGAGATAGCGATCGAGCTTACCCATGTTTTGATCGATGTTTTCCACCATCGCAAAAACCCGCGCGACGGTATCACGATGCTTGTCGGAAAGATTGCCATTCAGCATCGGATCTAGACTCACCGCATCGGATTGGTAGTAAGCCAACAAGTCCTCCGGCACGTCATGATAAGGTCCATGGGGAGCGTTGGGTGGCAGGTAGACGAAGAACGGTTTCTTCGCTTTCTGACTCTGCTTCATAAAATCAATCGCTGCATCGAAGTAAACGTCGGTGCAGTAACCTTTGCTTTGCACCTGCTTGCCATTGTGAAAAAGAATCGGGTCGGTGTAGCGACCGGCATTTTCGATCGGTTCCGAAGGTTGTGCCAATCCTCCACCACGATGGATCAACACTTCATCGAAACCCTGATCCTGCGGCCGCAACGGGTAGTTGTCGCCAAGATGCCACTTGCCGAAAATTCCCGTCGCATAGCCAGCCTCGTGCAGAGCCTCGGCGACGGTGACTTCCTCCGGCTCCATCATTGACCGGCCCTTAAAAGTATCGATGACGCGAGTGCGGTAATTGTAGCGCCCCGTCATCAGACAGGCGCGAGTCGGCGAGCAAACCGGACTGACGTAGAACTCCGACATCTGTGCGCTCTCGCTGGCCAGGCGATCTAGATTCGGCGTGCGCACTACCGTGTTACCCGTGGCTCCGAGATCGCCATAACCCATGTCGTCAGGCATCACGACAATGATATTTGGCTGAACCGGTGAGTCCGCAGACAGCAGCGGCGTGACGTTCAACGCGAGTAACAACGACAGAGATAAGAACCAACGCATGATCATGATGAAAGACTAGGGCGAGCGCGAACGAACATCAAAGGCGAACGTTGCTCCCATAGAATCTTTTCCACGATTGCAAATTTTTGCAGGAACCTGAGCTATCGCTTCACGTCATCCAGTTTACCATCCAAGTGCGGGTTCAAGCTTGTCGCAGATTTTGAAAAACCGGCACTACCGCCGTCGAGCTTGCCCCACCTCAATCGATCCGTGCCAACCCGTGAGCAATTCCAAGCCATCGCCCTACCTGTTCGATCTCGAATCGGAAATGTGGCAGATCAACCATCAAAAATGCGGCCTTTTCTTCGGTCCGGCGGCAGCCATCCTGCAGATCGCTCACCCACGCATCGCGCAAGGAGTGGCCGAGCACAGCGATTTTCGCAACGACACCATGGGGCGTTTGCGACGCACGCTGAGCGCCACCAACGGTATCGCTTTCGGCACCGTCGCCGAGGCTGAACAGATCAAAGAGCGCCTGCACAAGGTCCACGGTCAGGTGCGCGGCGAGACGGCGGATGGAATGAACGGGCGTAATAGCTACTCAGCATTCGAGCCCGATTTGTTGCTCTGGGTATTAGCTACACTGGTCATGGCTTCGGTAAGCGGTTGGGAAATGGTCTACGGGACACTTCCGCCGGACCGACGAGAAAATTTCTATCGCGACATGCTGCGCTTCGGAACTTACTTCGGCGTTCGCCAAAGTGATTGTCCCCGGGATTGGCGTGAGTTTTCCGACTACTACAACGAAATGATTCACGGCAACGAACTGGCCAGCCACCCGTTGTGCGCGGAAGTCTGCGGCCACATCGTGCATCCGCGATCAACCTTTGGCACCCGCCTGCTCGGCCATGGGTTGCGCTTCATGATCGTTGAAACATTCCCAGCCGAATTGCGCGAGAAAATGGGCCTTCGATCGACGCCAATGACGAAACTAAAAATGTATGCGCTGCGCCGAACAGCTCCACACTGGTTTCCTCGCCTGGCGGAATCCCGCCGCCTTTACCCCGAAGCGGCCCAACGCTTCGCGGATAAACCCTTTAATACTAAGACGCACAGCGAGCCTGCGTGAGTAAATCAAGCTGTTCATCCGGGTGTCAATTGAGGCGCGTCGCCGACGAGTCGCCCTGCGCCGCCGAAAACGCCGTTCCGCACCGTGCGGAAAAACCAAGAACGGGAAGAGGGCGTTCAGCAAGAGGCCGCTCCCCCGCAGCATGGGGAGGGGGGGCGACCCGCTTCATTTGCCTTACTACGCCTTGTTCTTGTTAGCGCATGGAGCGACTGGCTATTGGCTATTGGCTATTGGCTATTGGCCAACCAGGAAC
>JBBKXR010000198.1:0-3796 GCA_037969585.1 Verrucomicrobiales bacterium
GTTGTTGTCTCCCATCCTGTTGTCGTTGCTGCTCATTCTGCTGATCTCACTGGCGGTGAGTCCGGTGATCTCCCGGCTGAGGGCGTGGACGGGGGGCCGAAAAGGCGCGACGGGATTGGCGCAACTGAGATGACTGCTCCCACGGCTGCTGCCGCGAAGGTCTTCCACTTTTTCGCAGGTCGTGAAGATCCTGACAAGGTTGGTTGATCTGAGGCTCCAATTGTGATGGTAACTGCTAGGAATTTGCTTTCAACCCCGCCGCTCCGGCACTGCGCATCGCCCGGGGTTGGAGGGGGTCCAATTGCTTGAACAGGGTTGAATCCCCGTCTTGAACCTGTTGGATTCTCTATTGGCCCCGGCGAATTTTCTCGACCACCTTTTCCGGAGAGGGAATGTCGTGGATGATGATTTCCATGTCGTCCTGACCCGAACTCGATACTGCCAAGTCGCCGTAGCCGAGCAGTCGTTCCCTCAACGACAGATCGAGGGAGATGTTCCGGACGTCGGTATAGCGGACTTCGCTCGTTACATGATGGAAAATGCCCTGACGATAAAGAAGTCGTTCGGTGGTCAGTGTCAATTTCGTCGCCCGGCTCATCACGAGCCATTTCACGACAAAGAATAATCCGATTAGTATGCCGAGAACGCTACCACCTACGATTCCCAATCCTTCGGGTGTGCCGAGCATGGCGAGGCCTAACCAGATTCCGAATCCGCCTCCGATCACGAGCAACAGACAGAGCAAGAAGCCGAAAAGGTGACTGCGAAAGACGGCGGGATGAATGACATCGAGAACCGATTCGTCGTCCGCCGAGCGCGTCACGTCGGGACTTCCTCCGGCGTTTCCTCGTGACTCAGCTTTTGAGTTTAGGAGCGGTGCCGCTCGGGGAATTTCTGCAATGAAAAACCGGCTGCACTCCGGGCATTCCACTTTGTCACCGGCGAGCGACTCTGCTACAGATATGATCTCGTCGCAACGCGGGCAACGGTATCGCAGGCAGTCGGGGGATTCGTCCATCGCGAATGGTTGGGAAAGCGAACGGTGCCGCTCAGTTTTCCACAGGAATGACCGGCGCAGGTTGCGCTTCGGGGGTGGCTTTTTCCACGGAATCCCGGATCAAGGCTGCTGCCTCGTCCGCGCGGGCCTCGACGGTGGCGGCGGCCGCTTCGACTTCCGTTCGGAGAGCTTCGGTCACCCGTTTCGCTTCTGCGGAAGAATTGGCGTTGACGTTCTCGATCTCCTCGACCGCTTCTACCACTTTCGAAATGGCATCGTCGGTTGCGGTGTCAAGTTCGTCGACAGCCTCCTCAGCGTCTGAGGAAGTCTCGCTTTTCGAACACGATGAAACTCCCAGAACGGAGGCAGTGCCGAGAGCGAGGGCGAGGATCACGAGGAGGAACTTGTTTGCTGGAGCTGCGGTGGACATCGTTTCGGTTTGTTTGTTGCCGCCTTCTCCAAAATGGAAAAGATGGAAAAAATCTTTGAAGTCGCACAATAGCCGGAAGGGCACGCGAATGCTATGGGGTGTTTACCCCATGATCAAATCCCGAGGGACAGGTTATCGATTCAGAGATAACCCCCTTTTAAAACAGCATCCCCCATAACTGAAGGATAGATCTGAAGATACCGGAACGACTAATTCACCTGTCCCTACGAACGACACGATAGATAGCATGTCCCTCGGAATTGCGAGAGACGCCTCTAGTTTGTCCGTAGTCTGGGGTTAGTTCAGAATTTTTGACTGGTACCGAAAACTGACCCAAGAAATTTTGCCTGACCACGAAAACTGACCCCGAAAACTCTCACCACAAACATCAGGACCGCTGCACCCGCGACAATGTAGACTATTTCCATGACGTTGTTGCTTCTCCAACCTCAGGACGCCCCTTCCAGTTCCGAAGGCTTCGGCGCCTCCTCTTGCCCCACAGCACGGCGCTGAAACCACGCCCAAAGCCGCCAGGGCGCGATCAGGACAACAAAGACCACATGGGCGACCAGGCAGAGCCAGACGACGCGCAGCGGCCAGGCGCCGAGGGCGTCAATCGGCGTCTTCACATCCGGAGTGCTGGCGCCCACAAAGCCATAGTTCCAGCCGGTCGGGATGTTGATGAGCAGAAGAAATACCACGTAGCCGGCCGCGATCACGCTGTTGATCCCAAAATCCCTCCAGCCAGGGCGAAACCCCAGGACCACGATGTCATGGAGCGCGCAGGCAATGATCATTGAATGGCCCAACCAGAAAAACCAGAACATCGGATGCCCAGGCCCCTCATCCAACGTGGGCGTGGCAAAGGCCACCGGCGCAAAGGCAAAGGCCCAGAAGTAGGTGACCGCCCTCAAGGCCCGGCGCCCGGTCAGCAGCGCCAACGGGGCGATCAAGGCGGACACATCGCACCATTGAAAGGGAAACGAGGACCGCCCCTCAAAATGCGCAGGCAGGAACCCATAGGTCTGCGTGACGCCCCAGAGCCCCAGCGCAAAGAATGCCAGCCCCTTCGTAAAGCCCCTCGCCTGTCCCCGGCCACTAGATCGTTTTCCAAGGAAGACGATCCCCGCGATCAGCGCTGCGCAGCCCAGAAGGGTTGTCACGTGCATCGCCCCGGTCGAAACAAAGGCCTGTGTGGTGTTCGGATTCATAAGCTCAGTTCGTGTTACTCCTCCCTCATTCAAACGAGGCGGTCGCTCAGACTAGTGTAGTACCTCGCCAACGTCTTTAATTTCGGATCATGGTTCCCCCGCGCCGCCGCGCTTTGCATTCTCGGTCTTTTCGTTGGCCTGAATCTGAAAGGTGTCGGCGAATCCAGTAGTGCGGAAATCTCTCCTCCCTTGTCCAAGCTGCCAGCCTGACATTCCTTTTCACCTTCGCCACCGTCAACTTTCTCGCCTGGAAAGAAACAGCCGGGCATCGCTTGCTCACTGGCACGGGTGCGATCATGGCAGCTGCAGCGACCATCTCCCTAACCGTCCGCCTGATCCAGGAGCAACCGTGGTCTCTCGCTGCCATTGCAACCACCACACTCATCGCGGTTTTCCTTCGTCCCTACATCACCAGAAAAGCGCAATGAATCAGCCTCGGGCTTGCCGGAAAATCGGCGGGTGGCCTGCCGCTCCCGCGTTGAAAGGTAGGTGTTCACCCCATGGCTAAGCTCGCGCTGCGGGCATAGCTTGCTTTTAAGTTCCGCAGAACTGCGGTGCGGACGACTTGCGAAATGTGCTGCTCTTCAAGGACCAACACCTAACAAAATAAACGATGCTCTTCAAAACCAAAACACTAGAGACATACAAACTGGACAGCCTGGACGGCGAGATCGGTAAGGTTGACGAATTCTACTTTGATGATCAGCACTGGACGATTCGCTACCTGGTCGCCGACACCGGGAACTGGCTCACCGGAAAGCAGGTGCTGATCTCCCCTTATGCTTTGGTCGCTGCACTCAAAAAGGAACATCACATTGCGATTGATCTCACCAAAAAGCAGATTGAAGAAAGCCCCTCACTGACCACTGACAAACCCGTCTCCCGTCAGTTCGAGATCGCCTACACCGGGTACTATGGATGGCCGTCGTATTGGGGCGGCCCGTCCACTTGGGGCGCTCATGCCACCCCCGTCCGTGATCCCGGCCTGTGGGAGGTGCCAGTCCAAAATGAAAATGAAGACGGTGATTCCCACTTGCGCAGCACTCAGGAAGTCACGGGCTATCACATTCAGGCCAGCGACGGCGAGATTGGCCATGTCGAGGATTTCATCCTTGATGACGAGACTTGGACCATTCGCTATCTCGTCGTTGATACCCA
>JBBKXR010000199.1:0-3854 GCA_037969585.1 Verrucomicrobiales bacterium
CCTCACCCCAACCCTGGTTTTCCCCCCAAAGGAAAACGGAGCGACGCCAGCTTGTATCGTGAACCCAATCGCGCTGACGTCGCCCCAAACCCCTCAACACATAAACAAATTCAGAAATAATAGTTTAACGAGAATTACTGATAGTTATGCTAATTAGAATTTCCATCAGATTTCCAGATTCTCAACAAAATTTTATAACTTTTACAAATTTTTCACAAAATTTTGTCTGAATTCCCGTCCAAGCTCGATTTGTTGCACGTCTGGTGGGACGAGTCGGCGCGCTCTGCCGCCGAAAACCTCGCAATGGACGAGGCGTTGCTCGACGCAGCGGACGCTCCAACGCTGCGTTTTTATCAGTGGCGTAGTCCAGCAGTTACGATGGGGTATTTCCAACGCTGGAAGGACCTGCCGATCGATTCATTCAGCGGCAGCGAAATCGCCCGTCGTTGGACCGGAGGCGGGCAGGTCGATCATCGCGATGACCAGCCCTACTCGCTGGTCGTTCCTGTCGGGCACTGGCTGTCTGCGGCTCCGGCGACGGAGAGTTACCGGTGGATTCACGAGCATCTGGCGCGGGCTTTGCGGGAAGCGACCTGCCTCGACGCCGTCGCGACCGACGTCGAGCGCATCGATTCCAAAGCACAACCCGCGATAGCCTGTTTCGCAGCGCCGGTGGCATGGGATGTCACCGCCGCCAGCTCCGGTCGGAAAATCTCCGGCGCTGCGCAGCGCCGCTCCCGAGGACGTTTACTCCATCAAGGCAGTATTATCATCGCCGAACACGCTGACGGCCAAGATGAGACCGGCGACTGGCGAGCGGTTTTCGCCGGGTTCATTTCGTCAGCCAAACCAATCGCCTGGTCACCGACCGATGCGACTCTCGATGCGGCGGCCCGGCTCGCCGACGAAAAATATCGGACGAACGAATGGCGGCAGCGGTTTTAAAGTGGTTTCGCTTGGTGCTTGCGCTTGCCTACCGATTGCCATGATACTCCCGATGTTCTGACACTCTCCATGGATCGCTGCCATCACCATCTCGCTGCTGTTTTTGACCGGGCAGTTCGCAGCGACACACTCACAAATTCCCGCGGCAGCTTGCTCCGGAATCTACTCTTGCTGCTCGGTTTGGCATTCGCGCCACTCGCATCCCTGTGCGCTCAGGATGTCGTTCTGACACACACATTCGAAAAATCGAAAGACACCGAAATTCGGATCACTAAAATTTTTGATGGCAATTTCCCGCGCGGCTTCGAGCCCTACCGGGTGACGGTCCGCAATCAGCTGGCGCAACCTCTGAATTTTCAGATCGCTTTCGCGTTCGACGCCAGCTATTCGGAGGAGGCTTCGTATCAGTCCGAGTTTCGCCTGATCGCAGACCCGAACAGCGAGTCGGTTCACGAACTGCTCGTTCCGGTGGCACCGATTGTGACCCGCAGCCCTTACTACTATACCAACGGAGTGATCTCTGTTAACGCCTTGGGCCTCGGTAAAACCAGAACCTCGACCAGCGGTGGACGCACTCGTGACAATCCAGCCATCGGCATCAGCGAGGCTGTGGCCAACGGCAACCTGACCCCTCTCAAAAAAATCTACGAAGCCGCCGGCGGTGGCAGCGCCAGCTACTCAAGCACCGAGTTCGCGATGAGCTTTGATCCCGCGATGCTGCCCGGCGACTGGCGCGGCTACAGCGGACTCGACGCCCTGATGATCAGCTCAGACGAATGGCGCAAACTGCAGCCAGCGGCGCAGCAGGCGGTTCTCGAATGGGTGCGACTCGGCGGTCTACTTTCGGTTTTCACCGATGCCAACGAAAACATCGAGTCTCTCGGTCTCTCGATTGGCAAGCGCTCGCTCGGATCGATCGAGAGCAGAACCTGGAGCGGCAACTCTTCTCCGAAAACGTTCGACGCTCAAAAAATCTACGACGTGTTCAGCAAAATCGAACCTCGCGCGAAACGCGTCGGCGATGACTATCGCGCCAACTGGAAGCTGCAAAAAGCATTTCCCGACAAATCGTTCAATACCCCACTGATCGTCATTCTGCTGATCGCCTTCGGTGTCGTCGTCGGGCCGATCAATCTATTCGTGTTCGCGAAAGCCGGTAAACGTCATCGCCTGTTCATCACTACGCCGCTGATTTCGATCATTGCCAGTGTGCTGATCTCCGTGTTGATCCTGTTATCCGACGG
Source organism: Verrucomicrobiales bacterium (assembly GCA_037969585.1). GTDB lineage: Bacteria > Verrucomicrobiota > Verrucomicrobiia > Verrucomicrobiales > DEV007 > JBBKXR01. The sequence goes on from JBBKXR010000199.1 coordinate 2,190, forward strand.
ACTTGGAGGCAACGGCATTCGCCTGATGTTTGTCGACCTTCAACCCGATACATCCGAACGCAAAAGCTACTTAATCCAGGAACAGTTCAGCCGTTGTGGCGTGCTGCTGAACAATGCCTTCGAGCTCGGTGAATCGGCGGTACCAAGTCCGGTTGAGTTGGGCAATTCTCGCTGGAATCGCGGCGTCGCCAACAACCTGAATCTGGCTGGTCAACATTTCTCCGGTGACTGGTTTCTCAGCCGCAGCGAGCAGGGTCAAGTGATCGAAGCCGTGCGCCCCACCCGATCACGCGTCGAGCTGAGCCAGGCAGGAAGCGGCGACACACCGCCGACGTTGTTCTCCAGTGTCGACTTCGAGCTGAAAGCCCTGCACTACATCGATGCCGAGGGCGGATTCTGGAAGGCAAAGGACGACAGCATTTTGGCAGGCGAGTCCATCGAACTGATCAAAGTCGAACGCAAAGAGTTTACCGATTGGTGGAACGAAAATACCGAATTATTTTCCAGCACGGTACGCAAAAAACTGCGCGCTCTGCCCTCGCAAGCTGATCAATACAGCTCACTTTTTGCGCTCAGTACCGACCCGAAGGTTGGTTTCATCGGGACGGCGGATGATATCCGCTGGAAAAACGAACGCGCCGTCATTTTCGGGAAAGTCCTTCCGACTTCAGGGGCCGCGCAGTAACGGAAAACAAAGCACAACCAGCAAATACCAACGAACCAACTCAATGTCTGCACCCGCCCTCGAAGTCATCCATCTGCATCGTTCCTTCGGCTCGCTGAAGGCGGTCGATGACGTGTCGTTTTCGGTCGAGAGCGGACAGGTGGTCGGATTTGTCGGAGCCAACGGCGCGGGCAAGACCACGACTATGCGCATCATCGCCACACTCGACTATCCGAGTCGTGGCACGGCGCGCATCGGAGGTATCGACGTGTTACAGTATCCCGGCCAGGTGCGCAGCAAGATCGGCTGGATGCCCGACAATTTCGGCACTTACGATCACATGACGGTGATCGAGTATCTAGATTTTTTCGCGCGCGCTCTCGGCTACAAGGGCAGCGAACGCCTCGAGCGGGTCAGCGACGTAATGTCCTTCACCGATCTCGAGCCGCTCGCAGATCGGCTGATCAACAAACTGTCCAAAGGCATGGGCCAGCGTCTCTGCCTTGGTCGCGCACTGATTCACGATCCGGATTTACTGATCCTCGATGAGCCCGCCGCCGGTCTCGACCCAAAGGCGCGCGTCGAGCTCAAGCACCTGATCCGCATTCTCGCCGAAGAGGGCAAGACCGTGTTCATCAGTTCGCACATTCTCTCCGAACTGGGCGAAATGTGCGACTCGCTGCTGTTCATCGATCAGGGGAAAATCATTCACCATGGCAGTGCCGACAGCCTCAAGCAGAGCGACCACGCCTACACTGTGGTCGACGTTCGCGTTGCCGGTGATCTCGACAAACTCAGCGAGTGGATCCAAATGTCCGAACACGTCAATCTGGAAGAAACCCGTAAAAATGGCGCGCGCGTGCAGATCGATTCCATCGATCCCGAGATCATCGCCAGCGTGCTGCGGCGCATGATCAACGACGGCCTGCCAGTGATCGAATTTCATCGCGAAGAACGTCGTCTCGAAGATGCCTTCATCGACATCCTCGGCGGAGCCCACC
>JBBKXR010000200.1:0-16636 GCA_037969585.1 Verrucomicrobiales bacterium
TTTTCAAAAAGACCGCGTCATCGCTGAGGCAAAAATTACTCCCCGCCTCGCCCACGCCGACGTCATGATGAATCCCATCGAAGTCTGTTAAATTATCTTTCAGCTCATAACTCCACTGCGTCCGACCATTGTACGCATCCAGACAGGTAATCCCGTCGACGCCGCCGACGACCATGCAGCCGCGATGACAGAGCGGCGCGGGACCTTGTCCGTGACGATTAGGAACCTCGAAGTCGACATCGCGAAACCAGAACATCGAGAGCGGGCCTTTGATTGCGGAATCATCGGAGCACAACGTATTTCCGGCGTTTGAGTTCTGATGCGTCCAACTTCCCGAACCTTCGAGCGCTCCCCTCACGTCCATTTTCATATCACCGATGGCACCCGCACAAACGATGCCACCAAACGGCCGCTGAATCCGATGCATTTCCATTTTCGTCGCCTCGGAAATCTCGCCGGTGAGATTTCTCTGAAGACACCACCAAATTTGCGAAATATTTGGGAAAACCGATGTTTCCGATATCGCCCTCGACCACCGTCACCCGACTTCCATAGAGTCCCGCGACGCTCAATTTCTGGCGAGCCGTGGCAACTTTTTCGGCGTTACTCTCGACCGCGTAGATGTGCAGATTTGATTTAAGCGCGAGCGCCCATGCAAGGTCGCCTGCCCCCGCACCAAGATCGACGCAGAAGCCATCTTCTACGTTCGTCTTTGAAAGAATTTCGTCTGCGGCTACGAGAAATTTCTCGTCCGGTTTTGATGATAATGTCTCAACCACCTGCCCATTTTCGCTCGCCGGTTCGGGGTCTCCATCAAAGCAATAGACCACTCCCCGATCGGTGCTGACAACGAGACGCTCATTTCCAACGGCGAGTCCGAGCGCTTTGCCCTCGACTTCATGCGACCACCAAATCGTGCGCTGCCCGGCATAGTCGACCACGCTGACTCGTCCGTCTTCGCCGCAGATCGCATCTCCACCGGCGACAATGAAATCGAGAATTTCGTTTTCCATCGAGACCAACCGGCTTTCCTCAAGTCTCCGAACTTTCTGCTGCACGCCTTTTCGATCGATGATTTGTGCGTCCTGCCAACTCGATGCTTTCAGAGAACGGCTGGTTGCCAGCACAATTCCATTGTTAACCGCGACTGCTGGGCCGAGTCCAATTTGCGAATTCAGCTCGCCCGTTTCGAGATCAAAAAGGCACCCCGCATTCACCAAAAACTGATCGGCTGCCATCGCGCGCGTTCCACCCCGCTGCTGATTCTTCTGTAAATGATAGTGTCGCAGATCACCCGTCCCTCGATCGAAAAACGCAGGCACCGCTCGCCCGGTCGGCACCAACAACTGATTCCCCGACGCAACCAAATATCCCTGCGCCGACACACCACTCTCTGCGTTCGCTCCACCGTGGGGCTGCGCCATCATGATTTTGCCGGTTTCGCTATTCGACCACACGGGCTCTCCAGTTCTCACATTCAGCGCGTGCAGATACACCCCGTCACTCGGCCAAATCCCTGCAGAAAAGTAGACCGTGTCATCCATTACAACCGGGCCGCCACGCGCTGGCCATTTCGAAATCATGCGCTCATTGCCGAGAACTTTGCTGTCGTCTGGCCCGCCGCGAAATTTCCAGAGGACATCTCCGTCTTCCAAATTCAGCGCATACAACCAACCATCATCGCTCACCACAAAAACGCGATCTTCCCAACCGGAAGGAGCAAACCGAATCGGCGCACCGGTGAAAAACGTCCATTTTGTTTCACCTGATTTCGCATCGATCGCATAAACCTGATCGTCGACCGAGCTACCGAACAACACCAAATCTCCGATGATAATGGGGTGAAAAACACGATCAAAATCAATCCGCGCAGAGGTCGGCCACGCCGGTAGCGGCGCATGCTTTGAGCGATGGGTCCATCGCAATTTCAGACCGTTCGGAATGGATTCCTCGGAATAGCCGCTTCTAGCTGCATCCGCCCGATAGGTCGGCCAATCAGCCGAAACGGCGACATTTGAAAACAACAACAGAGAAAGGAACGATAAAATCGGCTTCATTAGAATGGCATGTTAGCCGATGCAGCCCCCATCGAGCAACGGCGTGCACGCGGCGCTTTCGGCCCAATACCAAGCGGATAAATTTTCCGGTAGAATAGATGGTAAGGGATAAGGGGAACTACCTATTGCGCCATTGCTCCCGGATGCTCCCGAATGCTCCCAAAAAAACCGTTAGATCCTCCGAGCTGACCTCGGAAGCATTTCACGCTCTAAGGATGCCGAAATTGCCCTCTCCCGATTCGAACTAGCCGAGCGCAGCCGTTACGATATCTTTCGCCTCGCTCTGGATCTGCTTCAGATGATCCTCGCCGATGAAACTCTCGGCGTAGATCTTGTAGATATCTTCGGTGCCGGACGGCCGAGCTGCGAACCAGCCGTTTTCGGTGCAGACTTTGAGGCCACCGATCGCTGCGCCGTTAGCGGGTGCGTGGGTGAGCTTGGCGGTGATCGTTTCGCCGGCCAACGTTTCGGCTTTGACCTGGTCCGGAGAAAGCGCAGCCAGCTTGGCCTTTTGCTCGCGGTTGGCGGGCGCATCGATCCGGGCATAGACCGGAGCGCCAAACTTTTTGACTAGATCCTGGTAGTGCTCGCCGGGATCTTTTTTGGTGACTGCCAGAATTTCGCAGGCCAACAGGCAGAGGATGATGCCGTCTTTGTCGGTCGTCCACACGGTTCCGTCCTTGCGCAGGAAAGAGGCTCCAGCGGACTCTTCGCCGCCGAAACCATAGGAACCGTCGACGAGACCGTTTACGAACCATTTGAAACCGACCGGGACTTCCTGAAGGTCGCGCCCGAGGTCAGCGGCGACCCGATCAATCATCGATGAGCTGACCAGCGTTTTTCCGACTGCGGCGTCCGGCTTCCAGTTCTCGCGATTGCTGAACAGGTAGTTGATCGCAACGGCGAGATAGTGATTCGGATTCATCAATCCGACCGACTTGGTGACGATACCGTGGCGGTCAAAATCGGGATCGTTACCGAAAGCAATATCGAAATTGTCCTTCAGCGCGACCAGGCTGGCCATGGCGTGCGGCGACGAGCAATCCATGCGCACCTTGCCGTCGCCATCCACCGTCATGAAACTGAAGGTGTAGTCGGCGGTATCGTTGCGGATCGTGAAATCGATTCCGTATTTTTCCGCGATCGGTTTCCAGTAGCGAATCCCCGCGCCGCCCATGGCATCGGCGCAAATTTTCAAGCCGGAGTCTGCAATCGCCTGCATGTCGATCACGGCGTCGAGATCGTTCACATACGGACTGATGAAGTCGTGCATCACCGTGGTGTCGGCATCGAGAGCCTCGCGGTAGGACAGCGATTTCACCTCAGCGTTATTGCCACGCAGCAGTTCGTTGGCGCGCTCGGCGACCCAACTGGTGGCATCGGTATCGGCGGGACCACCGTTCGGCGGGTTGTATTTGAAGCCGCCGTTGTCCGGCGGATTGTGCGACGGCGTGATGACTACGCCGTCCGCCAGTCCGTCGTTTCGATCTGCGTTGTATCCCAGGATTGCGTGGGAAATCACTGGCGTCGGCGTGTAGCCACCGTCTTTGTCGATGTGCACGGTGACTCCGTTGCCGGCAAAAACCTGTAGAGCAGTCTTTTCCGCGGGGGTCGAAAGCGCATGCGTATCTTTGCCAATAAACAGCGGACCGGTGATGCCCTGCGACGCACGATATTCGCAGATCGCCTGGGAAATCGCCTTGATGTGGGCTTCGGTGAAATTGTCCTTCAAGGAAGAACCGCGATGCCCCGAGGTTCCAAACGCCACTTTCTGATCCGGGTTCTCGACATCCGGTTGGACCTCGTAGTAGAGGCTGATCAACTCAGCGACATCGGTCAGGTCTTTTCTAGGAACGGGCTTTCCGGCGTTTGGATGGATCGGCATAGGGTCTTGGATTTATTTTTAATCTTAGACTGATTTTCGGGGACTGCTTTGTGACGAACGGAATCAGTGTGCCAAAGAACTTCAACGATGAAAGTAAATTTCGACCCGCTGAACGCTACGGTTCTCTGGTTATCGAGGCCTCTTCGCCGGTGCGCTCGGATGCGGCATCGATTTGATGGCAAGGGATCAGCGGCACGCCGCCTCCGAAATCTGACGCACAGGCATCGATCGTGTTGAGTTCGTCGCGGCACTGGTGATGCCCAGACCGCTCTAATTAGGGATTGCTTTACAAGTGCTTTACAGCGAAAGAGTTCCTTTGTTTGAAAGTTTCCTTGAATCGGAAGCGATGAGTGGGCAATCGAACATTTCAACCCCTGATCGCGATGGAACACCCCCTTTTTCAGCTCCTTTATTTCAGTCGAGCCTCGGGAGAGACGACTCAACCAATACTGCCGGAGATCCTCGAACAGGCACGGCGAAACAACCCGCGACTGGGTCTTTCGGGAATGCTGATCTACGAAGATCATCACTTCATGCAAGTCCTCGAAGGGCCGGAACAGTCGGTAAACGAAATCTTCGAGACGATTCGCGCTGATGATCGTCATACGGACGTGTTCACGATTTACTCCTATCCCATTGCCGAGCGTCAGTTCGACGGATGGGCGATGGCCCACTTTGAATTTCAGCCCGGCGACAAGGAGCTTCGCAGCAGTTTCATCGAGATCGAGAAATGCGCCAGCCAGGGCATCGACTCGATCTCCGAAAAGGCGCGGAAGTTTGTCACTACGTTTGAAAAGCTGCTGAAATCCCGGTAGCGCCGGCTCCTTGCAAATTCAGGAGGCTTCGGTCTGTGCCTCCAAAAATGGAGGGAGACTGGAATGGCGCTGATGACAGTGCGCCACACCGACTTCTGGAAGCAGGCCGGTCGTTCAAGAACTCTCACACTCAGCGATCCGTCGCGCCAGGAATTCTCGCTCGGAGTCGGACGGAGCCCTCTCCTCTGCTCTTCGAAAGTGGGCCAGCGCCGCCGACTTGTGATTGAGCTCAGTCTCGAAGGCACCACGAACGGCGTGAAGCAGGTAGTAGGACTCCAACGGTAATTCCGCAAGAGCATCCAGTCCGCTTTGCACGCCGCGAACTCGAGCGACCGCGACCGCACGGTTGAGTTGTACGACCGGCGAATCTGCCAGCAATACGAGCTGGTCGTAAAGCGTGAGAATGCGTTGCCAGTCCGTCGAGACGTCGTCCTCCGCAATGCAGTGACAGGCTGCGATGCCGGCTTTCAAATGATACTCGCTCATCGTCTCTCCCTGTCCGGACTGTGCCAGATAGAATATCCCACGCTGAATCAGTTCTCGATCCCATGATGATCGATCCTGTTCGTGGAGACGCAGCAGATGCCCCGCCTCGTCGGTGCGCGAGCCCAGGCGAGCTGAATTTAGTTGCATCAGCGCTAGCAAAGCGAGGGTGTGGGGAAGATTCGTGGCAGGATGTTCCGCCAACAAAGTGGTTAACCGGATCGCCTCGTTGCAAAGTTCTACCCGCACCAATTGATCCCCGGACGATGCCTTATAGCCTTCGTTGAACAGCAGATAGAGGGCGCCCAGGACGCCATCTAATCTGTCTGGCAAATCGGACAGCTCCGGCACCGTGAACGGCAGGTCCAGTTCGCGAATGCGTTGGCGGGCGCGGACCAGACGCTTGCTGATCGCGGCCTCGGAGGAGAAAAATGCGGCAGCGATCTCCGCCGGACTCAGTCCACACAGGGTGCGCAGGGCTAAAGCCGTTTGCGCCTCTTTCGAGAGTTGAGGGTGAAAACAAACAAACAGCATGCGCAAGGTGTCATCGGCGATGGCATTGCCCTCCTGTTCAGGATTATCAGCCTGCTCTGCTCCGATAGAATGCCAACGGTCACTCTCTTGCGCGATGCCGGTTTCTTTATCCCGCCAGCGCTTCTCGCGGCGGAGCTGATCGATCGCCAGATTGTTCGCCGTCCGACTCAGCCACGCCGATGGATTGTCTGGATAGCCCCGATAAGGCCATGACTGCAACGCGCGGACCAGCGCCTCCTGGGTGACATCCTCAGCGAACTGGAGACGATTCACCCCGAAGCGTCGCGTCAGCATCGTCACCAACCGCGCACTTTCCTTCCGAAAGAAATCGTCCGAAATATCCCGCTCCATCGGCACGACACTAATAGGGTGAATGCAGACCGATCATATTGCCTTCAGTGTCGACGACCAATGGACGGGATTTCGTTTGTTTGTCATCAGCGGTTTTGCCAATTCATTCACCGTCAGCCGCCCGCTCCAATTCGGCGATGTCGATCTTGACCATGCCCATCATGGCTTCCTGCGCACGGCGCGCTCGATCACTGTCAGGATCATTCAAAAGTTCGATCAGTCGGGTCGGCACAATCTGCCAGCAAAGGCCCCAGCGATCCTTGAGCCATCCGCATTGAACTTCGGATCCGCCATCGGTGAGAGCCGACCAGAGGCGGTCAACCTCCTCCTGATTCTCACAATTTATCATCAACGAAATGGCTTCGTTAAAATTTATTCCGGGTCCGCCGTTGAGCGCAAAATACTCACGCCCCATCAGGGTGAACTCAACGGTCAGAACGGAACCCGCGGCACCGCTCGGAGTGTCGGCAGGTGAACGCATGACGCGGTCGATGCGCGAATCCGGCAGCAGAGAGACATAGAACTCCGCAGCTTCTTCGGCCGCGCCATCAAACCAGAGACAAGAGACAATCGATTTCATGATGCTTGCCTCCCCTCGTCGCACTCAGCCTGTTTAACTTCCGCCATCGGACGACATAGATCGGCGATCGGTCGGACTTCGACTTCGGCGCCGTATTCGAGAATCGGGCAGGCGCGCGCATGGTTGAGCGCCTCTTCCATTGATGTCACGGCTAGCTGAAAATAACCGGCGATGGCTTCCTTCGATTCGACGAACACGCCGTCCGTGACCGCAGCGCCTTGACTGCCGGTGACCAACTTGCCTTCTTCCATCAATGGCTGGGCACCACGGAGAATTTTAGCGGCGGAGAGGCCATCGACCCAGGCATAAAAATCGGTCATCGATTTCTGCAATTCGGTCGGCGACATGCCGTGGTTCCAATGGGTGCCGCGGATGAGTAGCAGGTATTCGTCCGTGGGTTTTTGTGGGTTGTCGTTGTTCATGTGAATTCGTTTTCTATTCGTGAACCAAGGTTTGAAAGCCGCCGTAAGCCATGCGTGTGCAGTCGAAGATACGGCCCACTTCCTCGAAGAGTTCTGCGATGCGGGGATCGGTCATGATTTTCTTGTTCACTGCATCACGGGATTCCTTCGAAGCGAATACCACGTAGGCAAACACCACGGTTTCATCCGCCTTTGCACCGGCGAGTTTCGGGAACGGCACTTGATCTTCGATGTCGAGATCATCGCCGACGCACTCACGATACTCGAGCGCACCGTGTTCTTTCCAGATGGCGGCAGCCCGGGTAGCGGTCGCTTTGTAAGCGTCTATTTTGTCTTTGGATACGGGGATGACGAACCCGTCGATGTATTGGCTCATAGTCGTTTTTCGGGATGTTAGATTTTGATCAAGATCAGTCCGCTGGGGCAACGGTGATCATCCAGCTGATGCCAAAGCGATCGGTGACGATTCCGAAGCACGGCGACCAGAACGTTTTGTCCAACGGCATGTCGACTTTGCCGTCTTTCGATAACAGTTCGAACACGCGTTTTGCCTCCGCCTCTGCGGACAATCCCAGCGACAGGGAAAATCCTGCGAAATGGACTTTTTCGTCACCGTCACCGCAGCCGCCGTCGGACGCCATCACCGTGCTCTCGCCAATTTTGAAAGTCACGTGCATCACCTTGTCGGCATTCTCCTCGGAATCCATGCCCGGCGGCAGCGGATCGGGACAATCCTTGTAGCGCATCATCATTACCACCTCGGCTCCGAGGTGCTCGACGTAGAACTCGACGGCTTGTTCGCAGCAGCCGTCGAAAAATAAATAAGGTTCGATAATGGGTTTCATAGCAATTGGGTCTTGGTTGGGTCGTTGAGTTTAGGTTCGATTTGTTTCAGTCGTTCTCGACGAGCGCCACAAGCTGCTCGGCGAGATCAACGTCTGTCTCTATTAGCATGACGAACGGGATTTTGCAGAAAGGACAAGCTGTCGAAACTTTCTAAAGATAATCATTTCGCCGACAAGTCCGTTTCGCGCCACAACACCCGCTGCAGTTCTTCCATCGCTCGCTCTACAGGTTAGAAAGCGATACCGATCCAGGCGCCAACGACCACGGCATCTTCGATGTCGCCACTACCACCGGGTTGCTGGATGTATTGCACGGACGGCTGGATGTAGAACGACGACGTCAGTTGAATGCGGTGGCCGAGCTCGTAGACCATTTCATGATCGACGTCTTTGCCGATGGACTTGCCGTAGGCGTCACTGAGCTGGCCATAGGTGACAAAGAACATGCTGTGATCGGCGGCGCGTCCGGGAATCATTCCTTTGTAGTTGATGCCACCACTGACCTGCAGCGGCGTCTTGGCGACCTCATCTTGATCGGAATAGGTCGCAAAGCCGAACACCCTCAGACCATCGGCGATCTCTACGTCGCCGTGGATATAGGCACGAAACAGAAAATCGGTGGTCCCGGCACCGTCGAAGTTGTCGAACTCCCGAAAGGTATTGATCGCTCCAGCGAAAAACCGGGCCTGCCGATCGAAGATCTGTGGTGTCCAGTCGTACTGCGCCAGCACCGAGACGCCATCATCGCCACGAATGCTGAGATCGGTTCCGTGTTCGGTGAAGTCCCACTGCCCGTCACCGGTCTGATACGCTCCGATCTGAAGCTGGTGTTCATCGGAAGGATTGTATTTCACTCGGCCACCCCAAACAGGGTAAGGAAACGAAGTAATCGAGTTTTCCAGCAGGGTGGCGCGCATCGGACCGTTGATGGCGGTGCTTAGCGAATAGCGATACAGCTCGTTGTCGAGGAAGTCGTTATCGGCCGACAAGCGACCCAGTTTCACCGACCACTGCTCGCCGAAGGTCTTTTCAAGGAAGAACTGGTAGAGGTAGCTGACCTGTCCGCCATAGATGCACATCGGGTCGTATATGCCGCCGACATCTTCGCTGGCGCTTTCGCCATGACGATTGACCATAGAAATCTTCATGGTGGCCCCGGACCAGCCGATCAGCTTTTCCAGATCCAGATCGACGCCGGCGTAGACTTGCCCGGTAAACGCTTCGCCAGTACTGAGTCCACCGGAAACATTACCGGCAAAGATGGAGTCGTAGTAGAGGAATGGCGTGATGCCGGACTGCACCAGACTAGTGCGCGCGCCGAACAAGTCTCCGAGGAGGTAATCGTCGAACTGGGGCGCTTCGTCGGCAGTCGCCGTAGCGATAGCGGATATGGATGGGTGCTTAGCTGAGGATGTCGTTTCCAGCTCTTCTCCAGTCGCAGGGAGAAGTCCCGTAGTAGCAGCGACGACAACAGCAATAATGGTTGATTGATATTTCATTTTTCTGATTCGCAGGGGTTAGATGTGGTGTCTTTGTCAGGGGCACGAGGGTGCCTTCACGCCCGGGTTCGGACGAGTTCTAGTTATCTGGTTAGCCATACCGGCGGACTATTCCCTCCCGAAGAGCAGGGCCTGCATCTGCTGAGCGATGTCGGAGTTTTCGTAGAGAGCGTCGATCTTACGACTGTATTCGTCGGTAAACGTCTTGTTACGAGCGAGCCCGCCGAAGACTGATTTAAGCTTGAGGAAAGAGAGCTTGTTTCTCGCGGTTCCCGCTGCCGCTTTATGCAGTTCGTCCTTCATGTCATCGACGATTTCGAGCTTCTTGCCGTCTTTGTTCACTCCTTTGTCGGAGTAGTAGCACCAGGCGGCGATCACCAGAGTGGCGTATTCGATGCTGCCTCCCCGCTCGAGATTTTCAGTAATAGTCGGGATGATAAATTTCGGCAGCTTGTCGGAACTTCCCAGACAGATGCGCGTGACGCTATCCTTGATGTTCGGATTGCCGAAGCGCTCGATCAGCGAGTCCTTGTAATCCTCGAGGTCGATGCCGTCGACCGGATCGAGAACCGGGGTGGCTTCGAAATCCATGAAGCGGCGCAAGTACGTGGCGAACAATGGATCGGCCATACAGCCATCGATGGTCTGATGCCCATGCAGCGCGCCGAGCAATCCAACGACCGAGTGGCCCGCGTTGAGCAGACGGATTTTCATCGTTTCGTAAGGGGTAACGTCGGGCACAAACTGCGCACCAACCGCTTCCCACTCCGGTCGACCGTTGGAGAACTTATCTTCGATGACCCACTGGCAAAACGGCTCGCAGGTGACCGGCCACTTGTCCTTCAATCCAACTTCATTTTCGAGGGATTCGATGTCGACCGGCGTGGTCACCGGAGTGATGCGGTCGACCATGGCATTGGGGAAGCTGACTTCGCTTTCGATCCATTCGGCCAACTCGGGGCTCTGTTCTTCGGCGAAGGCGAGCAGCATCTTGCGGGTCATATCGCCGTTGTGCTGAATATTGTCGCACGACTGAATGGTGAACGCCGGCAGACCCGCGGCACGGCGTTTTTTTAGTGCCTCGGTGAGATACCCAAACACGGTCGTCGGGCTTTCGGGATGCACCAGATCGTGCTTCACATCGGGGTTTTTGAAATCAAACTCGCCGGTCGCGGAGTTGAAGTTGTAGCCACCTTCGGTGATCGTCAGCGAGACGATTTTTGTCGCCGCGTCCGCCATCCTGTCGGTAACCGCTACAGGGTCATCACAGCCGAGCATGAAATCGATCAGCGATCCTATCACGCGGTTTTCGATTCGTCCGTCCGGGTGTTTGACGATCAGGGTGTAAAGGTAGTCCTGCCGTTTCAGAACGTCGGCGATCTTGCGGTCAGCTTCGCGGAGCCCGACTCCACAAATGCCCCAGTCGGTCGCTCCGGTTTTTTCCAGAAGGTCGTCGGTGTAGCAGGCCTCGTGCGAACGGTGAAATCCCCCCACCCCGATATGCATGATGCCGGCGGTTAGCTTGCTCCGCTCGTAGGTTGGTCGGCTGACCGACTCGGGCAAGTGCGGAAGGTTTTTCTGATTCAATCGGATGAGATTTTTCATAAGTTGAGCCTCGATAGGGTGATTCAGGATTGGATGGCTTTCTGGCGGCGCAGCGCCCAGTAGGCCGCGACAAAATAGACAATTGTGCAGATGAAACCGTAAAGGTAGAAGGTGTCACGGTTGCCCTCGTAAGCTGCCATATCGGGACTTCCGAACATGGTGATCAACGCGAGCACCATGGTGATGGCAAGGCTGGCTCGTGCGATCCAGTGCAGTGATTTGGACAGGATGGAAGTGTCCGTGACGATCGGCTTGGCGATCTCTGCCTGGTGTTCGTGGTAGGCCTCGACCAGCTGATCCTGCTTTTTCATCGCCGCCTTTTCTGCGGTATAGTCTTCGGCCGCGCCGTAGCGTTTGGCGAGCAGCGTGTAGACGATGATGGTAACGATCCAGGTTGGTAGGAACAGGTAGTAGAACGACATCACGTTGAGGGCGTTCAGCCCAAACCCAAACACCAGTCCCACGCCCCACGAGGCAACCGCCGGCGTGCTGTGGGTCAGTTTGCGATAGCTGACCCAGTAGCGATTGAAACCGATGCGCGGAAAGATGACGTGCTCGGCAAAGACGATGGCGCCGACCGGAACCACGAGCAGCCCGGCGTAGGTGAGCAAAGGCAGCATCTTGCCGAAAACGAACGGGAAGCAGGCAACGATCACCGTCACCACTCCGACGGCCAACGTGGTCTTTTTCCTCGAGTGCTTGTGAAAAATCGCCTGAGCGGCCAGGCCGGCGCGGTAGAGATTCGCGTTTGCGGTGGTCCAACCGGCGATGATGACGATGACAAACCCGGAAAGCCCGAGCGCCTGGTAAGCGACGTCGCCCGGATCCAGTTCGATGATCGATTTCTTCACCAGCACCGCCGTGCCGGCCCCCATGATGCCGGCAGCGATCCAGGCGATGAAGTGACCGAACAGCATGCCAGAGCTGGTGCACAGACCATAGATTGGTTTTTTGGCGTAGCGCAGCAGAGCCATATCGATGAGACCAAAGTGGGTGATGGTATTCGCGGCCCAGGCAAAGCCGATCACTTCGAGCAGGCCGATGCCCGGCTCTCCTGCGGCGTTCACGCCGGTCCAAACCGATTGATCGCCAATGGTGATGAAATCCCGGAAACCGCTAAGCACCGTGGTTCCCAAAACCGATTCGGCCAGCGCCGGCATCATCACCAGAGCACCCGCGCCGAACATGACAAACAGCCATGGTCCGCAGATCCCCGAGAATTCGGAAACGGCATTGAAGCCATACATCGCCACGAATACAACGACGACGCCAACCGCCAGCACGACGAGGACGAACATTGCGTTGGTCGGGTACCAATCTAACTGCGCAGGGATCTTAAATAGAAACCTCACCGCCGTACTCGACACGGTGATCATCGCAGCCGAGATGACCGTGAAAATGACGACATTGGCCCAGTTGTAGAGCTTGGTCATCGAGTCGCCGGCGATCTTGTCAAGGTAGGTGTAAAGACTCAGCCGCGTCTGGGTGGCGATGGGCGCAGTGATCAGCGTCCAACTCAAAATCGCGAGGATATTGCCGATCAAGAGACCGAGCAGGATGTCCATCGTCCTGGCGCCAAGCGCGACAAAGGTGGCACCAATGACGAACTCGGTGGCAGCGATGTGTTCGCCAGCATACAGACCGACAAAGTGTCGCCACCCGTGAAGCTTGTGTTTTGCGATCGGCAATTGCTCTTCGCTGACATCTTCGAATTGTTCAAAATTCTTATTCTGGTCCATGGCGTATCGGGTGGTGGGATTGTTATTTGAGAGTGAAGTGTCCGGGGAGTTTTGGACAGGCTCCTTTTTGCGAGCAGACGAAGGCGGCTACCTTGTTTGCGAAACTGTTTACCTCAGCGAGGCTTAGTCCGTTCAGAAGTCCCATGCAGAGAGCTGCCGTGAACGAGTCGCCGGCACCGACGGAATCGATCGCGGTTACTTCGAAACCGTCGGTTTCATTTACTTCCTCCGCGCCGACCAGCAGGCTGCCGTCGCGCCCCCGTGTGTAGGCGACCAAGTTCAGCCCGAAACGCTCGCGAAGAGCGACCAACTGATCCGTTACTTCGCCGTCCAGTTCAAAGTATCCAGCGAGGATCGGTAGCTCCTCATCGCTGAGCTTGAGAATAGTGGCGAGTTGCAGGGATGCTTCGATCCGCTGTTTCGAGAAAAACTGCTCGCGTAGATTGACGTCGAAAATCTTCAGCGCAGGCTCAGGCATATGGCGAAGAAAAGTGCGAATCGTATCGCGCGAATCGGCGGCCCGCTGGGCGAGAACTCCAAAGCAGGCTGCGTCGAGGGATTCCGCCAGTGCTTGGCATTCAGGAGTGAACGCCAAATGGTCCCACGCCATATTATCGAGAATATCGTAGGAAGGCTTACCGGCCCCGTCGAGAGAGACCAGCACTCGCCCCGTCGGATGGGTGGCACTTTGCTGCACAAGATCGCCACTTACTCCCAGTTGCCCGAGTTCGACGAGAGTCTGCTGGCCAAGTTCGTCGTCACCGACGCAACTTACCGGATAGGCATCGCCGCCCAGTTGCTGACAGTGGCAGGCAAAATTTGTAGGAGCCCCTCCAAGGCGTCCACCGTCGGGGAATATGTCCCAGAGGATTTCTCCGATTCCTGCGATTTTAGGTGCTGCGTTCATCGAGTCGAAAATTCTTTGCTCTGATCGGGCATCTGCCCCTTGACACGATGTAACCCTATTGCGATATTTTTGTCTCTAACAAATGTTACAATTAGCCATTTTTTTGTTTACATTTCCATTACATTTAATCCATGACTGACTCACATCCAAAGTACTTACAGATCTACAAGGAATTGCTGCATAAGATTCAAGATCAGAGCTTTCTGCCCGGAGATTTACTGCCCACCGAGAGCGCACTGTGCCGAGAATACGGAGTTTCAAGGCCCACCATCTCCCGTGCGCTCAAACGCTTGAGCGATGAAAAACTGGTCCAACGCAGGGCCGGCTTCGGCACCAAGGTTCTCGCTCCCGGCAAGTCTACGCTGTTGGCCGGCCTACTGATCCCACAACTATCGCAGACTGAGATTTTCCAACCGATCTGCGCCAGCATCGCAGAAGCAGCTGGTATCGAAGGCATGCGCATCCTCAGTCCGTCTGACCTCAGCCACGCCGACGATCTGAAGAAACTGGCAGAGTCGCTCACCGATCAACTCATCGAAGCCAAAGTTCAGGGTGTCTTTTTCGCCCCTACTGAACACATCGACGATCCGTCGACCTTCAACCTGAAGATCATCAAACGCCTCACCGCTGAAGGAATCCATGTCGTGCTGCTCGACCGGGATATCTACCGCTGGCCGCGCCAGACCTCATTTGAAATGATTGGCATCGACAACGTCGAGGCCGGCTACATCGTCGCCACGCACCTGCTCGACCAGGGCTGTAAAAGCCTCGCCTTCGTCACCCGCGGAAACCCCGCTGCAACAATCCATCTCCGCCGCATGGGCTGCCGCGAAGCTCTCCTGCAGCGCGGGCTCGATCCGACCAGCTTGATGAGCGTCAACGACCTCACCGAGCAACCGGGAAAGGCCGCTCAAGAGCTCCTCACCAGCGGAGTGGATGGCGTCATCTGCGCCAACGACGCCACCGCCAGCACCCTGCTGCGCAGCCTCCTCGACGCCGGAGCAGAGATCCCGAAAAAGGTCAAAGTCTGCGGCTTCGACGATGTGCAATACGCCTCCCTGCTCAGTGTCCCACTGACCAGCTACCAGCAACCATGCCATGACATCGGCAGAGCTGCCGCCGACGTGATGATCCGTCGGATAAGATATCCCAAAACACCTGTGCTACGAATCACTCTGAAAGGTAAGCTCATCGTACGCGAGTCGTCGTCGGCCCGGGCCGGCGACGGAAAATAGCGCGATGAGCGGCCGGATTGATGCCCCACGATTCAACGATGGCCAGTCGACACCACCCGTCCTAGACGAGCGGACTCTTCGTGTAGTTCGCCGGATCAAACGGAATATTATAGTTCACCGTTCCGGATTTGGGATTAACGACATAGCCGGACCGCTTGATCAACTCCGGACCGGGTAGAAATTCATCACCGGTCTTTTCTAAGAGTTCGTTGAGCCGGCCATCGAGTTTCTTTTGAAGCTCTGCATGCGCGTCCTGATCGACGAGGTTAGTCATCTGAAACGGGTCGGCTTCATTGTCGTAGAGCAACCACGGCCCCTCGAGATCGCGGCAGTAGGTGTAGCGAGTGGTGCGTACGCCACGGTATTCGCGTCCGCCTTGTTCTCGGCTCCATTGCCCGAAGGGAGCCGGACAAGTCATCAAGGCAGCGTGGTCGGCATCCGGCTGCTCGGATCCAAGAATCACTTTGGAGCGATCGATGCCTTCGACATCTTTTGGAATTTCAATATCAGCCAAGCCCAGCAAGGTCGGCATGATGTCTGGCGTATCGATCGGCATCGAGATATCGCGCGGCTGGTTGTTCAGCTTCTCCGGCCAGCGCACCAGAAAAGGCACCCGCAATGACTCGTCCCAGGGCTGCTGCTTTTTCATCGCTCCGCGCGTGTGCAGCATGTCGCCGTGATCGGAAGTGTAAACGACGATCGTGTTGTCAGCGAGTCCGGTAGCCTCCAGCGTCTCGAGAAGATCGCCCATGCAATCATCCAGCGCTGTCATGTGGGCATAGTAGCCCCGGTAATCCCGCTGCGCCGCTTCGTGGTGATCGTCAGGAACATTTTTGCGCAGCGTAATGTCCTTGTCTGCATACTGCTTCCGGTACGACTCGGGCGCGGTCAGATACGGAGCGTGGGGCGGTCCCCATGACAAAAATAGAGCGAATGGTTGCTCGGTATCGGACTGAGAATAATTCTCGATATAGCTTTGCGCATCAGCTGTTTGAGCGATGGCATCGTAGCCTTGCCAGTGTTTCTTTTCGGGAGAATCTCCGTAGTAAGGTGAGTCGTTGTAGTTGTGGGTGCACTCCAGCGTCCGCCAGTACTGAAAGCCCTGACGTCGCTCTGGGGGGGTAAATTCATTTCTCCCCTGACCGTCGATGTGCCACTTACCGATCCACCCGGTGGTGTAGCCGACGTCATTCAAGCAATGCGCGACACTGCGATGTTCGGGCGACAGCGAAAGGTCATTCAGGTACAAGCCGTGAGTTAACGGGTATTTTCCGGTGATCAGCGACGCCCGGTGAGGACAGCAAACAGGGATCCCGGAAACGGCGTGAGTGAAATTCACACTCTGCGAGGCCAATCGATCCAGATTCGGCGTCATCACATCGGTATTGCCTGCGTAGCCGTGATCGCTGGCGCGCCACTGATCCGAAAAAACGTAGAGGATGTTCGGTTTCCGAGCCTCGGCCGACCGGGAATTCGTGACAGCTGCTGCGACCGAAGCGGCAGCAGCGGTTTTGATGAAACGGCGACGGGTATTCATGTCCCAATTGAAGCACGGCTTGCCAAATTCTCCCATACCGGATTTCAGGAAACCAACTCAACGCGGGATGCAATCCCATCCTACGCAACGTCTCACCCCAAAATGCACCGTAGGATGGCTTTGCAAGCCGTCCCGAACGTCG